>NZ_JAUBOY010000072.1:0-24470 GCF_036700465.1 Microcoleus sp. T3_A4 | reverse complement strand
GCATGGGAGAGCGTGGATGCTGGCGACTGAAGGCATACTTATTCATTTTACTATGGGCGTGTTCCCGGACATGATATCATATCAAATCCGTTAGCATCGGAATAGTAAATTCGAGTTGACTGTTGACTGTTGACTGTTGACTGTTGACTGTTCACGGCGTCAACAGTCAACCGTCAACCGTCAACATCATGTATGAGTGTAACCGGAAATGATATCAAGGGGGATTAAGAAATAAAGGGGGTATTAATAAAACCGGATTTGCTATTACATGGCACATCCCAAATCTACGGCAAACATCCTAGGCGTTGCTGATTTACGGTATGAAACGCTAAATATGACCGTCATAGAAACGAGTATCCACAAAGCTTTGGGATTTTAAAGTTATTTTTTTCATACCCTGATTAAGCAACGCCACTATAAAGGTTCGATTGCCAGGGTTCCCCTTTGTCCATTTCCCAAACTACATCAATCATGAGAAATTTTTTGTATTCGGGAAAATTAATCAACCTTTTGCCTGCAACAACTGCGGCTGCAAAACCTGATTTAATTTGCCACTGCGAAACCCCTCCAAATCCAAAGTCGCGTAAACAAAACCAAACTCTTGAAACACCGCGACTAATGCAGGCAAATCCGCATTTAACACAAACTGCTTAATCTCCTCTGCTGGTAACTCAATGCGGGCCGTATCTCCGTCCGATCGCACTCGCAAATTTTTCAGTCCCAACTGGCGCAAATACCGTTCGGCGCGCCCCACTCTTTGCAACTTTCCAACGGTGATTTCTTCGCCGTAAGGAAAGCGCGAACTCAAACACGGTTGAGCCGGTTTGTCCCACCAAGGCAAACCCAATTCTTTGGCCAACTGCCGCACTTCCAATTTACTCATGCCTACTTCTGCTAAAGGCGATCGCGCGCCGCGTTCCTTCGCAGCCTGAATTCCGGGACGGTAATCCTTTAAATCGTCACCATTAACCCCATCAACCACATAAGGATAACCCTTTGCTAGTGCTAGAGGTTTCAAAGTATCATGCAGTTCGCTTTTGCAGAAATAGCAGCGGTTAACTGGGTTAGAAGTGTAATTGGGATTTGCCATTTCCTGAGTTTCTACTTCCTGATGGGCAATGCCAATTTCTGCTGCTTGAATGCGCGCATCTTCTAAATCCTCGGGCAGTAAAGACGGCGAAACAGCCGTCACTGCCAAAGCGCGATCGCCCAATACATCAAAAGCGATTTTTGCTACCAAAGTGCTGTCAATTCCGCCGGAGTAGGCAATCAAAGCCCGTTCCATCTCTGCGAAAATATTTTTTAATTCTTCAAGTTTTTCTGTTAACATAATTTCACCTTGTTTTACCAACACATAAGTAAGACAGTAAACTCAAGAAAGAAGGATGAAGACAGCATATTTCGATCGGTTTCCCTTCTTCCCTCGAACCTGTTCATTCTTCCGACTTCCCTCAGACTTCTAATGCTATTCGGGATCGAGACCGAGGGCTGCCAATCGAGCCAAAAGCTCTTGATTTCGCTGTCTTTCCTGTTCCAGCAGCGTTTCGACTAACTCTTTGTCTTGCTGTTGGCGATCGGCTCGCTGGCGTTCATTTTCTGCCCTTTCTTCCGGCCACAAAAGCAGTTCTCCGCCCTCCGTCCACCAGCGCAGCCAATATCCCGTTCTACCTTCGCGAGTTCCCTGCCACACTCCCAAAAATAGATTTAATCCAGGTATTAAATAACGGCCGTTTTCATCAGGATTTTGATTTTCATAACGCTCGGATTCCAGCGCATAAACTTCTATTCGGCCTGTATGCGGCCGAAAAATGACATAGCGAGGAACTTTGATTACTTGTTCGTAAAAAAACCACTTGCCGATTTGTTCTGTGTGTTCGACAGAGTATTCGTCGCCGTAAGTAGCTGATAGAAATTCCATCACTACAAAAGGAACTGTTCCTTCGGTATGAGGCGTGTAACTGCGGCGGGGATAGTTGTGAGGCCTCTTTTGAACCGGCTGCACGTACATCCAGTCTGGGGCTTTGCAAATAGTGCGATCGTCCACAGCAGCACACAAAGCAAAATTAGAAACTATTAGTGCGTCTTGCATTAGTTCCGGGGAATCCACTACAGACTGGCGCAAACCGTTAGCTAGCAAGGGATGGTCTATATCGTCTACAGGGTCGTCTGGTAGGATGAAATCATCGGGTAGCAGTGGCCAAGTAATCTTGAGCGGGGATATCGGTTTGTGAATTATAGTAGTCATAAGTCACCTCATTTTACCAATAAAAGTTTGAGTTTTAGTCGAAATTGGCGATCGATAACCTTCTCTATATCTTAGCGCTCTAAGTCGATAATAAAATTGTTTGTAGTGAGGATTTTAGTCTTCACTACAAACCATTACCCTAAAGGTGCGGAATGCGCGCTTTAAAATTCCCGGCGGGAAAATATGGCGATCGCAATTGACAGCAGCAGCACCACATACAGCAAACCGTAGCCAGCATCTGTAATCAAACCTGCCAAGTAAGGAACTTGTCCGTAAACAGCATCGTTTCTCAAATTGAATCTGGCTAAATCCGGCAAAACCAGATAAAGTCCCATCATCAATTGTTCAATGCCAGGATTTTTAGTTAACTTGCCCAAAGCCACTAAATCCCGCGTCGAATGTCCCATCAAATAAACGCCAAATGTCAGTAAAGTTGCCAACAGCGAACTGCTAAAAACTCCAAATAAAATCCCGACACCAGCCATCAGACACAGCTCAAACCAGACAAACAACGAAGCGATTAAAATGCTTTCCAAAGGGAAAGGAATGCGGCTCAAACTCAGAATAGCCAGATAGATAACCGTCATTGCCCCTACAAGCACCGCCAGCACGGCCGACAGCCCTAAGTGCTTGCCCACAATTAACTCAGCCCGACTTATCGGCTTAGCAACTAACAGATAAACAGTGCGCTTTTCAATTTCTTTGTTGACCAATCCGGTAGCCACAAAAACTGTGGCAATTAGACCGAGAATGCTCATAGCAGCTAAACCGATATCTAAGATAATTTTCTTTTCGGTTGTCGCCGCCAATTCCGGTATCAACCGTACCGAGGCGCCCATCAACAGAGCAAAAATAATAATTAAGTAAAGGATGCGATCGCGAATTACTTCCCAAAATACATTGGTCGCGACTGTCAAGATTCTTCTCAAATTCATCTAGTTATTAACCCACTGGAAACTTTCGCCATACTTTAGTGTAAGGAAGAGGGAAGAGGGAAGAGGGAAGAAAGAGGATTTTTTCCATCTCCGCCTCTCAGAAGCTCCCACTCTTAGACCCTCCTACTCTCCCGCTATACCGATCGCAATTAGTTAACAGAGACAGAATCAAACTTGGCTGTCCCCCGCCGTTCCATCTTTTTTCTGTCCGGGTTGAGAGCGTTTGATCGCATCGCAGGTTACAGTCGCCCTATTGCCTATATTGAACACCTCGCAAGATTTGGTAAACGAATATATTTCCGGTCTAAAAACCAGCCCCAGCCAAGTTGCCTGCATCTCTAACTGATAGCGGGAATCTCCTTGGACGATCGAAGTTTTGACATCCCACCTCGCATCTTCTGCGACTACCCCAGTTGTTTTTAAGGCTTGATTCCGCAGAAAAAATCGCTCGTTGTCAATATCTATTAACATTTGCTCTACTTGCGCCCACGGTTTTGTGCGGGCTTCATTTCGCAGGTATCGCTCCATTTCATTGAGGATGACAACTCCTCGGGAGCGATTAATAGTTGGCTGTTGAAATGTCACCACATAATCGCTTTGCCTCAAATCCTGAGATAAAACGCTCGGATACTGTTGTATCCAACCTTGAATTAAAAAGTGAAAAGCAAACCAACAGGAAAACAGCAGGTGAACTAGAGTAATCATCAAAAACTGAGGGCGCACCAACGACCTGATACCTTCCCGTTTTGACTCGCTATTCCAAATCTCTATTGTCGCCAGAACTACTACTGCTATAAGTGGGCCAGCTATCCATGCTATTTCCTTCCTATCCGACGGCAATCTTATCAGTAACCACAAGCCAATTAAGATGCTTGTCACCCACGGACTCAGACTTACTCCTTTAATCACAAAAGGTTGCTGGCTGGTCAGCAAACCCATTGAAAGTGTAAAAAATAACCAACTCATATCAAAAAGCAGAGTTCTCGTCCGCCAGTCAGTGACTGCCGCCACTGTCAGCAAAGCTAAAAAGATGCTGAGTAGTAAAGGAGTCTTCCAGTGAACAACTTTAGGCGGAATCATCGCCTTTTGGATTTTTTTATTGGTTTCCCAAAGGTTGTTCGTCAGCTTAGTGAGTTGCTGAGTGACATCTAAAAATTGCTTCATCATAAATTTCAATAGACGCTTTGCAAAAACAACACGGTTAAAATAACGAGATTGCTAACAGTGTGGGCGATTAAAATTCCCCCAAACTGGGTAGTTACTTGAAAAGTTTTTTTGGGAGGACGGCGGGTGAGGGTGGGTGGCCCTAAAAACTGAGGTTTGGCAGCTTTTTTATTGCCGGAAACCATGTTGTCTATGAATTCTAATCCCTGCCATTTAGCTACAAATGTTACTGCTAATACTGAGAGTGCTATCATAGTTATTGGAGCGTAAACATTATCCCCACGTCCTAATAAAATATAACCGATAAGCTGTTCCCGCAATTCTTTGCTAAGAACGCTTTCAATGCCGAAGAAAACTAACCAGCCTACGCAAGTACAAGATAGATTGAGGATGGCTGTATATTCAATGCTGGTTTTGGGGCCGAGTTTAAGTAGTTTTTGCAAAAACCACGATTCGATCGCGATCGCCAAAAACATAATTAAAATTTGCACCAAAACAGTCCGAAATGGGAAAACACTCGCAATCATAAGCCTTTAGGTATATCAGTCCGTGTTAAATTTTAATTGTACAGCACAAACGGAATAATCTTAACCGGAGGTTTGAGCACCTGATTGCGTTTGATCGCTGCTTAAAAGATTGGGGGTTAGAAGTTATCGTATAATCTGTTGAGATCCGCCAAAAGAATGGAAAAATTAAACATTCAAGGCGCGCGATCGAATACCCACCCCGCTACAGACTCAAACAACTGCTGATTATGGTAAGGAATGGCATTGGTATTCGGACAGCCTCATCCCGGTCGGAACGCGCCGCGGGTCAGATTCACGTCTACGACGGCGCTGGTAAAGGCAAGTCTCAGGCAGCTTTGGGAGTAGTGTTGCGGTCGATCGGGCTGGGTATCAATTCTGACTCGCCCACGCGAGTTTTGTTGCTGCGCTTTCTCAAAGGCCCCGGCCGCTCCTACGACGAAGACGGGGCAATAGAAGCCTTGCAACGGGCATTTCCCCATTTGATCGACCAAGTGCGTACCGGCAGAGCCGAATATTTTGGGGCCGAAGCAATCACCCGCTTCGATCGCGCCGAAGCTCAGCGAGGCTGGGATATCGCCAAAGGAGCGATCGCCAGCGAACTCTATTCCGTCGTGGTACTAGACGAACTAAACCCCGTATTGGACTTGGGTTTGCTGCCAGTTGACGAAGTAGTCCAAACCCTCAAAAACAAACCAGAATATTTAGAAGTCATCGCCACAGGCCGAGCGGCCCCGGAAGCTTTGCTGGAGATTGCCGACTTACACTCAGAAATGAAGCCCCACTATCACCCCGCAGCGGCAGAGCATCATATTTCCGGTATCGAAATATACACTGGAGCGGGGAAAGGCAAGTCTACGAGCGCTTTGGGCAAAGCTTTGCAGGCAATAGGTAGGGGTATCAGTCAAGACCAATCTCACCGGGTGTTAATCGTGCAGTGGCTGAAAGGCGGCACCGGTTATACAGAAGATGCCGCGATCGCAGCTTTGCGACAAAGCTACCCGCAGCTAGTAGACCACCAGCGGTGCGGCCGAGATGCTATAGTTTGGCGGGGGCAACAGCAAGAGCTAGACTGCATCGAAGCAGAACGCGGCTGGGAAATCGCCAAATGTGCGATCGCCAGCGGCTGGTACAAAACGATTATTCTCGACGAACTCAATCCCACAGTAGACTTAGAACTGCTGCCGGTAGAGCCGATCGTCGAAGCCCTGCTACGCAAGCCGCGGGATACAGAAATCATTATCACCGGGCGCTGCCACAAACCCCACGCTTACTTTGACTTGGCAAGCGTACACTCCGAGGTATACTGTCACAAACACTACGGCGATCGGGGCGTAGAACTAAAGCGGGGCGTAGACTTTTAAAGCCCGGAGCGGTACCGAGTTCAATCCGGGCCAGAATTATTAAATGACGGCCCTGCCTGGAAAACCGGAAATTGCCACAAAGCCTTGTTACCAAGTAAAAATCTCCCAATTTTCCTTGTCTTCCCGATCACCCAGATCCGCCTTTTTTAATCTTTAATTTCCTCATCCGGACGCGATCCCCGACCGCCAATCCAGAATGGAACATTAAGAATATGAGCCGCGTCTTCTTGAGCGTGAGCACCTGAGACAGTGCACCAGGATTATTAAAGGGTGAAGACTTTGAAAATAAAAGCTTACAAGCAAAAAATCCGCGAGGGAGAAAGTCTAGACAGGGTTAACGCCAGTAGGCTAGACTTGCGGCTGGCAAACAGGTTAAACTACAGCGGAATCCAAACATTCGGTGTTCTAGGCAGTGTCTGTAGTCGCACCAGCGATGACCAACAAGTAGAGGAGTGAAGCTTTATGACAACGTTAGATGACAATTCTAATCAACTAGATTTAAACCTTCCGGGGCTAGGCCCGGATACAGTATTCGCCGGAGAGGGGGCGGATTTCATTAGAACTTCCACCCTGGGCGGCAGCTTAATATTTGGCCAAGGCGATAACGATACTCTGATTTCAGTTGGCCCGAACGATACCATATACGGCGGCGACGACGAAGATTCAATCAGATCTCAGCGGACTCCGGCTTTGCTATTTGGCGACTCCGGCAATGACACCATGATCGCTGAAGCCCGCGCTAGCCTGTACGGCGGTTTGGGAGAAGACTTGATCCAAGGTACTGTCGAAGCTAACCTCATGTTTGGTAATGAGGGCGCAGATACGATGCTGGGAGGGGCCCAGAGAGCAGATTCCCTCTACGGCGGTAAGGACAATGACTCGATCGGCTTCTTCATCGCAGGGGGTGGCAACAACCTCGGTCTTCCCCTAACCGGAGGCTTCGCTGGCAATGAAGGCAGCAACTACTTGCGGGGTGATTTGGGCGACGACTTGGTTGTAGGTATCAATGTAAGAGACAGTCTCTTTGGCGGTAAAGGCAACGACACCCTAAGAGGTGTGGCCAGCAACAGCTACCTGTCGGGCGATCTGGACGACGACATCTTATTCATTACCAACCGTACCCAGACAAGCCCGTTTGCTCAGGGCAGCGTCATTACGATCGGCATTGAGAGAACCACCTTGATTGGTGGTGGCGGCAACGATTCTCTCACCGGGGCGATCGGCGAGTTTGAAGCCGGCAGAAACTTCTTTGAGGGCGGCGACGGCAACGACACGATCAGGGTTTTTGCCACGCAGGATACCGCTTTGGGAGGTGCAGGCGACGACTTCATCGAATCATCCAGGGTATCGAATCTAACTTTGAGCGGAGGCGCCCAGAGTTCATTTCCCGGCTTCGCGGGTCGCAACTTGCTCGACGGCGGAGTAGGCAATGACACGATCGTTGCAGCTTTTGCGACGGATACAATGGTCGGCGGTGAAGGCAACGACAGCCTGAGCGGTACCTTTACTAACGCAGCCGGTGGAGATGGCAACGATACTATCGATGCTACCAAGGCCATTTTTGCTGGTACTGGTACTGCTTTGATTACTCTCGAAGGCGGTCTGGGCGGCGATCTGTTAATTGGCTACACCAATCCTACTACTGGCAGCAGCTTCACCGTCACCAACCTCATGAACGGTGGCGAGGGAAGTGACACCATCATCTTTGGCAGCAATCGCGATCGCGTGATTGGCAACGTTGCGGGTAACGACTTCATCTCCTACGCTAGCGGCGTCAGCTTTACCGGTCTTACAGCGCCAAACTTGATTAGCGATACCTTAGGCAGCAACTTCATTATTGGTGGCAACGGCACTGATGTGATCACTACTGGTAACGGGGATGACATCCTGTTCGGCGACTCATCCAATGCTACCGACGCCGCTGGAGGAGCCGGGGACGATACCTTAAATGCCGGTGCTGGAAACGACACCTTGCTGGGCGGTTTTGGAAAAGACTATTTGATCGGCGGCGACGGTAACGACTCTCTCGGCGGGGGGCCTGGTGCTGACACGCTGATTGGCGGATCGGGTAATGACAGCTTCTACTACAACAACTTCGGCGAGGGCGCCGTGGGTACTGACACAGACCAAATCGGCGATTTTACGAGTGGCCAAGACAAGTTTATCTTCCAAATCAATGGCTCCAACGGCTTCCCCAACTTGAGGGTACTGGATAATACGAATCGAATTTCTTCGAAGGCGTTCTTGCCGCTTGAGAGTGGGTCTTACGATGGCACTTTTGGTCCAGCCGGGGCGGGCGCGACAGAGCCGTTCGTCTTTTATGAAAATGAAACTGGACGACTAGGATATGACTCTAACGGTGTTGGTACTGCTGGCGGAGTAGTTACGCTGGCAATTCTGAATGGCAGACCGGGCATTACGGCTGCTGACATTACCCTGATTTAATTTGGGTAAAAGTGGGTGGGGTCGATTCTGAAACATCGCCCTACCAACTCTCAAAACTAATTGTGCTATGTTTCGAGCTGGGGATATCCATCCCTGGCTTTTTTATTGGCATTGAGAATTGGGCATCGGGGATTGGGCATTGGGCATTGGGCATTGGGCATTGAAAGGAAGAGCAGATTCACCGATCCATTTTGCCACCCATCAATAATGTTGATAAACCAGCCACCCAGCTCAAAGACGATATAATTGACATTTGAGTAAAAGTCGATTATCGTAGCAGACTAATATTCTATTTTGTCCTTCAAAAAAAGTTATTAATAGTGTAACTGCCCAATGGTCATCTAGCAGATTTAGGCAATAAAATAGAAGAATATTCTCTAAATCTGAATCACCAAGAAGGTAAAAATAAAGCTATTTTGTTTGCCAGTAAGTTAGGCATTACCCTAGAAAATGCTGAAATGCTCAAACAGGCTTTAAAAGAAGCTGCTATCAACGAAGATGTTGTTATTCAAAAAAACAATGAATACGGAACACATTATAACATGAAATTATTGCTGAAAACCGAAGTAGGTGAATCTCTGATTATAGCAGCTTGGATCGTCCGCTTAGGTGAAAGTTTCCCCCGATTAACAAGTTGTTATCCCGTCCAAAAGTGAAGTAAAAACAATGAAAACAATTAAAGACCTTGATATTGTTGCTTTAACTGAAGATTTAGAAGCAACCCATTTTGAAACCAAACAAATCATTAAATTATATAAAGGACAGGTAGGAACAGTCGTGATGGAATTTGATGGCAGTGCTTTTGAGGTAGAATTTTCTCATCAAGATGGCACAACTTATGCAATGGAAACAATTCCAGCCACAAAATTAATGCTTTTGCATTATGAATTACTAGAATCTATAGGGGCAGTTCGCCGATGAATTTTGCCACGCACCAATAATGTTGATAAACCCATTCCCACCCAACAAAGAACCCCGATTAAGCATCGTCGCTCAACCGTTAAATTCAATTAATTCAGAATTTTGGGCTGGGTGGGGGCGGGTTTATGAGATGGTTAGTTTTTGGCAATTATGGTTGGTAAAACCCGCCCATACATAACAAAAAAATCCCGCAAACATATCGTTTGCGGGATTTAGTAGGCAGGAAACTTGTAGGGAATACTGTTACTAAGCTCGGTCTACAATCTCTTTTGCTTTATCTTTGAGGTCTTCTTTCAGGTGAATTGCTGATGCTTGATCCTGCTTGGCTTGACCTTCTAATTTATCTTTCTGATTGCCTGTAACTTCGCTAACAGCTTCTTGGATTTTGCCTTCAATATTCTTCGCTGTTGCTTCGACTCTATTTTCAATGCTCATAATTTTTTATTCTAACTCTACAACTATTAATATATACTTTTAAAGTTGAGTCTATATCCATCTTTAGATAGATTTGTTATTACCGTTATTTCTATGTTAAAGGTTCGATTGGAATTTCCACAAGTTTATTTCTCGAAGAAAAACCGGATTTAATGCCGATCGCAGATTTCGGCACTTTAAACTTTTTCGCTAACAGCATGATTAATTCTTGGTTTGCTTTACCATCAACCGGCGGGGACTTGAGATGTATTGTGAGGCTGCCGTCGGGTTGTTCTGCGATGCTTTGCTGTTTGGAATTCGGTTTAACTTTGACTGTGAAAATAGTCATACTTCGACTTTCTCTGAATGTTCGATCTTCGTTCCCAAAACTTTCAGAAATTCAGCCAGCCAGTTAGGGTGTGCTGGCCACGCGGGGGCGGTGACTAAATTGCCATCGACTACGGCTTCGGTAACGGGAACTTCTGTATATTTGCCGCCGGCCCGGAGTACGTCGGGGCTGCAAGCGGGGTATGCGGTGCAGCGTTTGCCTTCGAGTACGCCGGCGGCGGTTAGGACTTGCAAGCCGTGACAAATAGATGCGATCGGCTTTTTGCTGTTGGCAAAGTAGCGGGTAATTTGCAGCACTTGTTCATTGAGGCGGATGTATTCTGGGGCGCGTCCTCCGGGGATAATCAAAGCGTCGTAGTCGGCCGGGTTGATTTCGTCAAAAGTCGCGTTTAAAGTGAAGTTGTGACCTGGTTTTTCGCTGTAGGTTTGATCGCCTTCAAAGTCGTGAATTGCGGTGCGAATTGTTTGGCCTGCTGCTTTGTCCGGGCAGACTGCGTGGACGGTATGACCTACCATTTGCAATGCTTGGAAAGGAACCATTACTTCGTAGTCTTCTACAAAGTCGCCGACTAACATTAAGATTTTTTTGGCTGTCATGTTTCCAACTCCTGTTATTTTGATTGTGTTAAATAGGATTATAAAAAATGCGGGGCCGTTAAAAAGCCTGCCCCGCAAGCTATTCTGGAATCTAGAAACCGTTGCGTCCCCAAATGACCATTGAAATTGAGAAGGAGAACAGAACTAGCACCGAAACCCAACCGAGTGACAAAATATCCATAGCTATTTATTGAACAAACTGTACAAAGTGACTCCAAACCTTATGATAAGTCAATTTGAGCCATTTTTGAAATGAGGGCGCTGTGAAGGATTCGTCAAATTTTAGTGCGGCTGAACGGGTAGAATCTTTGAAGGCAGGGAGTGTTGCTGCTTTTTCTTGTTTGCTGGGTTTTGGGGCGATCGCCCTTGGTAATAGCTTAATTCTGGCGGATAGGTTGGATTCTCTGGCGAGTTTGCAGGTAAGGGAAATTGACCTAAATTTTGCCTTGAGAGGGACGATCGCACTTTTGGGCGGTTTTTTGTTCGGCGTGACTTACCGCTACGCTATCCGTCGCGATACTAATCCGCAGCTTAAATCTGGTGCGGTGTTGGCTTTTGGGCTGGTGCGGGCTTTTGGACAGTTGGATGCTGGATTGTTTTTTGATGCCGGGAAGATGCCCGCCCTACAGGAGTTATTGCCGTTTGCGGTTCGCGGTGTCGAGAGTGTGGTATTGTTTGCGATCGCGGGTTTGGTGTTGGATTGGGCGATCGGGCGATCGTGGATTAAGCCCTTTGATTCTTGAGTGTAAAATCTTGCAGCATTTTTAGGAACAGGCAAGATGCCTGTTCCACAAAAGTTCAATTTTCTTGTGGGGTGGGCGCATTTTTAGGAACAGGCAAGATGCCTGTTCCACAAGAATTGAATTTTCCTGTGGGGTGGGCTTCTAGCCCGCCCAAAAAATACAATTTAGATGCCAGACAGCTTATTTTGCGCTAAAACCGCCCCTAAAAAGTTAATACCTCAAATTCTGAATGGCCGTAAACCATCTGTTTATCTACCGCCGACACAACTTTATTGTTAGCAGCATCAGAAACTAAACACTGACAAACTAGCCGCGCTACATCTGCCCGGTGGATCGTTCCAGAAACTCGACAATCTTCTGTTAAAATACCGTTGCCTGTTGCAGGTTCCGATTTGAGTCCGCCGGGACGAATCACTGTATAAATCATCCCGCTTGCTATCAAATGATTTTCGGCTTTTTCCTTTTCAATTAAAACCGGGCGCAAAGTTTCTAAAGCTTGGGGTGGCAAAGCGCCGACACTATTACCGCTGCCGATTGATGAAACTAAAATAAATTTTTGCACGCCTGCTTTCACTGCCGCATCAATCAAGTTTTTGTTTCCCAAATAATCGGCTCTTTCCCCATCTTTGGGCAAGCCGCCAATTGTGCTGATTACGGCATGAATTGGCTCACCGCCAGCCATCGCAGCTTCCATAGCTGCTGTATCCAAAGCATCGCCAGTCACGATTTTGATGCCCATTGCTTCTAATTCGGTGCTGGTTGCGGGCGATCGCAAAAGTGCAGTTACTTGCATCTTTTGTGCTGTCAGACATTTCGCGATTTCTAAGCCGACGCCTCGACTAGCACCCGCTAAAAAAATGTGGAATTTCTCTGTCATATTAATTGTGTTTTAAGTTATGCAGAAATTGGTTTATTTGACTGTGGGTTATTATACAACAATCCTCTGTCAATGGGTGAATTAGTTTTTTTATTTAACCGCAGAGGGCGCAGAGTACGCAGAGGAAGAGAGGGGAAAGATTGGCAATTTCCCATTTACGTTAGAGTTTTTTGCCCACCATTACTACCCAAGATTGAGCTTCGCGGGGTAAGCCGGGGGGGCGATAGTAGTGATTGACAATTGCAAATCCTGTTTTTTCTAAACAAGGCGCTAAAGTATGATATTCCCATCCGGCAGTATAGCGTTTTCCCGTTGGTCTCTCGTCGTATCCTTCCCAATTTCCCCGACACATTGACATGACAATTGCACCGTTAACAACTAAGGCTTTGTGCAAATCTTGCAGCACTTTCACCATCTCGTCGCTGGGAACGTGAATCAGGGAAGCATTGGCAAAAATACCGTCAAATTCGGCTTTTGGCAAGTCGAGATTCAGAAAAGATTGTTGCCAAACTTCGCATCCCGATAACTTCTTTGCTATTTCTACAAAAGCTGGAGTTGCATCTAAGCCTACAACTGTGTGTCCTTGGCTCTTGAAGGCTACTAAATCTCGTCCCGGCCCGCATCCTATATCGAGAATTTTACCGGGATTGCGGGGCATAGCAGCCGTCAATGCGGATCGATTTTGGGATACGTCGTGATTCCAAGTTCCTTCTCGGAAAGATTCGGCAGTTAGCTGGTATTCTGCGATCGTAATTTCTTCGCGTTTGTCCACAATTTCCCCCTCTTGTATTATTTTAGATTTGAGATTTGAGATTTTAGATTGAAGACTGTCAACCGGAAAATAAGGGTTTTTGGCTAGAATCTAAGAACTTACGGCTGACGCATTTGCTACGTCAGGAATCCGGTTTCTATCCGCCCATGCGTAAACATGAAATATAGATATTTGGTAGGGACACGACACTGCCGTGTCCTACTCTATTTCATCCGATTGAAAACTGCTATAAGAGTTAGACAACCAGGGATTTTTGTTAGGATTTTGTAACTGCTGAATCAACTTCTAAGAGAGAACCTTCGGGGGATTCGATCGCAAATCCCGCATCTCGAATCATGTCCCAATCTTGATGGGCAGCTTGTCCGGGAGTTGTCAGATAATCGCCAACAAAAATAGAATTAGCGGGGTAGAGTCCGAGAGGTTGCAGCGATCGCAAATGCACTTCCCGTCCCCCAGCAATCCGAATTTCTTGGCTAGGAAGCAAAAATCGGAACAAACACAGAATTCGCAAACATTGGCGGGGAGTTAACCTGTTCACATCTGCAAATGGCGTACCGGGAATCGGAATAAAAAAGTTAACCGGCACGCTAGTAACGCCCAAGTTGCGAAGCGAAAGCGCTAAATCGATCGCATCATCATCCGATTCGCCCATCCCCAAAATTCCGCCGGAACAAGTTGTGATCCCCGCTGCTTTTACGTGTTCGACGGTTTCAACCCGATCGCCAAAAGTGTGAGTTGTGCAAATGTCCGTGTGATATGATTCGGAAGTATTGAGATTGTGATTTACGCGATCGACTCCAGCTTTAGCTAAACGATGAGTTTGTTCCTCGCTCAACAATCCCAAACAAGCACAGATTTTCAGGTTATAATTTGCCTTCACAGTCTCAACAGCATCCAAAACGCGATCGAAAGTAGATGCGCTAGGTTGGCGGCCAGAAATCACCAAACAAAACGTACCAGCTTTTAAGTCTGCTGCGCGTTGGGCGGCATCCAGAATTTTCTCCTTAGCTAAAAGCGGATATTTCTCAATTTCCGCAGTCGAAATTTTTGACTGAGAACAATAATGGCAATCTTCAGGACAAAGGCCACTTTGAGCATTTAACAAATAGTGCAGCCTGACTCGGTTTCTCCAGTAGTGGCGGCGCACCCGATAAGCTGCATTTAGTTGTTCAAGCAAAACCTCATCCGGTGCGCGCAATACGGCTAAAGATTGCTCGCGAGAGAGACATTTGCCCGCCAGCGCGTCGTCAGCCAAATCGTTCCAATTGGGTAAATTCATTACTAAAATTAAAGGGTTTACAGAGTATCCAAAACCTGACGAATTACCCGATAAATCGATTCTAGTTCATCAGGAGAAATGCAGTAGGGAGGCATCAAGTAAAGCGTATTTCCCAAGGGGCGGAGCAAAAAACCCGCTTCGAGAAATCTGGCTTTCAATACAGGAGCAATGTCATTAAAATAACCGGAAACGCTTTCCGTTTTCACATCCATTGCTGCGATGGTGCCGCAAGTCCGAATCCGTTCGAGTTTAGGATGATTTCTCAGCCATTGATTCAGATATTTGTGGTGGAGTTTTTCCATCCCTTGATACACATTTGGGTTTTGCTCCAAAAGCTCCAAGGATGCTACACTCACCGCACAAGCTAAGGGATTTCCGGTGTAAGAATGACCGTGAAAAAAAGCTTTGTCCCATTCATCTCGCCAGAAAGCTTGATAAATATCCTCCGATGCCATTGTGACAGCAATTGGCAAGCAGCCACCAGACAATCCTTTAGACAAACACAGGATATCCGGTGAAGTTCCAGATTTAAGCGACGCAAACAGTTCGCCCGTGCGACCAAAACCCGTCATTACTTCATCGTAAATCAACAATACATTAAACTGACGGGCAAGTTGTGCGATCGCCTGCAAAAACTCAGGGCGGCACATTCGCATCCCCCCAGAACCTTGCACCAAAGGTTCGATAAAAATTCCCGCATAGCTGCCCTGCTTTAAAAAAAACTCCAATTTCTCTAAACTCGCCGCCTCCTTGCTTTCCACCTCATCATCGCCGTCAAAAGTCGCCGGAAAAGGAACAACATCCCCCGCAAACATTAAAGGTGCAAAAGATTCCCACCACAGCGAACTTCTGCCAGCAGACATCGCGCCCACAGTATCGCCGTGATAACCTCCCTCAAAACTAATAAAGCTAGTGCGGTTAGTTTCTCCCAGATTACGCCAATATTGAAATGCCATTTTCAGAGCAACTTCAACAGCAGTAGAACCGTTATCCGAAAAGAAAATCCGCGTTAAAGAAGCAGGCGTATGAGTTAGCAATTTACTTGCAAGTTTCTCGGCCGGTTCGTGAGTAAACCCCGCAAAGATTACGTGTTCTAACTTTTGAGCTTGTTCATAAAGAGCCTCAGCCAGAACCGGATGGCTGTGCCCATGAACAGTCACCCACCAACTAGAAATGCAGTCGAGAATTTGCCGCCCGTCTGCTAATTCCAGCACCGATCCTTTGCCCCGAATTACCTTCAGCGGCGGGGCAGCCGTTTTCATTTGCGTGAAGGGCTGCCAAATCGGTGAATTTGAAGAATTATGTTCCTGATCCACAGTCATTTTTACCAATCAAACTAATATTAAGTCGCCTTTTAATATAGCAAGTTTTACTCACTTATGAAATTTTTATTTTTTCTTCTTTATTGTTCTCTTCCTACCCTACCCTTCGGGAACCCCTGCGGGGAACGGGAACGGCTTCGCCGAACGTTTCCTTAGCGTCTTCGTGGTTCGTTCAAAAAAAATCTAGTTTGGTGTTGAGGGCGGCTGCGCTGCAACGTCTGCCGCCATATCACGTATACCCCGGCGATGGTTAAATTGGTCAGTTACAATTTTCTGCCTTTGAGCAAATAAGTCGTCATAGATCCTTTGCCTTTAACATTAATTTTACCGCGCTTTTCCAACAAATACTTATCGCACAGCAACTCATAAGTTGAGTTGCTAACTTGAATTTTACCCGGAAGTCCTTGAGATTCCATGCGGCTTGCTGTATTCACAGCATCTCCCCACAAATCGTAAATAAACTTTTTAGTACCGATGACACCTGCTACAACAGGCCCAGTATTAATGCCAATGCGGATATTGAGAGGTTTACCGCATTCGTCGCGGAATTTCATAATTTCTTGCTGCATTTCCAGGGCCATTTCGGCAATAGATTCGGCGTGATTTGTACAGGGAAGCGGCAAACCGCCTGCTACCATATAATTGTCACCTATCGTCTTAATTTTTTCTAAGCCATATTGTTCGCTTAAGCGATCGAAAGATGAAAAAATTTTGTTAAGTAATTCGACTAATTCTTCAGGAGATGTGCGCGAAGATATTTCGGTAAAGCCCACAATATCAGCAAACAAAACCGTAACTTCGGCAAATCCGTCCGCAATATTTATCTGACCTTGTTTGAGGCGATCGGCAATCATTACCGGTAATATATTTAGTAATAAACGTTCCGACTTTTCTTGTTCGGCGCGCAATACTGCCTCAGCTTGTTTCCGCTGTGCAATTTCCTGGTATACTCGGTGAAACATTTGATTGAAGGCGACCATGAGTTCTCCCAACTCGTCATCGCGCTTGACAGACAGAGAGTAGAAATCAGGTTGTTCTCGATCTTTGCTCAAAGCGTCTCCGGCAGCGATCAAGTCATCGCGCAACCTCAATATAGGTGCAATTACTGTCACGCCTAAAAAGAACATAGTCACAGAAGTGACAAAGGCTGATATAATGATGACTAGAACAGCAACCCGTCCGATAAATGCGTAGAGTTCCGGCTGAACTGTGGAAGCATCGTGGCGCACAATTAAGATATAATCGCCTCCCAAATGTCGCTCCGTCCAAGCAATATCGTAGCGCTTACCATCGAAATTGTGATTGTGAACTATACGAGATCTTTTTAGTTGATCGAAACGGATTTCTGGGGGTTCGCCAAGTGTATATATTAGCTCACCGTTAGCTTGGTAAATAGATAGTCCTAAGACTACTTGAGAGTCCTTAGTAATATTTTTTACTTCTTCTTGCAAAAAAGTGCGATCGGAAATATCTTGTTGGAGCAAAAACTCTAGGGAATCCACAGTCGCGCGAGATACCTGTTCCAGTTGGCTTAAAAGTTCATTTTCGCGCCGAAAATAAGAGGGAACTAAAATAATTCCCTCTATGACAAGAATGCTAGCAAATACCCACAAAGCTATTTGCCTAGACAACCGAGATTTGAAAAAACTCAAGAATGATAAAATCCGCAAAAACATAAAATTTACTATTTGGCAAATGGCGACTTTAGGGAATAGGAAAAAAAACCGGGTTTCTGGTAATAAATTTTGGGTGAGTCCACAAAGCAACTGTGTAGAAACCGCGTTTCTCACATCCCCTGTGTAATTCCTGAAATTGTCAGCAGTCAACACCCAGCAGCCATTAACGGTTAGTTCTTGGCTAAGCACTAACGACTGATGACTCCCGACTAACTAGCAGACCCCTTAATAATATAATAAACAAATTAAACCGAAACTGCGCTGACTAGCCTGCCTGCAAGCAGATAAGTATTCATATCGCCCTTGCCTTTGATGTGGATAATTCCTCTGTCTTCAAAACGATACTTATTTTGCAAGATATCGTAAGTTGCTTTTGTGACTTGAATCGCGCCGGCAATCCCGTGGGATTCCATGCGGGCTGCTGTATTGACGGCATCGCCCCAGAGGTCGTAAATGAATTTTTTAGTGCCAATAACCCCCGCAATTGCCGGCCCGGTATTGATGCCGATGCGAATGTTAATTCCTGCATGATGTTTGGCATTAAATTTTGCTAATTCCTCCTGCATATCTAAGGCCATTTCCGCAATGCTTTCGGCGTGGTTGGTGCTGGGATTTGGCAAACCTCCCACTACCATATAAGCATCTCCAATTGTTTTGATTTTTTCCAAGCCGTACTTTTCCGTTAAACCATCGAAGGCTGAAAAAATTTCGTTGAGAAACTTGAGCAATTCTTCGGGAGATATTTGTGCTGAAAGCACGGTAAAGCCTACGATATCCGCAAACAGAATCGTGACTTCTGCGAAGCCGTCAGCAATACTGCTTTGACCGTTTTTTAGCTTGGCAGCAATGGATTCGGGTAAAATATTGAGCAGCAGGCGATCGCACTTTTCCTGTTCATTTACCAATTCTACATTAGTTTCTTGCAATTGTGCCGTGCGTTCCCTGACGCGCTGTTCTAATTGTTTAGCATTTTGGCGCAACCTGCTGATAGATAAAGTTAATCCTGTCACCCCTAAAATAGAAAGTCCTACTAACAGTAAAAACAAATTTTTCAGTCCCCCGCGAGTTTTTTGAGTGATAGTATCGAGAGGTTGAGTAATTTCTAATATCCCCCGCACATCTCCCACTTTCCAATCAGTTTTAGGACTGTCACGGTGAGTATTGTGACAGTTAACGCAGCTAGAACTTAGAGTATCTGCCTCGGCATATCGAAAGGCTGGCTTGCCGCGATAATTCTCACTGCGAAAAAATTTCTGGGTCGGATTTTTTGTCAAATAAGTAATAGCTTGCCGTTCAAAATCGTCTCGGGCTCCGCCTTCTTTTCGCCGCCAGGGAAACGGGTAGTCGCTGTAGAGACGAAGTGATACTTCGGGATTTTTGTTAGTGATCTGGTTGCCCAGTTCTATTAAGAAAGTGGCCGGTACGGGAACTGTTACTTTTGTCGGGTTGTAGTCGTGGGTAAAGTTAATCGCTTTAGCGGTGTTGAGAGGATTGACAACATCGGAACTGTAAAGGGTGCGGGCTTCTTTAACAGCTTGGGCATAGAGGGTGGCATTTTGGAGGGCTTGCGATTCGATTAGGGTGGAGGAAAGACGAGACATATTTGCCATCGCTACTCCTACACCTACACAAAATAAAATTGTCACCGCAAGCAGAATTCGCTTGTAAATTAATTGGCTGATGGCAGCCCGAATTCGAGAAATCAACTGGCGCATGGTATCCTCAAGTGTGAGGTTTAATCTTGATGGGAATTTATGCACTACTAACATAACACTGCTTTTTCAGAGTGTTTTGCTGGCGTCCGGGGTAAAGCAAGACTCTCTGAGTGCAACCGAGGGTTAATTATTGTTTACCGCCAGTGTTTCGTTTGTCCGTAAAACTACGCATAAGTTTATAATGGCGATTCCCTACGGGATAGCGGCAATCGCGCGGAATTTTTGCTCGATCTCGGTTAGGATAGCAATTGTAGTCTATGGTTGGCGATCGTGAATTCTGACTCTACTGCCTCACCGGCGCGCAACGAAATTTTTCCGGGAGAAGTTTTCGTCAATACTGCTGATTTTGATACCGGCATTCGGCGACTTTTACCTAAGTATGACGAAATGCTGGATGTATTAGCCGACTGCATTGCTAACACAAACCACCGCATTTTAGAACTCGGCTGCGGTACGGGGGAACTCACTTTAAAAGTTCTCCAACGCTACCCATCGGCGGAAATAGTTGCTGTCGATTACTCGGCGCGAATGCTTGATTTTGCCCGCGCCAAAATAGACTCGGCAGGATACGCAGCCCGGTGGACTGGCATAGAAATGGATTTTGGAGAATGGGCGAACAATCCAAATTTTTCGGGATTGGGGGATAAATTCAATGCTTGCATTTCATCTCTGGCAATTCACCATCTTGAGGACGAGATGAAGTTGAAATTGTTTCAACGGATTCGCGGAAGTTTAAGTGCTGGTGGATGTTTTTGGAATGCCGATCCTCTTTTAGCAGAATCAGCAGCAATGAAAGATATTTATCAAGCGGCGCGAGAAGATTGGGCGCTAAATCAGGGGGAAACTTTAGCACAAATTCGCGCAAATGTGGGAACGAGTGTCTCTTACGGGTATTCTAATCCCGATCGTCTAGCTACACTTTCGGCACAGTTGGAAATGCTGGTCTCATCTGGATTTGACACTGTGGCAGTGCCTTGGAAATACTACGGGATGGCGGTTTTTGGGGGATTTGTTAATTGAAAAAAACATTCTTGGAGGCAGAACTTCTATATGTAGGGTGCGCGAATAAGCACTTTACTACTTAAAGAAAGATTGCAGTTAGTATTTTATGTTACTAAGTTGTGATTGAGAAAATATATAATATGAATTCCGGTTGCATTGGAATGCTTAAACCGCAGAGTACGCAGAGAACGCAGAGGAAGAGAACAGAGAGATGAATAATTCCGATGAAGGGCGGATTTGATATAATACTGCTAGCATAAAGGAAAAAAAATGACTGCAACTGCGATTCAAAGTATTGACTGGGATGCTTTCTCGTCGGAACTATCGGGAATTGAAATAATTAGCGATCGCGCGCAAGTTGTCAAGCTATCTCAAGACTATTATCACTTCAGTCCAGTTTTGCAATCTCTCTTAAGTGATAAAACAGGAGATTTAGTAGTTCGTCCCGCCAGCGAAGCCGAAGTTTTGCGGATTGCTGCAGCCTGCGTCAAATTTAAAATTCCGCTAACTGTTAGAGGTGCAGGAACGGGCAATTATGGGCAGTGCATTCCCCTCAAGGGCGGCGTCATTTTAGATACC
This sequence comes from Microcoleus sp. T3_A4, assembly GCF_036700465.1. Taxonomy (NCBI): domain Bacteria; kingdom Bacillati; phylum Cyanobacteriota; class Cyanophyceae; order Oscillatoriales; family Microcoleaceae; genus Microcoleus; species Microcoleus sp. T3_A4. Next base: position 3,548 of record NZ_JAUBOY010000072.1, on the reverse strand, counting down.
AGCAAAATGCACAGTATCCGCTGGATAAAACCGGGTTTAGCTTGTGTAGAACCAGGGGTGAAAATGTCGGTTTTCGACAAACAAGCGCGAGAAACTGGTTGGGAATTGCGGATGGTTCCCTCAACCTATCGCACCGCTACGATTGGGGGATTTATCGGCGGCGGTAGCGGGGGAATTGGTTCGATAACTTACGGCCAATTGCGCGATCGGGGAAATCTTCATGCCGTGCGAGTCGTTACAATGGAAGACGAACCCCGCGTCATCGAATTGCGCGGCGATGAAGTGCAAAAAGTCAATCACGCTTACGGCACAAATGGGATTATTACTGATTTAGAAATTCCCCTCGCCCCTGCTTATGCTTGGGCGGAAATCATCGTCGCTTTTGACGATTTTATGACATCGGCAAACTTCGGTCAAGCTTTGGGCGATGCTGACGGAATTATCAAAAAACTAATTTGTGTTTGTGCTTGGCCGATTCCTGCTTATTTTGCTGCTTTCCGCGATGCAATTCCTGAAGGTAAGCACTGCGCTTTGTTAATGGTAGCTGAATCTTGTCTGGAACCGCTGCAAGATTTGGTGCGCGAATATGGCGGCACAATTTGCTATCAAAAAAACGCGCAAGCAGCGAGCAAAGGTGCGGCTATTGCTGAATTTACTTGGAATCATACAACTCTGCACGCTCGCAGCGTTGACCCGTCTCTGACTTATTTGCAGACGCTTTTTCCCCCAGATAAAGGTTTGAAATTGATTGAGGAACTGTATAATTTTTATGGGGATGAGGTGATGATGCACTTGGAGTTTTTGCGGATGAATGGCAGGGCGATCGCCGCTGCTTTGCAAATAGTTCGCTACACTACGGAATCACGGCTCAATGAAATTATTCGCTATCACGAAGAGCAAGGCGCACTGATTGCTAATCCTCACACTTATATATTGGAAGATGGAGGGATGAAAAGTATTAATGTGGAACAGTTGCAGTTTAAAGAGTTGGTCGATCCTTACGGTTTGCTTAATCCGGGTAAAATGCGGGCGTGGTTGGAACGGGATTAAGCGATGGTTTTTATAGCAGAAGGAAGAAGGAAGAAGGAAGAAGCAGTAATAGCAATGGTTTTAGCGGTTAAGAATGTCCTAACCGTCTTGGCGGTTGCTATAGATAAGATTTGGATCTTGAAATCGCTGCTAGACAAACTTTCGCCCGCGCAAGGCTAGACTAAGAAATCCGTTTTCTATGTCGGAGGTTTTAAGTCAATAAAAACTCAAGTCCTTGCTGCGAACAAAATTTGTCAATTTAAGGGACGGGGGCGGTAATTTCTGCTGGTGCGATCGCCCCCGGTGTAGGTACAGCTTGCTTTTCCAGTAGTAGGCGCTGTTTGTTGCGAAATTCTGCGGCCGCATCGTTCAAATTTTGTTGCTGTTCGCTATTAAATTCTTCCATGCTGCGGCCGCCTCCCAATTTGGATCTGTGAATTAAATCAAATATTCCGCTGCCGCTGCTGCGGCCGGAAAAGGGGTCGGTATTGTCTTGAGTTTGAAAGTCTTGCAGCGGTTGGGCATTATTTAAACCGCTGGCTTGAGCGAAGCTTGCTTGAGGGCAGAACAGAGCACAGGATGCGATCGCGCTTGCAGCAATCCCTATCATCAATTTGCCGGATTTGGAAGTTTTGGTGTTCATAATTTATTAGGTGAACTTTCAAAAAAACAATTCTATCTAAACAATATTCTGACTTGTGAGTAAATATTATATTACTTCACTGGGGCTCAGGACAGGGCAATGCCCATTGGTGTCAAGTTAAGCTTTTAGTCCGCCAGTCCTCTCGCCTACCCGGTAGTCCGCCAGGGAATGAATTCCCTGTCTCATAGCTAAAGTCCTCTCAAAGAGGACTGAAGAACTCATTAGTCCTCTCGCCTACCCGGTAGTCCGCCAGGGAATGAATTCCCTGTCTCATAGCTAAAGTCCTCTCAAAGAGGACTGAAGAACTCATTAGTCCTATGCAAGAGGACTTTGGCTTTGAGGCTCTTATTTCAACCCCTGACGGACTATCGGTTTTAGCTTAAGTTGACAGGACGAAAGGCATCCTAGAATTGACGGTGCAGGTGAAACGATCGCCCTAAGCAAACCTGCGTTTCAGCAGCGGTTGAATGCTCAGCAGCGCCACCAAATCAAACGCCAGCAGCACTAATAGCGCTCCTCCAAAGGTGACTGTACCCCAAGGAGCTTGCATCACTACACTGGCTAGCGACCAATCGCTGTGCAGGTACAGGTAGCGGATGGGTTCGATCGCGTAACTCAGAGGATTGAGAGTCACCACAACTTGCAGCCACTCTGGCATAAATGACAGCGGCGCGAGGGCTGTACTCGCAAATAACAGCGGCAAGTTAGTAACAAAAATTACCGCTATTAATTCTACGTGGCCGGGGAGAGCGAAGGCTAAACCCAGACTCAAGCCCGTGACGCCCAAAACTAACAGCAGCACAATTAGGGCGATCGCCCCCAGTCCGGCAATTCCGGGTAATCCGGCGCCCAAAAACGCCCCCGCTGTAACGATTGTGCCGGTTTGAATAAAGCTGAGGGTGACGATGAAAATAGCCGAAGCCAGGACGATCGAAAATCTGGAAGCCAACGGCGCGACTAATAAGCGGTTGAGAAATCCGAACTCGCGATCGAACATAATCGGCAAACCAGCATTCAGCGCCCCTGCAAAGGCAGTAAAAACGATAACGCCAGCGCCGAGAAATTGTCCGTAATTCTGGCTTTCGCCGAACAAGCCGGCGGGTGCATTTTCAAACAGAGCTCCGAACAAAACCAACCACATCAGCGGCTGAATAATGCCTGCAACTAGCGTCGAGGGGCGGCGCTGCAATTGAATAAACAGGCGCTTGGTTAAGGCGAGTGTTTCTTGGATGAAGTCGCCCAGCAGGGAACTGGAAGTGTCAGCGGATGCCGTGGAGAGTGGCCGCTGCTGGTTGAGGTTGTTGGGGGATGTAACAGTACCGCTCATAATTGCTTGCGCTGATTTTGATTAAATCTAACTCTCTTTACAGTAGCAAGTCTGGAGGTATTGGTGGTGTTGGGCGGGCGATCGCTTTTTGTGTGGAGTTTTGGTAAACTGAATATCATGTTATCGCACACACCAGACCTCGCCGAACAAATTAATGATTGGGAATTTATCGAATTGTGGGTAAATTCGAGTGTTTTCCCCCCTCTAATTTTGATGTTAGTAAGTGGGAAAAATGGAGGTTTTTGTATTTATGACCCACCAACAAACTATAAGTCTCTGTTTCTGAGTTCAACCTATGATGAGGCTCATTCATGGCTTTTGGAAGATGAATATGAGCGCTGCGATGGTCGGTTTTTCGCGGCGGAAATTGCTTGATTTTTTCAGGAATATCTAGGGCTAAAAATTAGCATGAGCTCTCATCAATAATTAAAAATTAATTTATTCCAATATGCCAGCCAAAGACCTGTATCACCAATACTCCGGACAGTTTTTAAGCAGCCAGAGTACCATAAGACAAGACTGAAGGAAGGTTAGGGTGATTTAAAATCA
>NZ_JAUBOY010000071.1:0-24494 GCF_036700465.1 Microcoleus sp. T3_A4 | reverse complement strand
GGTCAATCCTAAGCACTTTAAAAACTGGTTTACAAGCTGCTGTTACTGTACTTCATAAACCTGGAATCTGCTGTATATCGGGTAAAAAGTCTTGACAAACAACATTAATACTCAATACCTGGTTGAGCTTTAATGCCTTGTTCTCGGAATGGATGCTTAACTAAAGTCATTTCTGTCACCAAGTCTGCCCGTTCGATTAGCGCTGGCGGGGCGCCTCTGCCTGTTAAAATAATGTGGGTTTCTTCTGGCTTTTGTTCTAACCCGGAAAGCACTTGCTCGACTTGCAAATAACCTAGTTTTAATGCTATATTGACTTCATCTAGAAGAACTAATTTAAATTCGGGATTGCAGATAAAAGTTAGGGATTTTTCCCAGGCTTTTTGAGCTGTCGCGATATCTTGATCGCGGTCTTGCGTGTCCCAGGTAAAGCCTTCTCCCATCGCGTGGAATTCTAGCTGTTTTTCCCAGAGTTGAAAAACGGCTTTCTCTGCGGGTTCCCAAGCTCCTTTGATAAATTGTACTATAGCGACGCGGTATCCGTGGCCGAGCGATCGCACAACCATTCCCAAAGCGGCTGTAGTTTTGCCTTTGCCGCTACCGGTATTGACTATAATTAAACCTTTTTCTTTTGAGGAGTTAGCGATTCGCTGCGCCTGTACTTCTTGGCGGCGCTGCATTTTCTGTTTGTGTTGTTCCGCTGTTAAGCCAGTGGTTGCAGTAGTTTCTGTATTGGTTTCCATTAGATTTTTTTAACCGCAGATGAACGCAAATAAACGCTGATAGATGCTAGATGTCTAGTTATTGCCACAGTGTTTTCAAGTTTAGCACGAAACCGGGCAAAACATCTTCTCCTGAAAGTTCTGTTGGACATTCCAAAACTTCTATTTCTTGTCCTTGGCGATAGATTTCGACTCGGCGGGTTTTGCTGTTGATTAACCAGCCTAGTTTTACTTGGTTATTCATGTATTCTTGCATTTTGTCTTGAGTATCTTTTAAACTGTCGGTTGGCGACATTAACTCTAAGACAAAATCCGGGGCAATGGGAGGAAATTTTTGTTTTTGTTCGGGAGTGAGTGCATCCCATCTTGATTTTTCAATCCAAGAGACATCGGGAGAACGGTTGGCACCGCTTGGCAGTTTGAAGCAAGTTGAAGAATCGAAACAAATTCCCAGTTTAGTTTGTCGGTTCCAAATTCCAAAATCAGTAGCTATTTCAAAATTGTAATTTCCGGTTTCTCCTCCTGTGGGTGGCATGACGATTATTTCTCCTTTGGCGTTGCGTTCAAATTTGACATCGGGGTTTTCGCGGCACAGTTGATAAAATTGGTCGTCGGTTATTTGGGCGATCGAGTTGAAGTTGATGGTAACTGCTATCATGGTATTTTATCAGGATGCGTTGGGACTTTTAAGCCAGATAATGTATATGAAGGCGGATAAATGCTGAGCGATGCAGATGCTGTAAATATTATTGATGGAGGACTGAGGATTTGAGTTGTAGGTTTGGGGAGGCACTTGTGATATGATTATATCATCTACTTATAACTAGCTCTCAATATTTTTATAAAAAACTTTGTTCAGGAAACACTTACAGACATACCAATAATAAAATGCAATGTTAATTTCGCTAAACAGTTTAGGTACTCCCTCTAGTAAACTGGATAATATTTTGTTTTTTAAATGCAGGGCATCTACGCCGATCGCAAAAAACAACAAGCCCAAACCCGCTAACAATATTTGGTAGGGAGTTAACTGTAGTTCTCGCCTAAAAAACCATCCGTAAGATGACAAAATAACGGCGTATAAAAGACTTACTCCTAGCTTAGGAATTCCTATGGCTATCATATATATATGAATTCGGTAAGTTTGATTCAGTAGAAATCCACCTGTTAAAAGAGCGGAAAATAAAATAAATCTATTTTCATTAGGACATGGTTGAATAGTTTTAGCTAATCCATAGGTGAAAGTACAAACAACGACTGGTACAGAACATAAAATTTGGAAAGTACGAGTTAACAAGGCGACATTAGGATGGGGAGAAAAATAAGGCTGAAAGAATAAGTCGCTGACTTTTAATCCTGAAAGTTGAGTAAAAAATATCAGTAGCGCCACCAATAATAAAGATAAACAATTTAGTCTGACAACAAAGCGCGAAAGAGTCATAAGCAATTAATACCAAAAATTAGGTCTACTGCCCAAATCCAAAAAAATTATATCACCAATATCTCTGGATATTTTGCTAAACTTAATCATGAGTGTTATCAAAACAAGGAGACTGTCATGCTGTCAGTGAAAGAAGCAGAATCGATCATTCTAAATTTGGCGCAACCCCTCGACAGTCAGGGGGATGTAGAAACTGTAGACTTACTGGCAGCATCGGGGCGCATTTTGGCTGCTGCCGTCACTGGTTCCCTGGATTTTCCTTATTGGGATAATTCAGCAATGGATGGGTACGCGGTGCGGTTTGCGGATGTGGAAAACTGTAGCGCCGAAAAACCAGTGGTACTCGAAGTAGTAGAAGAGATTCCAGCCGGATATCAGCCTCAAAATACCGTCCAATCGGGGCAAGCGGCGCGAATTTTTACGGGTGGGGTGGTGCCTGCCGGTGCTGATACGGTGGTAATGCAGGAAGAAACAAGGCGTGAGGGCGATCGTATTTTTATCTTAGTTTCTCCTGAAAAACCGCAAGCATTTGTCAGGCACAAAGGCGCTTTTTATCAAGCAGGAAAAACTTTGCTAACTCCCGGTACAGTTATCAATGCCCCAGAAATGGCGGTGTTAGCAACTGCCCAGTGCATTCAAGTTCCCGTTTATCGGCGGCTGCGGGTGGCAATTTTTTCTACTGGTGACGAATTGGTATCGCCAGACGAACCTTTGGCACCGGGGAAACTGGTAGACTCGAATCAGTATGCTTTGACAGTTTTGTTGGCGCAAATGGGATTTGAACCGATTCGATTGGGCATTGTTCCTGATAATGAAGATGCGTTAAATAAGGCGATATCCCGGGCTGTTGCGACGGCGGATGTGGTACTTTCTACGGGGGGCGTCTCGGTAGGAGACTACGATTATATTGAGAAAATATTGGGGGATTTGGGAGGAAAAATTCACATTAGTTCTGTGGCGATTAAGCCGGGAAAACCTTTAACGGTTGCTGCGTTTAAACGAGGTGAAAAGAATGATGATTCGCCGAGTTTGAGTTCGGATTGTCTCTATTTTGGTTTGCCAGGAAATCCGGTTTCGGCTTTAGTCTGCTGTTGGCGCTTTGTTGTGCCTGCTTTGAAAAAGATGTCTGGGCTTGCCCTGGATGCTTGGGGGCCGGAGTTTCTCAAAGCTAGGTGTAATGCTGAATTGCGATCGCCTGGGCAGCGCGAAACTTATGTTTGGGGTAAACTACATTTAGTTGCCGGAGTCTGGGAATTTGAACCTGCTAGCGGCAGCCAAAATTCAGCGAATTTAATTAACCTCGCCAATACGAGTGGTTTAGCAGTTTTGCCACCAGGGGATACCTGGATTGTACCGGGCGAATTCGTGGAGGTTTTAAAAGTTAGTCATTAGTCAGTTGACAGTAGTCACTTGGCAGTAGTTAGTTGGCAGCCAACAGTCAACAGTCAGCCGGAAAAATTACCAATTGCCAATTAATTATGAGAATTTTAATTGTTGAAGATGACCCGATGATGCAACTGGGATTAGAGCAAGTTTTAGCCGATTCCCCAGAAATAGAAATAGTAGGACAAGCAGAAGACGGCTATTTAGGCGTAGCAGCCGCACTGAAACTCAAACCTGATATTATTGTAATGGATATCGGTTTGCCGCGGCTCGACGGCATAGCAGCGACGCAGCAAATTAAAGCACAACTGCCCGAAGTTCGAGTCGTAATGTTAACTTCTCACACGGCAGAAACTGAAATTATTGCTGCCCTTTCTAGTGGTGCTGATGCTTATTGTATTAAAGGTGCTTCTGTAGACAGGCTGTTAGCAGCGATCGCAGCCGCAGCAGAGGGCGCTACATATCTTGATCCTCAAATTGCCCGGACTGTCATCGAACACCTCAAACCCCCGATACCTGCCTCTACAACTACTTTTGGTCAGTTGTCGCAGCGGGAATTGGAGGTGTTAAGATTAATGGTGGAAGGTAACAGCAATCCCGAAATTGCAGCGGCGCTTTACTTGAGTCCAAATACTATTAAAACTCATGTTCGCGGTATTATGAATAAGTTGGCAGTGGATGACCGCGTGCAAGCAGCAGTTGTAGCGCTGAGAACTGGATTGGTGTAAAGAAGTCAGTAGTCAGTAGTCATTAGTCAGTAGTCATTAGTCAGTAGTTATTTGTTGTTTGCTACCAAGGCTTTTCTGCGAAGATGCTTTTTTGCCCAATGCCCAATTGCCAATTGTCAATTGTCAATTGCCAATTCCTAATTCCCAATTCCTAATTCCCAAAAAGTTTATGTCTAAATGGATAGAAATCGGTAAAATTGTAGCAGCTCAAGGTTTGGACGGGGAAGTGCGAGTCTATCCCGATTCGGATTTCCCGGAAAGGTTTATCGAACCGGGGAAGCGGTGGATTTTGCGCCCTAACAAAAGTGAACCGGAACCGATCGAGTTTTTGGGCGGTCGCTACATTCCGGGCAAAGGGCTGTATGCTGTAGAGGTAGAGGGTGTGGAAGACCGCGATAGTGCTGAGGCGCTGCGGGGCTGTAAGTTGTTTGTTGAAAAGACCGATCGACCTTACCTCGAATCTGATGAGTTTTACGTCCAAGATTTGATCGGTATGGAAGTTTTTAACCAGTTAACCGGGGAAATTTTAGGCAAGGTAAGTGATATTATTCCCGCAGGTAACGACCTTTTAGAAGTAGAAACGAATCTAACCGCGCCGGAAACTGTCGCCGCAGAATTAGAAAAGCCAAAACAGCGTGAAACTCCCCAAGCCAACGCTGACCCCAGAAATACCCGCAAACCACGGAAAATTCGCGTTAAAGAGCCTAAATCCACAAAAATCTTGATTCCTTTTGTGGAAGAGATTGTGCCAGTTGTTGACTTAGAACAAGGCCGAATTGAAATTGTGCCTCCTCCTGGTTTGTTGGAATAATATCATGTCCGGTCGCTCGACCGGATCTGATATTAGTTATTAACAATTCCCACTTCTCAATTCCCGATATTAATCTTTTCCTTTATTTGTAGACCGCACTATCAAGTAACTGATGGAAAGCGCGAAAATTGCTGTCGCCAAACCAATCAAGTCGGCTGCGGTTTTCTTTTCCAGGTCAAGAATGATGATTTTTCGAGATACTGCTATCAAAGAAGTTACAATAACTAGCTCTACTTGAATTACGTGCTTTTTCAGATAAGCTGTAATATTTTCTAAGATTTCCAGAGCAATTAAAACATTTAAAAATAACCCAAATATGACAAACAACGTGTCTTTTAACAAATTATCAGTGTGGTTTACCAATTCTTTTGCTAAAAAAATCAGCAAATCGCAAACGCTGAGGAGAATTACCCAAATCATCGCCAGTGATAAAATTTTCGATATTACTACTTCTACACTTTCTGTAAAATGCAGAAAATTTTCATCACTGCTTGACTTGGAAATTTGCCTAAATATTTTTTTCAGCATAAAAGTGATTTAGTCTTAATTCTTAATTAATAATTTTGTCATTGTTCGGTACACTTTGCAAGCGCAAAACTCTGTGATTGCCTGGTTTTACGGCATCACCCGGGTACTTGGGAAAAGGCGGCTCTCTTTGCCGGTTATATCTTATAGTTTTTCGTGTCAGCTAGGAATCGATCGCGCGCGATGAACTCCTACTTAATAAATTTTTGCCATAAAAAAACCTCAAACTATTGTCTAGCAATATTTTGAGGCTTTTAAGGCGCGGTGCGACGACTGAACTAACTATCTATTCTCAACAGAGAATGATTGTTGACTCCCAGTTTGCTCCGACGCGCTATAGAAGATAGCTAAAAATTTAGCTCGGGTGGTTTAGTAGCGACGAGAATTGCCACCGCGATCGTTGTTACCCCAGTTACCGCTGTTAGAAGAACCACGTTCTTCGCGGGGTTTTGCCTTATTGACCTTGAGGTCGCGACCCATCCACTCAGCACCGTCAAGAGCCTCAATGGCTGCGGCTTCTTCGGCTTCAGTAGACATTTCTACAAAAGCGAAACCCCGCATCCGACCTGTTTCCCGGTCAGCAGGCAACTGAACGCGCTTTACTGTTCCGTACTCTCCAAAAGTTTGGTTGAGGTGTTCCTGCGTTACTTCGTAGGATAAATTGCCGACATAGATTGACATTGAACATTCTCCAGAATCAGAGGGTGTAGAGATTTAAATCCGGAGGAACGCCGATCGAACGAACTGCACTGCCGAAAATAAAGCCTTGTAAAACGATTATAGCACCTTGAGGTGCAAACGGCAATTGTCTGACTCGATTAATTAAAAAGAAAGCATAAGCCTTTGGCCATAAGGCATTCAGCCGAAGCAAAAACTCCCAATCAAGAAGGAAAAACTTAGAATAAATAAATTTAATTTTCCTTATTCCCGGGCTCTGCCGGGGAAACGCAGTTTTTAGGCTGCGTAATGGCATAACGATTTTAGGTTTTAGATCTGGGATTTGGGATTTAAGATTTATGTGTAGGGTATGTCCGAGTTCAAAATTGCTCGATCGAGAGAGGTTGTTACCCCAAAAAACGGATACAAGCCCCGGACTCCTGTCGGGAAGAGTGCAAAATTTTCGACTCTTGTTCAATATCCCAGATTCATCTGTGGAGTAAAGATTCAATCGTTCGACTGAGCGTGATTGACTGAGTGCTCGCCGAACGTCAACCAAGTTCCTCTCGTTTCCCTGTCTATCCCCCGCGGCTTCCCGCTCGTTCTTCGGTGATTTGTAACATCCCGTAGTTGGACGGCAGCTCAAGAAGTGACGGCGAGGGTGGATTTTGCCCAATTAAATTCCTCAACTTCTGCGGCAGTTTCTGCCCCAACCAGCACCAACTGCACCGCACAAGCTTTTAACTCAGGCTGTTTGGAATCTGGACAGCTTGCAGAATGAGTCATGGCATTGGCTTCAGCACCTTCGGCCCACAGAGAACCCCAGTGCATGGGTACAAATAGCGTACCTGGGGCGATCGCCTTTGTGACTTTTGCTGGAAACTGCGCCTTGCCGCGGCGCGATCGAACTTCCAGCAAATCCCCCTCCTTAATCTGCAATTTGGCCGCATCACGCGGATGAATTTCCAAAAACGGATCGGGGTGCAATTGATTAATTTTTTCTGTTCTACCCGTCCGCGTCATCGTGTGCCAGTGTCCGTAAACTCTGCCTGTCGTCAACACAAACGGATAATTCGGATCGGGAGGTTCTGCCAGTCCCCGCGAATGATAGGCCGAAAATCTCGCCCGCGCGTCCGGAGTGTGAAAACGCCTGTCTGTATACAGCCGTTTCGCTTCGTTCGCTGGATGCACAGGCTCGTTTTCCCGGCAAGGCCACTGCTGGGGGCCTTGTTGGCGGATGTATTCGTGGCTCAGACCGGTCATGTCGCAAGGCTGGCCCCGCGTCAACTGCGCGTACTCTTGAAAAACCTCCGCACTGTTCTCGAAAGCAAAGTGTTGGGCAAAACCCAACCGGCGGCCGACTTCAGCGAAAATGCTCCAGTCGTCGCGGGCTTCCCCGGAGGGAGTGTCGAAACCGGGACAAAAGGTAACGCGGCGTTCGGAATTCGTCATTACTCCGGTTTTTTCGCTCCACTGCGTTGCCGGCAGCAGGATGTGAGCGTAGGCGGAGGTTTCAGTGGGATAGTAAGCTTCTTGATAAATAGTAAAGGGCGATCGCAGCAAAGCGGCTTTAGTGCGTTCCAAATCCGGCATACTCACCACCGGATTAGTAGCTGCAATCCACAGCAACTCGACTTCGCCAGTTTCCAAACCGGTAATCATCTCCCAAGCTGTGCGGCCTGGATTCGGGGAAATGCTTCCCGGTGCGATTCCCCAAAACTCCTCGACTTGGGTTCTGTGTTCAGCATTTTTCACAAATCGGTAGCCTGGGAGCAAGTGAGACAGTCCTCCGGCTTCCCGCCCTCCCATCGCATTTGGCTGGCCGGTGAGGGAAAACGGGCCGCATCCCGGTTTGCCGATTTGACCTGTCATTAAGTGCAAATTAATCAGCGATCGCACCTTTGCCGTGCCTTCCGACGACTGATTCATTCCCATCGACCACAGCGACAAAACCCGCTGCGACTGTTCCCAGTAGTTTGCCGCCGTTTCTAACTCGCTGACAGTAATGCCGCAGCGCGAGGCTACAAACTCCGGCGTGTAGCTGCTAATAACCTCAGCAAAAGCTGAAAAATTCGCCGTGCATTCTTCAATAAACTCAGCATCTATTGCTTGCCTGCGTAACAGCAAATATGCAATTCCATTAAGCAAATCTATATCCGTACCCGGTTTAATTGCTAAGTGCAAATCCGCCGCTTCCGCAGTCGGAGTCCGCCTTGGATCTACCACAATCATCTTGACATGGGGATGCTTTTTGTGGTACTTAGCTAATCGATTGAATACAATCGGATGGCATTCCGCTGTATTGCTACCAATAATAAAAGCGCAATCTGTTAATTCTAAATCGTCGTAACAGCAAGGCGGCCCGTCCGAGCCAAAGCTTTGAACGTATCCAGAGACTGCTGAAGACATACACAAGCGAGAATTAGCATCAAAATTATTAGTACCCAGACAACCTTTCATTAGTTTCTGGGCAATATAATAATCTTCTGTTGCGAATTGACCCGACCCGTAAACGCACAAAGCATCGGGGCCGCTGGTGCTGCGAATTGTTTGGATGCGGTTAACAATTGCATCGAAAGCTTCGTCCCAGCTAGCGCGGCGGAACGGTTGGTCGAGAGTATCTCGCATCATCGGATACAGTAGCCGATCGCTCCGAATGGACTCTGCTACGGTTGCTCCCTTAATACAAACCATGCCTTGACTCGATGGGTGATTGCGATCGCCCCGCACTTTCCAACTTTGTTTTTTGTCGGGAACAACTTCTAGACCGCAACCTACACCGCAGTATGGGCAAAGAGTTTTTATAGTTTCCATCTGGTGATTTTAGATGCTAATTTTTGAAAGCTAATGGGTAATTCGTAATTTGTCATTATAGTCGGAACTGAGGGCTCCTGCAAATAACGTGTCAATCATTACTAACTTACCGCATATATGCTTCACAGAAACGGACAATACCCTGATTTAGAATTACCCGCTATCTTACTAAAAATCTGGCTCGCTCTCGCTTGTAGTCAGCTTCTGACTGCTGCTAAATCTTACTCCAACAGAGGAAATTTCAACCTAACTCTTGTCACCCCCAAGAATGGGGGATAGGAGGAATTTTTGCCGAGTTCAAACAGCGCGCAGGTACTACTTTTGACCTGGTTGTTAATACCAATTCGAGATTTAGTGCGGAAGTATTATGTCGCCTACTTCTCTGTTTTAACTTCTAATACGCCACCGTTGGTGGGGCTAAAAGTTACTTGGAACTCAGCAGTTTTTTCAGAGCCTGCTGCGGCATCTGCAGGAGTTTGCAAAACCGGCAGAGGAGTTTCTTTGACGAAATCTTTAGCTGCTTTATTTGTGGGATCGAACTGTAGGATCTCCCCGTTTTGTTTTACTTTGACCCGATAAGTCAAGCTTTCGGTAAATGTCGGAGTTGTTCTCCATTTTTGGTCGATTTGTGCATACAACTGCTTTCCGATCGCATCGAGTTCGGCTTTGTCAGAAATCACTGATGTGGCAGTGGTGGCAGCAATGGGTGCAGGACTTGCAGCAGCAGCGAGGGGTGCAGGGCTACCAGTCGGTGCGATCGAACTTGCTGCGATTTGCGGGCTGGGGGGAGAACTCACAATCGCCCCGGCAGTCGGCGCCTGTGGTGCAGTTTCTGCTAGTTTCGCTTGCTTTAGCTGGCTGGAAACAACAGACATATTGACCGCAGCTAAAGTAAACATTGCTACGAACCACGAGGCTGCCAGGATGCCGCGTTTGATCGACGAGGCTTCTGAGGGTTCGGCAGCGTGAGACACAAAAGGTGCAGGTGCAAGAGGCCTGTCAGCAACCGCAGGCTTTTTGCTAGCAGGTAATGGCATCGGTAGCGCGACGGCTTCTGTCTCCGAGTCCGTTTCTTCACCTTCTTCGTGGTGGGCGTAGCGAGAAAACAGGAACTCCAAAGCAAAGTTGCGAAGTTCGTAGTATTTCGGGTCTTCCATAATCCGTGCCCGGTTGCGGGGACGGCTGAACGGAACGTGCATATCTTCGCCGATGGAAGCTGCAGGCCCGTTGGTCATCATCACGATGCGATCGGCCAAAAACAAAGCCTCATCAATATCGTGAGTAATCATAATGACGGTAATTTTTTCCTTCCGCCAAATTTTCAGCAATTCTTCCTGCAACTCTTCCCGGGTAATCGGGTCTAGAGCTCCGAAAGGTTCGTCCAAAATCAACAGTTTGGGACGAGTTGCCAGAGCTCTGGCGATCGCCACCCGCTGTTTCATCCCCCCGGACAATTGGCCCGGTCTTTTGTTACAAGCTTCGGTCAGCCCCACTAATTCCAAGTGTTCCTTGACGATCGTATTGTGTTCGTCTGCGGACTTTTCCGGGTAAACATTTTCAACGCCGAGGTGAATGTTTTCAGTAGCAGTCAGCCACGGTAGCAGGGAGTAGTTTTGAAACACCACCATGCGATCGGGCCCTGGTTCAGTAATCTGCGAACCTTCCAGGGCTACTTCTCCGTTTGTGGGCCCGTTGAATCCCGCAATCATATTCAGCAAAGTTGATTTGCCGCAGCCAGAGTGACCGATCAAACAAATAAATTCGCCTTCATTAATAGTCAGGTTTACACCGTCGAGAACCACGTAAGGGCCTTTAGGAGTTTCGTAGACTTTCGATACGTCTTTAATCGTAAGAAAGTCTTGCTTGGGCGTTTGAAGTTTGGTTTTTTGGGGAGTTTTTAGAGTTTGCATATTTTCAGGATTTGGATTTTGGGTTGAGGAATTAGACATGACAACTTTGGATTGAGAATTTGAAATTAGGGACTTAGGAAGCGGGAAATGTGGAGTCTTGTTTCCTGATTTCTTGCTCCTCATTCCCTCTTCCTATTTGCTGGTTATGCTGGCAGTTTGATGGAACACTGACTGCCTATTTGTTCAATTAAGATTTCTTCAATGCGGACGGCACGTTTGATTTTGACATTGTGAAGATAGTCGATCGGGTCGTCGAGATTAAACACAGTGCCGTCAAATAGCTCGATCGTCCGGCGATCTCTGGCAATATCCGGCAAGCCCAATTCACGCACTGCTTGACCGAAAACATCAGGCCGCAAAACTCGATCGACCACTTCCACCCAGTTTTTCGGGAACGGGATCAGTCCCCAGCGAGCCATCTGCGCCATCACCCACACCATTTCTAGGCGGTCTGGAAAATTGGTTTTGTCAACAGAGAACTGGTTGAAATTGTAGAGCATTTCTGGTTCTGCCTCCGTACCAGAGTTGTACGGATCGATGAACCCTGGACGGATGTCTTTCGGATCGGCGCCAATGTATTGTTCTTGGCTAATCAATGCTAGGACTTCTTCGCGGTTGCGCCGGTCATCGCAGTATTCGCAGGCTTCCAAAAGCGCTTTGACGAGGGCGAGGTGGGTTTGAGGATATTTCTGAGCCCAATCTTCACTAACACCGAGAACTTTTTCGATGTGTCCGGGCAGAATATCGAGGGAACGGGCCATAACAAAACCCGTACCACTGTTGACTGCGTGGGAGTTCCAGGGGTCGCCTGAGCAGTAACCGTCAATGTTTCCTGCTTTTAAATTCGATACCATCTGCGGGGGCGGAATCACGGTCAAGCCCACGTCGAGGTCCGGGTCGATGCCGCCGGCGGCCAGCCAGTAGCGGAACAGCAGATTGTGCATGGAGGCAGAGTGTACCATGCCCAAGGTGTGAACTTTATCGGGAGTCTTGGCGATCGCAGCTTTGAAATCCTCTAATGTCCGAATGCCTTGTCTGTAGAGGTCTTTGTTGAAAACAATCGAATTGCCGTTGCGAGAGAGCGTCATAGCGCTACAGACGGGTACAGGGGCTTCACCGTCGAGGCCCAACAGCATCCCGATCGGCATTCCTGCGACCATTTGCGCTGCGTCCAGCCGTCCTTCGGCGACTCCTTTGGCGATCGCTTTCCAGCTAGGTTCGCGGCTGAGAGTAACTTCTTCCAAGCCGTGGGCTTTGAAAAATCCTTTTTCTTTAGCTACTACTAAGGGGGCGCAGTCGGTGAGGGGAATAAAGCCGATGTCCAGGTTGATTTTTTCCAAACCGTTGCGGGCGATCACAGGCGGTTGTTGTTTGGCCCGGCGCTGTTTGACCCGCTTTTGCTGGTTGAGGAAGTAAACCATTTCGTTACGCAGCGCGTAGTAACTCGGATGGTTGACAACTTCCATGCGCTTGCGGGGGCGGGGAATGTTCACTTCGAGGATTTGCCCGATTTGCGCTTCCGGGCCGTTGGTGAGCATCACAATGCGATCGCTCAGTAATAAAGCTTCGTCCACGTCGTGAGTTACCATCACGCTGGTGACTTTACTTTCTTCGCAAATTTTCATCAACTGGTCTTGCAAACCGCCGCGAGTTAAGGCATCGAGGGCGCCGAAGGGTTCGTCTAGCAGCAGCAATTTCGGGCGAATCGCCAGGGCGCGGGCGATCGCAACTCTTTGTTTCATCCCCCCAGAAATTTCGCCTGGGCGTTTGTCGGCGGCGTGTCCGAGTCCCACTAATTTAATGTGGTGTTCGATCACCAACTCGCGATCTTCTTGAGAGTTGCCGCTGTAAATTTCATTTACTGCTAGGGCGATATTTTCGCGTACCGTCAGCCAAGGTAGCAGCGAGTAATTTTGAAACACCACCATTCTGTCCGGGCCTGGATCGCGGACTTCGCGTCCTTCTAAAGTAATCCCGCCCTGACTAGCTTTGTCAAGACCGGCGATGATATTTAGCAACGTAGATTTGCCGCAGCCAGAGTGCCCAATTAAGGTGATGAATTCTCCTTTTTTAATTTTCAGTTCGATATTTTTAAGAGCGATGTATTGCTCTCCATTGGGCAAGTTAAATACGCGGTCAACGTGGTCTACTTCAACAAATACTGACATGGTAATTTTAGGTTAGTTTGTAATTTGTATGATGCTGATTATTAATTGGGCATTGGGCATTGGGCATTGGGCATTAATTTACAACTCATTTCTACCAGTTTGTAGTTGGCAACCATTCCCCGTTCCCCATTCGCCATGCCCGATGCCCGATGCCCGATGCCCGATGCCCGATGCCCAAATTCTATTTCTGTTCTTCTGGAACAACTTTGGACGCGATGAAACCAACGATTCTGTCTAAAATTAAACCGACGATTCCTACATAAAGCACTGCTAGAATCACGGCGCTGAGTCTAGAACTGTTGTAAGCGTCCCAGATGAAGAAGCCGATGCCGACGCCGCCGACTAACATTTCCGCAGCTACGATCGCCAGCCAAGACAAACCGATGCCAATTCTCAAGCCAGTGAAGATGTAAGGAACAGAAGAGGGAAGCAGGATTTTCCAGAAGTATTTTTGGTTAGGGAGGCGCAAGACGCGGGCGACGTTTCTGTAGTCTTGGGGTATTTGTTGAACCCCTACTGTGGTGTTAATTAGAATCGGCCAAATTGCTGTAATTAAGATTACGAAAAGTGCTGAAACTTCGTTAGCTTTCATCCCCAGACCTTCAAAGGGATTGAACTGTTGAAATACAGCCAGGGCGATCGGCAGCCAAGCCAGGGGCGGGATAGTTCTGAATACTTGAAACAGCGGGTCTAAAGCATCGAACATTAGGGAGTTTGTACCGATCAGGATGCCTAAACTGATGCCGAGAACTGCTGCCAAAGTAAAGCCGATCGCCACCCGCTGCAAGCTAGCAAAAATTTGCCAGAACAAGCCTTTGTCTGTACCGCCGTTGTCGAAGAACGGATTGATAATCAGATTCCAGGTTTCTTGGACAGCTTTGATTGGCCCTGGCAAGCTGGAGTCGGGACTATTGCAGAGGATTTGCCAGATTATCAGCAGAACTGTAATTGCTACCAGCGGGCGGATGATTTTTCGGCGGTTTTTTTGAACATGATCCAGAACGAAATTTACTGGATTTTTGCTTTTAGTAACAGCGAGGTTTGTTGCCATTTTTCTTTTTGCAGTATTGTGAATAATCGATTATTTTTAGATACTTTGAACAGAGTTCAACTGGTTTATTTGGTGGAACGCACCCTGCGTTTCACTCTGTTCAACACCGTCACTTTTAGGTATTTGTCAAGTGTCAACAGTCAACAGTCAACACTCAACCAACTAATTATGCTTTTTTGATTGCCAGACTCTTCAGATATTCTTCTGGTTTTTCTGGGTCAAACTTCACGCCGTCAAAGAAGGTTTCGACACCGCGAGAAGTAGTAGTAGGAATTTGGGCGGCGGGGACGCCAAGTGTTGTCGCTGCTGCTTTCCAAATATCTTCCCGGTTAACTTTATTAACGGTTGCTTTGATGTCGGTAGTTGCTGGGATATAACCCCAGCGAATATTTTCAGCTAAGAACCAAGCATCGTGACTTTTGTAGGGATACGAAGCATTATCGGCCCAGAATTTCATCGCCACAGGGCTGGCAGCTTCAATGCGGCCGGTACCGTAGTCAATTTGACCTTTAGAGCGACCGATAATATCTGCTACTGGAACTTTTAACCACTTATCTTGAGAGATAATTTGGCACATCTCATCGTGATTTTCTGCCTTGTCGCACCACTGCTGGGCTTCCAGTACGGCCATTGTAATTGCTTTTGCAGCTTTGGGGTTTTTGTCAACCCAATCTCCTCTTAAACCTAAAGCTTTTTCAGGATGATCTTTCCACATTTCTCCAGTTATTAAGGCGGTGTATCCTACCTTTTGAGTAACGAGCTGAGCATTCCAAGGTTCGCCTACGCAAAAGGCTTCCATGCTGCCAGATTTCATGTTCGCTACCATTTGGGGCGGCGGTATGGGAATCACGGAAACATCTGTATCTGGATTAATACCGCCGGCTGCTAGCCAGTAGCGTATCCACAAGTCGTGGGTGCCGCCGGGAAAGGTCATAGCAATAGGAACGTTTTGATTTGCAAAAGCTGCTTTCAGAGGTGCGCTGTCTGTACCTACTTTTAAATCTAGGTATTTTTTGCTGAGGGAAATTGCCTGACCGTTAGTATTTAACCGGGCGACAATGTACATCGGCACTGGCTGATTGCCTTTGGTAATAGTGCCTAATGTCATGTGGTAAGGCATCGGAGATAAGATGTGGGCTCCGTCAATGCCACCTTTGTCGGAACCGAGTTCTAAGTTGTCGCGAGTAACTGGCCAAGATGCTTGTTTGGTAACTTGTACGTCTTTCATGCCGTACTTGGCAAATAACCCTTTTTCTTGGGCGATGATTAAGGGTGCTGCGTCGGTGAGGGCGATGAATCCGAGTTTGGCTGCGGTAACTTCTGGGGCGTCGGCAGGGTTGATGTTGACTGCTGGGGCAGCGCTGGGTGATGCGCCACCGGCTGCGGGGGTTGCACCTCCGTTAGATGTGGTCGAACCGGAACTGCAACCGTGGGCTAGGAGGGTGCCGGCTGCTGTTGCTCCGGCGGTGATGATGAATTTTCTTCTAGAAAGGTTGCTCATTTGTCTTGAATTGTTGTTGTACTTTGAGATGGTGGAAATGTGAGATGTGAGATTGATTCGCGACCTTTGCATCGCACCTCACTTTATTAGATTAGGCGTCGATCGACACTTTGCCGATCGCCCGCGCGCTGCAAGTTAAAATGAACCCTGGTTCTAAATCTGCCGCCGCGTCTGGTTTGCTGTCGTAGACTGTTTCGCCTTCTAGGAGTTTTTGCTGGCAAGTGCCACAGCTTCCCGACCGGCAATTGCTGTCAAGTTCGACTCCTGCCCGTTCGGCAACATCGAGAATGAACTCATCTTCGCTGCAAGCAACTTCTTTGCCCGATCGAGCGAAAATAACAGTAGATGTCTGACGTTTGGCTGCCGAGACTGCTGTTTCGCCCTCCTCAACCGTCAATTGCAGTTGCCGGTTCAGCACAGCTACATCCCCTGTAATCTGTTTGGGAACTGCGCCAAACTGCTCGACTAACAGTTGATGCAGCAGCGGTTTGAGGTCTTCGCAAGGAATGCCTTTTTGGACGCAAGCACCCAAATGAGCGTCTTTGCCAACTGTGCCTCCCATGTAAATGTCTACACCTTCGAGGGTTTTGCCGTTCTTGCGAACTTTTGTTCCCATCAAACCAATGTCTGCTACCTGGGGTTGACCGCAGGAATTGGGGCAACCCGTCCAGTGAATTCTGACAGGTTTGGGAACTGACAGTTCGGCTTCGAGTTCCTCAATCATTGCCACGGAGCGGCTTTTGGTTTCGATGAGGGCGAAGTTGCAAAACTTGGCGCCGGTACAGGAAACCAAGGCTCGCGTCAGCGGTGCGGGGTCGATGGAAAAACGCTGCAACAGCGGTTCTTTGACCAGCGATTCAATCCGCGAGTCGGGAACGTTGGGAATAATCACGTTTTCTTCCACAGTCAGCCTGAGCTCGCCGCTGCCGTAAACCTCGGCGATTCTGGCCAAATCGAACAAATCCGATGCCTGCAGCCGTCCGACGGGAACGTGCAGCCCTACATAGTTGAGCCCTGATTGTTTTTGGGGGTAGATGCCGATGTGGTCGCGTTTGTCCCAGGTGATTTCATCTTTGAGCGCGGCGGCGGGCAAAGTGCGACCTAATTCTTGTTCGACTTCGGCTCGGAATTGTTCGATTCCGAGTTCGTCAATCAGCCACATCAGTCGCGATTTTTGGCGGTTTGCTCTCGGGCCTTGATCGCGAAACACAGTTAAAATTGCTTTGCACAAATCTACAACGTCGCTAGGACTTGCCCATGCGTTGAGAGGAATTGCAGCTTCGCAGCGTTTGGCGGAGAAGAAACCGCCGACTAAAACGTTAAAGCCGATGTTGCCGTCTTTGTAAGCGGGTACG
Source organism: Microcoleus sp. T3_A4 (assembly GCF_036700465.1). Classification (NCBI taxonomy): domain Bacteria; kingdom Bacillati; phylum Cyanobacteriota; class Cyanophyceae; order Oscillatoriales; family Microcoleaceae; genus Microcoleus; species Microcoleus sp. T3_A4. The sequence goes on along the minus strand of NZ_JAUBOY010000071.1, from coordinate 7,431 downwards.
AAGGCGATGTCGTTGATTTCTGCGTGGACTGAGTTGTCGCGGCAGCCTGCGATCGCAATATTAAACTTTCTCGGCAAATTTGAAAACGCGGGGTTGCCTTCGCCGCTGTTCGTAATCATGTCTTGGACTTGGTTCGCCAGTTCCCGCGTATCTATCAGTTCGTCGGCGTCCAAGCCCGCGACTGGGGAACCCGTGATGTTGCGTACATTGTCCATGCCAGACTGGATGCTGGTCATGCCCGCTTCTTTGAGGCGGCGGAAGATGTCGGGTACGTCTTCGATGCGAATTCCGCGCAATTGCAGGTTTTGTCTGGTGGTGATGTCGGCGCTGCCGTCGTCGCCGTAGCGTTGGACGATTTCTGCTAGGGTTCTGGTTTGATTGCTAGTAATGATGCCGTTGGGCAAGCGCAGCCGCATCATGAATTTGCCGGGAGTTACTGGCCGAAAGAAGATGCCGAGCCATTTGAGGCGGTGCTCGCGATCGATTTCGTCCATTGCTTCCCAGCCGATGGCGGCGAAGTGGTCGAGTTCGGCTGTTAATGCTAAGCCATCTTTTTCGGCTTTGAGTTTTTCAAACTTGTTCAGGCTCGCTTGGGCTTTGGGTTCTACTGTTTGGGTCATCGGTTTACCCTCGCTGCTGACTTGTGTGGGGAGGTATTGACTTGGAGCATAAAGTGTGTGTTTCCTGCTAACCTTAGTGACTGTATGGATTTAAAACTGTATATTTAGTTACTAGATGGAATTTCTTTTAAGCATGGTTGGTCTTCTGTAAACTTGAGTTTGACTGGGTACTGGCTCGAACGTCGCCAAACTATTTATGGTTATAGTTGCTACCTACCGATGATTCGGTTGATCGCTGCGTTTCGATGCACCTTTGTTATGAGCTAATGTAAAGCCCACGATTGTAAATATTCGTAGCTATTTTTACAAAATATTGAGTTTTATGAATATTTCGCATAGGGCCGATGCGTTTTATACATGGGAAATGGGTAAAGACACCCCCAAAACCGAAAAATCTCTCTAAATCTTTAGATTTAGGAGGGGAGAGGGGGAAATTGGAATATCTAAAATTAATGTTGTGAGTGCGATCGCAGACTTAGAAAGAGATCGTCACAACATTAGAGGGGTCGCTGTCACACAGTTTGCCTCAAAACATCACATTGTGTGCTATGCCAGCGTCACTCTTGATTTTCCAAGAAAGAGAGATGATATAAGCATCGAATTCAGGGAATGTCTCATGTTTTTAGTTCAACTTCTCCCCGGCGCTATTTCCGAAATGCTTGCTTCTGTTACGGATACGGGTTGTTTGACTTTAGCCGATCGCTACGGCTTGATGGCTGCTGTTTTGGATGACTCTCTCGACGATGAATACAGACATTCGATCAACCGCCTGCTGCGTTCTGTGCTCAAGGGAAGAGTTAAGATAGTCAACGAACTGTCGGCGATATATTAACAGCATTTAAAAATTTGATGGATTTATGCAGCGCTGCAAGTGTAGAAACCACCGACGGAGTTAGAAGGAACCCACCATGCCTGCGGATGTAGGGCAGAAAGTTAATTGGGTGTTCTAAAAACGTGCGATCGTTCTTGCCGTATGATTTTTTTTGATTATCCAATTCTCGCTTTGGGCGGCACTTACAGAAAAAGTGCTGATTCATGAGAGCCTGTTGGGTTGAACGCTGATAGTAAAATTAATAAAATTGTTGTGCGCGATCGGCATTTGAGGAGTTTGAGGAATGAAGTCATCCCAAGCAACGTAATTATAATTATTAGACATTTCCAGAAAAGCCTGTCTTGAACAGGCAGGATGCCTGTTCCACAATAATTATTGGAGAGGTCTATTGAACAGGGCTGGAAATGAAAGACAATGTATGAAAATTATTAATCAAACAATCCAAATATTAACAGAAGCAGGCATCGGCATCTACAACATCACGCCCACTTTTGTCAAAATTCATTTGTAATTGATAAAAAATCAATTAAGTCGAGCGGCAGGAAAAAACAATAACATTTTGTAGGGGCCGGTATAGCCTGGATATTGACTTGCAGACAGTTTATGGCTGGACTCAACCGCCTAAACCCGGTAGTTGGTTTATTTGCACCTCTACAAGACTTATGCAGCCATACTTTATACTGTGCCTGCATAAATCCTGTATTTAGTTACTGCCATTGGTGAGTTTTTTTAACCAATATAGTTGATATAATGCGATCGCCCGACCAAATTTTTAGCAATATTTTAATATATTCAGGCGAAATATATGATTGACTGAAAATTAAAAACAGTCGAGCGAGCAGACTTGACAATTTAACAATAATTCCCAGGGAGCATTTTATGAAATCCATTGCTAAAAACAGCATCCACTGGACTTACTCAGTGGCTATTTTCTGTGCCCTTTTCGCACTACAGCAACAAAAAGCTACAGCAGCAACGCTATCTAACGGATGGAACTATGCGATCGATTCCTTCAACGACGGCGTGACAGGGCCCCAAATCGGCGGCGGGGAATTTGAATTTTACGGCATCGCCATCAAAGAAACATCAGATACAGCTTTCATCGCCATCAATTCTAATCTAAGTTTAGCAGGATATGCCGACCCACTAGCTCAAAGAGGCAACATCAACTACGGCGATTTATTCTTCAATTTTTCCGGTCAAAACTTCAATACAGCTAACGCAAACGGCAGCTTGTTTGGTATCCGCTTTGCCGCCGGAAATGACTCCGGCGTGGCGACAACAGGCGTTTACACAAATGTTACAGCGAAAAACGTCACCCAAACTAACTCTGGCTTTAGCAATTTAAATCAATTCAATACGGTAGTGGCATCTCAAGGCGGAACCCCATCAATGGGCGATTTAGCTGCCACAGACCCCTATTTTCTACAAACAGGAAACTCGACGATTCTCAACTCAATAGCTACGGGTACAAAAGTAGGAGAAATTATTTTTTTAACGCCAGCAACTTTGAGCGCCCTCGGTCTTGATTTCGCTCAGTTTAATGCAGTAGGTTCTCAAACAATTGGATTCAGTTTCAATAAATCCTCAATGCCTTCGGGGAACTATATTGCTAACTTTTTTGCCGAGTGCGCTAACGATGCGATCGCTATTCAAGGCTCATTTGAACAAGGTTCTGCTGAACCAGTACCAGAACCTGCTACTATCTTCGGTACTTTAGTAGGATTTGGGATTCTAGGTATTGGTGCAGCGAAACGCAAAATTCAGCACAAGATTAGCTGAAATGGATTTTAGATCGATCCCCGTAGGGACACGGCATTGCCGTGTCCTGCACTTCATAAACTGCAATCTGCTGTATCTACTATTCCTCTAAGCTAGATTGAAATTGGCAGCATTAATCACGCTGGCAGACACCCCATTCAGAGAAGCTAAAATCTGACCACTTGCTGACAAACGGATGAAAGTTGCACTGTTTTCTTGAGTAATTGACAGTTGGGAGAAAGTGAGATTGTTGGCCAGTATTAGCAAATCTTTGCCATCCTCAAAATCCAAGATAGTATCGATGCCAGAATTGGTGGAAAGCAAGAATCGATCGTTGCCAGCACCTCCTGACAAAATATCACTTCCCAAACCGCCAGTCAGCAAATCATCACCGTTACCACCCAGTAGAAGATCGGTGCCATCACCGCCATTCAAACTGTCATCACCGCGGCCCGCAAACAAAACATCATCACCGCTACCTCCCAGCAATGTATCGTTACCATTGCCACCATAAAGAGTGTCATTCCCAAGGCATCCGTCTAGCAGATCGTTATTTTGATTTCCGCTTAAGAAATCATTGCCATCACCTCCGCAGATACTATCATCTCCGAAGTTACCGTAAAGACTATCCTCACCTTCGTTGCCAAAGATAATATCATTTCCCTTACCCCCAAATCCGATATCATTTCCTTGATCGCCGTCGATAAAATCAGCACCTAAATTGCCAAAAAGTAAGTCGTTGTCTTCCTGACCATTTATCGAATCGTTGCCGCGATCGCCGAAAATGAGATCTTCACCTTCACCGCCAAAAATGATATCATTGTGTTTGCCACCAAACACGAGATCGTCTCCCCGATCGCCGCTAACAAAATCATTTTGTTTGTTGCCGTAAAAAGTATCGTTGTTTTCGCCCCCGTATAAGTTGTCATTGCCGAAACCCGCATCGAATATGTTCGGGTTTGAACTGCCGTAAAAAGCATCATTGTCTGGAGTACCAAACTGGATTTCACCGCTGCCATTGCTGGTGATAGTATTTTCAAATTCATTGGGTACATCCAAATTTGGATACTCAATAGTATTGCAAATGCAATCAGTTTCAGTTGAAGTTGGTGTCGGCGTTTCCAATGGCGTTGGCGTCGGAGTTGCCGATGGTGTCGGCGTTGGTGAAGTCGGAGTTTCCGATGGTGTCGGCGTTGGAGTTTCCGATGGTGTCGGCGTTGGAGTTTCCGATGGTGTCGGCGTTGGAGTTTCCGATGGTGTCGGAGTTTCCGATGGCGTCGGAGTTTCCGATGGCGTCGGAGTTTCCGATGGCGTCGGAGTTTCCGATGGCGTTGGCGCTGGCGTCGGCGGTGTTGGCGCTGGCGTCGGTGTTGGCGTCGGCGGTGTTGGCGTTGGTGTTGGCGCTGGTGTCGGTGTCGGTGTCGGTGGTTCTGGTGTCGGTGTCGGTGGTTCTGGTGTCGGCGTTGGTGTCGGTGTCGGTGGTTCTGGTGTCGGTGTCGGTGGTTCTGGTGTCGGCGTTGGTGTCGGTGTCGGTGGTTCTGGTGTCGGTGTCGGTGGTTCTGGTGTCGGCGTTGGTGGTTCTGGTGTCGGTGTCGGTGGTTCTGGTGTCGGCGTTGGTGGTTCCGGTGTCGGCGTTGGTGTCGGTGTCGGTGGTTCTGGTGTCGGCGTTGGCGTCGGCGTCGGTGCAGTGTAGTTAATAATAGTTGTGGTAGCGGTATCAGCGGTAATTATTGGTGTTACCGCTGCGACGCCTGTGGGATCGGACAGGGTGACGGTAATAGTTTCATCGGGTTCAACGATGGTGTCGCCCAACACATCCAGAGTGATGGTTTTTGATGTTTCACTCGTCGCAAAATTAATCGTGCCAGTAGCAGTTTTTGCCCCAGAAGTGCCACCGATATTGTTATAATCGCTCCCGTTGGTAGCAGTTCCTCCTATTGCATATTTGACGCTACTTGCCCCGTTAGTGACGTTGCTGCGAGTAACAGTGAAAGTTAGAGGTTTTTTGCCGCTATTGCCTTCGTCAATGCTGGCAGTATCGGCGGTAATGGCATAAGCAACAGAAACCCGATCGGAAATAGTTAGAGTTGTTTTTTTTGTGAAGCCCGCAATCCCACCAGCAATTGTACCCAAGTTGAAAATTACAGTTTCGGGGTTTTCAGAGAGATTGTCAGGCTTGATAGTAACTGCAATATTCTTGGTGAGTTCGTCACCTGTTGCACCTGCGGGGAAGGTAATCGAAGTAGGGGAAAAGGTGTAGTCTAAATTTTCGGTGGCAGTGCTACTGGAGTCGAGGACAATTGGCACAACTACATCGTTTAAGGGAGTGCCACCGGTGATGTTGACGGGAATATTAACTACTGTGTCTGTTGTTCCTTCCACGCTGCTGTAAGTGGCCGCACCGAAATTAACTGTATTCGATGTATTCAGCAGAACAGAGACATTTTGATCGAAAGCCGTAGCTATATCCAACTTGCCGTCAGCATTAAAATCTCTCGCAAGCATATAAGCATATGCGAAAGAATTCGGGATCGTAAAGTTGCTGAGAGTACCAAATTTACCCGTACCATCTCCTAACAAAACTGAAAGGTAGGTACTAAAGTAGTTAGACGTGGCTAAATCGAGTTTGCCGTCGGCATTAAAATCCCCTGCAACCACAGATTGGGGAAATCCTCCAGTAGTTGCGACATTAAAGTTGTTAGCAGTATCAAAATTACCCGTACCATCTCCCAAGAAGACTGAGACAGATTTATCGGTGCTGTTATTAGTGGCGATATCGAGTTTGCTGTCACCATTAAAGTCGCCTGTGACGACGGTTCGCTGAGTCCCGCCGGTGCTGCCATTGTTAGTGGGGGAGCTAAGGTTAACGGGGGAGTTAAAGTTGCCTTTACCATCTCCTAAGAAAACGGAGATGTTATTAGTCTTTTCATTGTTAGACGTGACTAAATCGAGTTTGCCGTCGCCGTTAAAGTCGGCTGTGGCAACAGTAAACTTTGGTGTTTGTGTACTAATATTAACGGAAGTGCCAAAGCTACCAGTACCGTCTCCAAAAAGTATTGAAATGAAGTTATCAAAAATGGAGTAAGGAGTTGTGGCTAAATCTAACTTGCCATCTCCATTAAAGTCACCGGTTACGATCGACTTATGATCTATCCCTTGACCGAAATTGGTAGGATCGCCAAAACTGCCAGTACCCGTCCCCAGTCGGATCGAAACGAAATTGCCGTTATTGGAAAAACCGAAATTCGTTGTAGCTAAATCGAGTTTGCCATCTCCATTAAAGTCGCCCACTGCAACGCCATTGGGATTCTCTTTACCTGGCTTAAATAAGCTGATAGGAGTACCAAAGCTGCCCGTAGTACCCGTCCCCAACAATATGGCAAGATCTTTTGGGAAGTTGTTTTCCCCCATTGGCACTACTAAGTCGAGGAAACCGTCACCATTAAAATCGCCCGTACCAATGTCAGAAATCCTTCCTTGGCCCGAACTATAGTTTCTGGCTTCACTTAAGGTTGCAAGGACGTGGTTGTATGCTGCTAGAACTTCGGGCCGAAATGCTAAAGGTGCTGCTATTTTTCCGGTTGTGACTTCTAGTTCCCAGTCGCCACCTTTTGCTGCACTGCCGGTGAGGTTTTTGGAGGCGGCAACGTTGGTATTTGTGAGTTGGGCGATGCGCTGGATGAAAGCGAAACCGTCTATTTTGTGTTTACGATCGATCGCATATTGATTATCGATCGCGCGTCGATCGTCTATGGCGTATTCTCGATCTATTACGGCGTTTTCACGATCGATCGCGTATTCATCATCGATCGCCAGTCGATCGTTTATCGCGTACTCATCGGTTCCGCCGGGGGTTGAAACCCCCGTCTCATAGCGAAAGTCCTCTGAAGAGGACTGTTTATTGAGGTTGTTTCCAGTCGGTTTCAACCGACTTTCGCTTTGAGACAGGGGTTTCAACCCCTGGCGGACTTTCGGACTAGCGTGAGAATCTGATGCGACATTGCAACCGTAAATCAGAATGTCCGCACCCATAGTTAAGGCACTCCGCCATTGCTGCAATTTCTCGGAATAAGTTTCCAGATTGTCAGAACACAGTCTGGTTGTGCCCAGTTGCAAGCTGCCCGGAGCCCCGTGAGAAACTATGTGAATGCTGTCAATATTGGTACGAAGAGCTAAAATTTGAGTAATTTGGTCGATCGCATCCCGGTTCCCATCCAA
>NZ_JAUBOY010000004.1:71342-223661 GCF_036700465.1 Microcoleus sp. T3_A4 | reverse complement strand
AGATGGAAATCCATGAGCTTAGCCTCTAGCATAAAGTTCCTTAATTATACAGTTTCCACCGCAAACCCAGAAGAGCCTTCAGCATAGCCGATCGATACTCCCCCCTCGAATATATTTTTTCTGCACGTTCTCCTGCAATCTGCACATTAAAAGTGATTCCCGATCGCCGAGGCTGCCATCCGAGTCGCACCGCTTGCCGTATCCATTGTGCTACATCAGAGGGTCTTACTGGTTTCACTTCTTGCGTGGAAATAATCTGCCATACTTTTACCTCTTGTGGCGCTCCATCTGGAGGTTTTACCGGTATAAATTCACAGTTAGTTTGGCTCCAACCTTGAGGATGAGGTCGATCGGTGAGGATAACTAACACCGATCCTGGTTGTTCAGCGTGTTCGACAGCAACATGAAGATGTCCGCAGCCGGATTCTGCTTGCGTATTAGTAGTTTGTCTTCGGATTAGCCAGATGAAAGCCTCCTCATCAACAATTATTTTTCTTGTTCCTTTTTTCGGTATTGACATAAGTTTGCTAAGCTCCTTAGCGTAAAGGTAAAAATCGTACTTGCCCTTCCCATTCTCCTTCCAGACTGCACTCAGTTATTACCAAAATTTCCTCGATCGCCAAACCTACGGAAACATGGCGACTTACTTCAAATAACCCTGGCATCCCAAGACCTGTTTGCATTCGTCCGTAGGCGAAGTTGGTCATCATTGCTACATCTGCTTCGATCAAGCCGATATCTTGAACGCGGACAATCTCAACGTCGGGATTCCGCCGCAGAATACCTCGGACAATCTGATTGTTAAAGTTCTCGTCTGCCAAGAATCGCAGCATATAATACTACCCTTTTTGGTCGCGTCTTGCTAATAGGCGATCGCGTATTCCAACTGGGTTAAAATGCCTTTCTGCTTCCTGCTGAACTTCTGCGGCAAGACGTTGAAGTTCCATCAGATAAGCGTTAACTTCGGATTGGTCTCGCAAGTAGTAGCCGAGCGCACAATAAATATCGGAAAGTTGGAGAGACGGGTACTGTTTTCTGATTTCTTCTGCTGTGCAGCCTTCAAGAAAAGCTGTAATGATTGTATCTAGGGTGACGCGGGTTCTGCTAACGCGAATCACACCGTTTGCATCAGCCACCAGCGAAATTGGTTCAGCCGTAGTAACAAGTAGCATTTTGAGATTGATGGCAGTGTTAGTTTTCTCTCTTTAGCTTAGCCGTTTGCTAAAGTAGATCGCCTTTACAAGCAGGATAAGTTCTGGGTTGTGAATTTAGCTTTGCTGTGAGAGGATGTATCAAAAATATGTATTTATGAAACTCAAAATTTTGACGGGTTCCTGACAGGCTTAGGATCGGGAGTTAAATAATTTACACAAGTTTGTGGGGAGTAGGGTTGGGCGGGACGCCCATCCCACAAGAACCATCAAAATTGTAAGTTATTTAATTCTCATTCCTTAGTTGTTTCTGCCCGGACAACACCGCTCTTTTATCAACCCAGACGTGCGGGAAATAATCGCTTTTGTTGCGATACTCTTCCATGTATTAGGACTGGGATTATGAACCGAAAAGCCGTTTGAAATCTGATACTATTGTTCCACAATTCCGGGAGTGATAAAGAAGGACATCCCTACACCAATGCTAGCAGCATAATTAGCGCTAATTGTGCATTTTGGCGGTCGCTATCTTCGGGCATTTTACATCCTTTACGGCGACGCTCACTTTGAGTTAAAAGCTAACAGCTTGTCAGCTATTAATCAGCTTTTTATGAACTGGCTCTCCGGCCCGTTCCACAAGAAAATTTACTCTTTGTGGAACAGGCAAGATGCCTGTTCTTGTTTTGTGGAACAGGCAAGATGCCTGTCCTTGTAATTATAACAACCTACGCATTTTTAACTGCCCCACCTGCGAGCGCCGTTAAAATGGCTACGCCAAAAGCTAGCCTATACAACACAAATATCCACGTTTTTTGAGTTTGCAGGAACTTCATTAGCCACGCGATCGACAAATAAGAAAACAAAAATGATGAAATCGTTCCCACTATCAAAGCTGCAACTCCTGCATCGCCGATTCCTTGCCCCAAATTACCCTTTAATTCCACTAATCCAGCCAGAGTAATTGCCGGAATTCCCAATAAAAAAGAAAACCGCGCGGCGGCGGGTCTTTCCAATCCCATGAACAATCCTGCTGTTAGAGTGGAACCCGATCGCGAACACCCCGGAATCAATGCGATTGCTTGAGCTAATCCCATCAAAATACCGTCTAAGACAGTTAACTTTTCATAAGTGCGATTGCGCTTGCCAATTTTTTCTGCTATTGCTAAAAGTAGCGACATGACGATCGAAGCAATGGCGATGCTGGCCAAACTCCTAAGTGGCGACTTGTCAAAATCTGGAACCAATGCCTTGATTAGCAGACCAAAAAAGACTATAGGTATTGTTCCCAAAACCAGCGCCACCGCCATTTGAAACTCATGGGATTTGTAGTTGCGCTGCACGACGGCTTCTACTGCACCAACAGTTATATTTGTCAAGTCTTTCCAGAAATACCAAAGCACTGCAATAATGCTGCCCAACTGAATAACAGCAGTATAAGCAACTCCGGGATCGCCCCATCCCAGGGCGACAGGCACTACCTTTAAATGAGCGCTGCTGCTGATGGGCAAAAACTCTGTTAATCCTTGTACAATTCCTAAAACAAGGGCCTGCACTAGATTAATTTGAGCAGACCCGGAAACATCAGCAGCGGGCGTTTGGGCGAGGAGTGCATCAAGCAAAGCTATCATTAGTTGTAAATTCCCAGTTGTCAGTTTCTAGTAATCAGTTGAATTTAATATCTTGCACCCTTCTGGGAAGCTAGAAGCCCACCCCACCACAAATAAATTTTATTGTGGCGCGGACAGTTCCAGTCCGCCCCTGAAAAGTCGATCGCAAATAGTGATCTTCGGTCTGTAGAATCGCCTTGTCGATCGCTACTATCAGCAATTTATGATCATCGAGCCGAAACTACTTTAACCTACTCAACAACATTTGCCTACATTTTGCTGATAAACTTAGGAAAGTTTTTGCATCTGATTTCGCTTTCGTTACAGCGACTGCCCACAACCTATGATATTTCCTGAGAACAAAAATTCACTTGTTACTGCTGCTTCTGGCATCCGCTGGCTGAGGCGAATCTTGTCAGCCAGTCTTTTAACAGTGGCGATCTCACTTAGCTTAATACTGCTAAGCGGCACTGCGCCAGCCTTGGCAACTCTCACTGACGATCGCTTTGACGGTACAATCTTTGCCCTCTACGCCGGCAACGGTTCCCTAGTTCCTCCTAAAGTCAAAATTGCAGATTCTTTCAAACGCCATAAACCCGTACTCTTAGTTTTTTACACTGATGACAGCAGCGACTCCAAGCAATACGCGATCGTCGTCTCTCAACTCCAGGAATTTTACGGTCGCGAAGCCGATTTTATGCCCATAACAATTGACTCTTTGCCTCCGCAACCGTCACCAGAAATCACCGAACCAAGCCACTATTACGAAGGTTTCGTACCTCAAACTGTCATTCTAGATCAATCGGGAAAAGTAGTTTTTAATGAGAAAGGACAAATACCGTTTGAACAGGTAGATGATGCTTTTCGGAAAGTATTTGACTTGCTGCCGAGAGAAAAATCAATCCCCCTCAAACGCCGTGTGGTGAACGAACTCAACGTCGAATTGTCGAAGTAAAATATTGCAATAAGAGGACACGGCAGTGCCGTGCCCATACCCGGATTAATTGTATGGAAACTGCACTGCCGTGTCCTGATTCTGGGTAAAATTAATTCCAACAGTACCGGATTTAATATAACAGCTACTCACTCAATTCAATATCAAAAATGAAGTCACTAATCAAAGTTGTATTAATGGCAGTTTTGACTGTGTTGTTAGTTTTAGAAACAGCAGCAATCGGGCGAGCAATAATTAGTGCTTTTGGTGACAGCAGTTCCCGCAAACCTTTGGCTTTTAATCAATATACAGGTGTTGCCTATCTCGAGCCCATTCAATGTACCGGTTCGTTGCTAAAAGGAGGATTGTACGTTCTCACGGCCGCCCACTGTCTGAACGAAGGCGGAGTCAAGGTTCCTGCAGAAACGGCAATTAAAGCAAATTTTAAATTGCCTAGCGGTGAAGTTAGTATCTCTGTTAGCAATTATTATATTCATCCGGGTTGGAATGGTTATGAGTCAGAAGTTGGCAACGATATTGCTATTTTAAGACTGAAAAGACTTCCACCCAAAAGTATTGAACAGTACGATATAAATAGAAACAAGAATGAAGTCGGCAAAGTATTTACAAAGGTGGGATACGGATATATAGGTTTAGGTGCAAAGGGACAAGATGAAAATTCTAATTCTGAGGCAAAAAGATATAGCGGACAGAATCGCTATGATGCTTTAATTGATGTTTTGAAAGATGCTAAAGAATCAGATATGTCCGATTTGGTTTTGGGAAGTCAATTAATCTTTGATTTTGACGATGGAAGTGCCGAACGCGATACTTTGGGGAGGCATTTTCCGAAGTTGCGCGATCGAGGTTTGGGGAAAAATGAGATAGCTACGGCTAGCGGAGATTCCGGCGGGCCTTCGTTTGTCGAGGGCAAGATTGCGGGGATTAGTTCTTGGGGTTATAGCGATCGGGGATTTTTCAAAACAAACATCGCCGATATTGATAAAATTGACGACAATGGCAGTTTCGGGGAAATTTCCGGGGACACGCGGGTATCGTTTTATGCTAATTGGATTGACAAGATGACCCAAAATCCATCCTAGGAATTTTTAAAATTTCTACTAAATAAAAAACTTAGCGCCTTAACGCCACGCTGCCAACAATTAATAAGTTTTATCAATTATATCACGATCGTTTCAATCCCTCAAGTGTCAGGCAAAATAGATCAGAACCGTTTAACTTCAAATCATGACCAAAACCTTAATTCCCGTAATTCTCGCCGGCGGTAAAGGCGAACGTTTCTGGCCGCTGAGTCGCAAACAGCGGCCCAAGCAGTTTTTGAGTCTCGACGGTAGTGGCAAGAGTTTGCTGCAAGCAACTGCCGATCGACTATTAACATTAGGTAACGGTTGGGACGATTTGTGGGTAGTAACGTCGGAAATGTTGGCTGCGGGGGTTCGCGAACAGTTGCCGCTGTTACCGCCGGAGAATTTGCTGGCGGAACCGGAGGGCCGGGATACGGCGCCGGCGGTGGCCTGGACTGCTATAGAAACTGGCAAGCGTTACGGTGAGGATGCGGTTGTTGGTTTTTTCCCCGCGGATCACTGGATTGGGGAACCACAGGAGTTTATCAAGACTTTGGAGGCGGCGGCCGAGTTGGCGAAAAATCAGGATGCGATCGCCACTTTGGGAGTAAAACCGAGTTATGCTTCCACCGGCTACGGCTACATCGAACAAGGCGAGGAAATTGGCAGTTTTGGTGGTTTTCCGGCCTATCGGGTGGCGAGGTTTACGGAAAAGCCCGATCGCACAACTGCTGAAGAATTTGTAGCCAGCGGCAAGTTTAGTTGGAACGGCGGAATTTTTGTCTTTCGAGTTGGAACTGTCTTGACAGAATTGCGAAATCATGTACCGGAAATGATGGCAGCTTTGGAAGCAAAAGGCGCGCAGGCTTACTCGGAATTACCCAAAATTAGCATCGATTACGCGCTGATGGAAAAGACCCAAAAGGCTTGTGTTCTGCCCGTAGGCTTTAGCTGGGACGATTTGGGAGATTGGAATGCGATCGGTCGTTTGCTGCAAGGAGATAAACCCAATGTCGAGTTAGCAAAACACGTCGGAATTGATACCAAAGGCGGCATTTTTTATGCAGCCGATGAGAATGAGGTGATTGTCACCATTGGTTTAGAAGATGTGGTAGTTGTCAGAGATGGCAATGTGACTTTGATTGTGAAAAAGGACAGGACGCAGGAGATTAAACAGGTAATTAAGGTGTTGGGAGAAGATGAGAAATTGAAAGATTTGCTGTGAAGGTGAGATGAGGCCGCACGACACGGATTCTGATGGCGGATACACCAACTATTCATCACTGTTGATCCCGGCATTCCTTTTTGAATCTGTGTTGTGCCTTACTATTTACTTTATTTACATAATTTCTTCTAAATTCAACACAAAACCAGGCAGTACATCTTCCCCTGATAGAGTGGCAGGATTTTCGATAATTTCAACATCTTGACCGGGGCGATAAATTTCTACCCGCCGATTTTGCCTGTCAATTAACCAACCCAATTTAGCACCGTTATCTATATATTCTTGCATTTTCTCTTGATTTTTTTTCAACCCATCAGTCCGAGAACGCAACTCAACAACAAAATCAGGACACAAAGGAGCAAAACTGTCTTTTTGTTCCGGTGTTAAAGCATCCCAGCGTTCTTTTTTGACCCAAGAGGCATCAGGAGAGCGATCGGCCCCATTGGGGAGTGTAAAGCCTCCCGAAGAGTCGAAGGCAACTCCTAGATTATGTTGCCGACTCCAGGCTTGAAGTTGATACGATAGATCCATATTGCGCTTGCTAGTTTCACTGCCTGTCGGTGGCATAATAATTAATTCCCCTGATGCTGTACGTTCAAACTGATAATCGCGGTTGTGCTGACAAAGCTCAAAAAATTGCTCGTCACTTAAGTTGATGGATAATTCGATCGAGTTGGTAGGAAATTGGATGGCAATCATGTCTCTTATACGGTATTAAACACATTGAGAATCGGGTTTGTAATAACTTACTCATTCAATTATTGGACACATCTTTTCAAGTCAATAAATTTAATTATAAAAATATCATGTCTGCTTTAACTGTATATTACTATGAGGAGCAATGCCACGGCCAAAGACCGATCGCCCCCACACCCGAAATCTGTCACGCCCATTCCCACCACCCCCAATTTATTCCCCAAGACACTGGTCAGCCCGGTCAACAGCGCTATCCTAGTAGTTATATAGCCCTTAAACCCGATCGACCCGGAGGCCCCTTGTTTAGCCTAGTTCAAAACAATTCTCGCAAAGGAGAAATTCTAGAGGTCGTCTTCCGCAACGGTTGGGACTACATGAAAAGCCTCCTAACCGGCCGCAAAACCGACGCACCCAGTCTCCCAACTCCAGCAGTTCTCCGCAACATCCTCGTCGAATTAGGCCCAGTATTTGTCAAATTGGGACAATTGCTGAGCACCCGTCCCGACCTTTTACCAGCCACCTACATCGAAATCCTCTCCACCCTACAAGCGGAAGTGCCGCCCGTACCGTGGTCGGAAGTAGAATTTATCGTCCGCAAGGAACTCACACAATCTCTCGAAGATACCTTCGCTAAATTTAACACTCAAGCCGTCGCCGCAGGTTCGATCGCCCAAACCCACAAAGCTACTTTAAAAGACGGTCGCGAAGTCGCCCTCAAAGTTCAGCGCCCCGGTATTGAGATTGTCATCGAACAAGACATCGCCGTGCTCCGAGGTTTGGCAGAACTTGTCATGCTCACAGACTTCGGTCAACAATACGATATTGTCGCCCTAGCAGAAGAATTTGCGATCGCCCTGCGTGCAGAATTAGACTTCATTCAAGAAGCCAGCTACACAGACGAACTGCGCCGCAATTTATCTAAAAGTAAATGGTTTGACCCCACACAAGTTGTCCTACCAGAAATTAACTGGGAGTTGACTACAAAAAAACTCTTAGTAATGGAGTGGCTGAACGGAGTCCCAATTTTGTTAGGCGACTTGCAAGGAATTCGCCACAAAGGAGATATAAATGCCGAACGCGAAGAAATTACAACGCTGCTTTGCCGCGTTTTCTTCCAGCAGTTGTACATCGACGGATTCTTTCACGCAGACCCGCATCCCGGCAATTTATTTTATCTCAAAGACGGCCGGATAGCTTTGCTGGACTGCGGCATGGTCGGCAGATTAGACCCGCGAACTCAGCAGAATTTGACAGAAATGTTGCTGGCAATTGTCGATTTAGACGCTCAGCGCTGCGCTCAATTAACTTTAGAAATGGCCGAATTTGCTCAGCCGACAAGTCTAGTTAATCTAGAGAACGATTTAGCTCGAATGCTCCGCAAGTATTACAATGTCAGCTTGTCGCAAATGAACTTGTCGGAAATCTTTTATGAGGTGCTGGAAATAACCCGCAAAAATAAAATTCGACTGCCCAGCAATCTCGGTTTGTATGCAAAAACTCTAGCTAATTTGGAGGGACTGGCGCGCTCTTTTAATCCCCGATTTAATATTGTAGAGCAGGTCAAACCGCTGATGACCGATATGTTTCGGCGTCAGTTATTAGGAGACGATCCGATCCAAGCTCTGCTGAGAACTGCCCTGGATCTCAAAAGCTTATCTTTGCAATCTCCGCGACAGGTGGAAGTGCTTTTAGACCGAGTTACTTCGGAAACTTTGAAGTGGAACTTGACCCTAAAAGAACTCGACCCGCTGCGTCGCACTCTGGGGGATTCTGCGAACCGACTTTCTTTTAGTATTGTCGTGGGTTCGCTAATTGTGGGGGCGGCAATTATTTCTTCTAACGCACAAACTCCTCAGCTATCTTTTCTGAGCACGGGTTTGTTTGGGGCGGCGAGTTTTTTGGGTTTGTGGTTAGTTATTAGCATTATGCGATCGGGGCGTTTGCGGAGTTAATTGTCAAGGAGAAAGGGGGAAAATCATGAGATATATAGCCTTTATCAATTTTCGTGAGGTACACAGGCGACCAATTCCCGATCGGATTGCCATTCGCAGAGATATCTTGAATTTATCGGCGTTAATCTGTGTTTATCTGCCTTAATCTGCGGTTTTCCTATCTACCGCACTGTTGCCAAGAAAGGCTATAGCATCCTCAACTATTAATCAACATCTCTGACTTAAGATAGGCGATCGCCCGCAGCCGCTAAGTCTAAGCTAGAAATTGTTCCATAAACCTAAATGAGGAAAAAAAGATGAGTAGCGGTCACGCCAGCCATAAAGGCTCTTCCACAAAACCCAATACCAACACTAACGGTCAAATTACATCCCCCGATGATCAACCCGCTGACCCGCTAAATCAAGAAACATCCGGTTATCCGTTCCATAACGAAGCAATGGAAAATCCTGTTGCCACCGCCCGGCCCGACGAAGAGGCTGAGTCTGGCGAAGAACAGCAATAGTTATATCGATTAATTGTCATCGATATGCTATCTGCGACGTGGTTGATTAGAGGTTTGATAAAAATTAGGTTTGTACTAATTACATCTTGCACTTCCATAGTCCGCCAGGGATTTCAATCTCTGCCGGACTATTTGGGCAGGTTGAGTAGTACCTAAAAACTTCAAGACTAAAAACTCAAGTCCTTATGAGAAACCTATTTAATATAAAATTAAAGTTAGGGATTATTGCTAAATGAGCGGGATTAACCAAGTAGTGGAACAGGAAAAATTGCCGGAATTGGGGCTAGTCTGCATTACAACATCCGATGCAGTTCGCTTTCGCACTGTCACGCGGAAGCGGCTGTTACAGCTAACAGAACTTGAACAAGAAAAAGTGTTGCGCGAATTGTATGCAGACAACTTAAAACGACTTGACAAAGCGATCGACTTCTGTTCAGCTAATCAGATTAAGCTCTACCGGATGACTTCTGCACTGTTCCCTTTTGCAGATACAGATTTGGGGGAAGCAGTGCTACACTCTATGACTGAGGAATTGCGGACTACGGGCGATCGCGCCCTCTCTTTGGGTATCCGCTTGGTACTTCACCCGGATCAATTTGTAGTGCTCAGTTCCGACAAGTCTGATGTCGTTGCAAATAGCATTAAAATTCTCGCGACTCATGCTTTAATTTTAGATATGTTGGGACAGCCCCGATCGCCCCAGGCACTGATGAACATTCACGGCGGCAAGAGCGATCGCACTTCGCAACTCAAATCAGTCATCCGCGATTTACCCGAATCAATTCGATCGCGCTTAACCTTTGAAAATGACGAATACGCTTACAGTTCCTCGGAAATTTTAGAAGTTTGTCTCGATACCGGCGTACCAATGGTTTTTGACGCCCACCACCACGTCATTCACGAACATTTAGAAACTTACGACGATCCGAGTGTGGCCGAAATGCTCGCAGCAGCCCGCACCACTTGGTCTGTTCCTGAATGGCAATTAGTACACATATCAAATGGCAGAGAATTTTTTGCCGACCCGCGCCACAGCGATGTAATTACAGAAATGCCTAATTGTTATTATCAGGCTCCTTGGATTGAAGTAGAAGCTAAATTCAAAGAATTAGCTATTGAAAAGTTGCGCGCCGAATGGTTGTCTGCGAATGTTCCACAATTTAGCAATGTCTCGTAGCGTGGGGTTTTACCAACAATAATTCCCTAAAACCAATCATCTCGAAAACCCGCCCCCACCCAAGGGTAAATCCAAAGAACAGGCAAGATGCCTGTTCCACAAAGAAGGAATTTTATTGTGGAGTGGGCGTCCCGCCCGCCCGGTTTAGTCCGACAATCCGACAGGGGTTTTTAACCCCTGTCTCATAGCTAAAGTCCTCTAAAAGAGGACTAAAATAGATAGATATTGAGATCGTATTTCCAGTCGGTTTTAACCGACTTGAGCTTTGAGGCAGGGGTTTAAACCTCTGCCGGACTGTGGATAACCCGACCAATACTGGACTGCCGGAATTAAGAGAAAACCGCGTTAATACCAACTATAAATTATGTGCGGACGATACACTTTAACTACTTCAGGTCAAATCATCGCCGAGTTCTTCAAACTGTCGGAAGTTCCCGACATCAAACCGCGATACAATATCGCCCCAACTCAATCAGTTGCCACAGTAACAGTTGAAAAAGAAAAAATGCAGCGACAGTTTCAATTCATGCGCTGGGGTTTGATTCCAAGTTGGGCAAAAGACATGAAAATGGGCAGCAAGATGATCAATGCGCGATCGGAAACTGTAGCCGAAAAACCTGCTTTTCGCAGCGCCATCAAGCACAGGCGATGTTTGATAGTCGCTGACGGCTTCTACGAATGGCAACAGCAGGGAAAGAACAAACAGCCTTACTATTTTCAAAAGGCCGACGGCGAACCTTTTGCTTTTGCCGGTTTGTGGGAAAATTGGGAATCTCCAGAAAAAGAAAACATTGTATCTTGCAGTATAATTACTACCGAGGCTAACGAAACAGTGCAGCCGCTGCACGATCGAATGCCGGTGATTCTCCCCGACAGCGATTGGGAACAGTGGCTAGATCCTGCTGTTAACAATGCTCAGGAAGTTTTGTCGCTGTTAAAGCCCTATGCTTCCGAAGCCATGAAAGCAAAGGCGGTAAGTGCGATCGTCAACAGTCCAACTAGAGACAGTCCCGAATGTATTAGCGATCGGCAATAAATCATTGCAGCGGAGAAAACCGAGATAGTTTGAGTTATGATCTAAAATGATGTTTGAGTTGTAGCTTTGGTTTTATAAGGATTAGTTTAACTCAGTTCTTATTGGCTCAAACATTTTTTTTCATCTTAACATCAGTTAGAAGACAAAAAATATGATCGGATACGTTACACTCGGTACCAACGATGTTGAAACGGCAGCCAAGTTTTATGATGCTTTGCTTGCTGAAATTGGCGCTAGACGATTCATGGAATTCGACGGATTTATCGCATGGAGCGTTTCTCCAGAGGGACCAGCACTTGCTATTACAAAACCCTTTGATGGTAACAGAGCAACTGTTGGCAATGGAGTAATGATAGCTCTTCAAGTTGACAGTCCCGAAAAAGTCAACTTAGTTTATAACAAAGCGATCGAACTTGGGGCTAAGGATGAAGGAGCGGCGGGGCCAAGAGGCGTGTTGCCAGGGTTTTATGCGGGATATTTTCGCGATCTTGATGGGAATAAGCTGAACGTGTTTTGTATGACTGAGCCAAACACTTAAGATTTTTATTTTTCGTGAGGCTCTGAGAAAAAAAGCTCTTTCCGATAGTTAGCTATTAGTTATCAATCCATAAATAAGAGTTGATAACTAATAACTAATGACTAATAACTAAATTAACTGTCGTATATCCGCGCTTCAGCAGCCTCGGGATTTTCCTCGCAATACTGGTCAAAAGCCGTTTTTTCAAGCTTCATCGATCGCTGGTGAGAAGCCTCAGCCTGCATTTCCTCTACAATATCCCACGCTACCGCGCACTCTCTAGAAGTAACGCCTTTCTCGGCACAGATAGTTCTGGCCTCCGCGATCGCCTGTTCGATTTGTTCGTCAAATAAAATACTCTTCGGCTTCTCAAGAAAATCGCTTTTTGTCAAGATATCTGTGACCGAAATAATGCCCACTAGCTCGTCCTTAATCACCGGCGCCCGGCGGATGCGGGTATTCGCGAACAACCTAGCCACGTATTCCACGCCCAAGTCTGGATTCACCGTGATGCACGGTTTGGTCATAATCTCGAAGACGCGGACTTTTTTGGGGTCTACGCCGTAGGCTGCTACTTTATAGACAATATCCGTTTCGGTGACAATGCCGTAGGCGTCTTGTTCGTGGCGACGTTCCACAATTAAAGCGCGCAAACACAAATCGTTCATCATCGCCACCGCTTCAGCTACAGTTGCCGAACCGCGAATGGTAACAACATCTGTGGTCATAATATCTTGGGCTTTCATCATCATTTTTTATTCCTTCCCGCTGATAAAGTCTACTGCGTCCCGATTTGGGGCTGTCCATTTGATTTGCGATCATCATTAGGACTTACCCTCAGAAACCCGGTTTATACCAAAATATTGGGTTTAGTAACGATAAATCCGGTTTGGCAACCAGGTTTCTGAGAAATCGTGCGATCGCAAACTAATCATAAAACCTTTAACGCCATTCGGGATGACAAGTTGCCTGAAACAGCCCCTCGCTCCCCCGGAACCTCTGGAGTCCTCGATTTAGCGCTCCCTGGGGGCCCGCGTGCGATCAATCGAGCAAGAGTGAAGTATTGGGGCGATCGATCTTTGAGCTGGTTGGGATCAGATTTTCCAGCCCCAGTCTCAAAGAAGCAAAAGTTAACACAAACTAAGCAACTGCTTGCGCTCGCACAGATCCCCGCCTCTGATAAACTTGATGGCTGGGAGTGCAAAAGAGCACAAGGCACGCATCAGCAGTTGGGAGGATCTAGTTCGTGGACAATGTAATCGGTTTAGAGATTATCGAAGTAGTTGAGCAGGCAGCCATCGCCTCCGCTCGCTTAATGGGCAAAGGCGAGAAAGATGAAGCTGACAGAGTGGCTGTAGAAGCCATGCGGGAGCGCATGAACAAAATTCATATGCGCGGCCGCATCGTCATCGGCGAAGGCGAACGCGATGACGCACCCATGCTTTACATCGGCGAACAAGTAGGTATTTGTACCCGCGAAGATGCCAAAGATGTCTGCAACATAGATGAATTGATCGAAATTGACATCGCTGTTGACCCCTGCGAAGGTACTAACCTGGTAGCTTACGGTCAAAACGGTTCGATGGCAGTTTTGGCAATCTCTGAAAAAGGTGGTTTGTTTGCGGCACCGGATTTCTACATGAACAAATTGGCGGCTCCTGCGGCTGCTAAGAATCATGTAGATATTCGCAAAACGCCAACTCAAAACCTCAAAATTATCTCTGATTGTCTCGGCCGCAGTATTGAAGATTTGGTGGTGGTGGTCATGGATCGCCCCCGACACAAAGATTTAATTAATGAAATTCGGCAAGCGGGTGCAAGAGTTCGGCTGATCAGCGACGGCGACGTTTCGGCAGCGATTTCTTGCGCGTTTTCTGGTTCCAACATCCACGCACTTATGGGTATTGGCGCTGCACCCGAAGGTGTGATTTCCGCAGCAGCAATGCGCTGCTTGGGCGGTCACTTCCAAGGGCAGTTAATTTACGATCCGGCTGTTGTAAAAACTGGTTTGATCGGTGAAAGCAAAGAGAGCAATATCGCTCGACTTAAAGACATGGGCATCACAGACCCTGACAAGATTTACAATGCTGAAGAGTTGGCATCTGGAGAAACAGTTCTGTTTGCAGCTTGCGGGATTACTCCCGGAACGCTGATGAATGGAGTTCGCTTCTTTGGCGGCGGCGCTCGCACTGAAAGTTTGGTAATTTCTTCTCAGTCGAAAACTGCTCGGTTTGTGGATACAATCCATATGTTTGACCAGCCGAAATCTCTGCAATTGAATTAGTGATTAGTTAGTGGTTAACAGTTAAATGTTAACAATTAACAGTTAACGGTTAACAGTCACCGATGATTAGCAATTAGCGATAAACTAAGAACTAATAACAGGTGACTGTTAACAACTAAGAAAGAAATAGTGACAAATCACAGATATGAATATTGCAGTCATAGGTCTCAGCCACAAAACAGCGCCGGTAGAAGTTCGCGAAAAACTGAGCATTCCAGAACAGAAAGTTGAAGCGGCGATCGCCCAATTGCGTGGCTACCCGCACATTCAAGAGGTTGCCATCCTCAGCACTTGCAACCGCTTAGAGATTTATATTGTTACCAGCGAGTCGGAGCCTGGTGTGCGAGAGGTTATTCAGTTCCTTTCCGAATGCAGTAAAGTTCCTTTGCAGTCTTTGCGCCCTCACCTGTTTATTTTGCTGCACGAAGATGCGGTGATGCACTTGATGCGAGTGGCTTCTGGCCTCGACAGTTTGGTGCTCGGAGAAGGACAAATTTTGGCTCAGGTGAAACAAACTCACAAACTCGCCCAGCAGTACAAAGGTGTAGGCAGAATTTTAGAGCGCTTGTTCAAGCAAGCTCTCACAGCAGGGAAGCGAGTTCGCACGGAAACTAGCATCGGTACCGGTGCAGTTTCGATTAGTTCTGCGGCGGCAGAATTGGCTCAAATGAAAGGTCAGCATTTAGCAAGCAGCAAAATTGCGATTATCGGTGCTGGTAAAATGTCGCGGCTTTTGGTGCAGCATTTGCTCTCAAAAGGAGCTAGCCATATTTCGATCGTTAACCGCTCTGTGCGGGGCGCCCTGGAGTTGGCAGGTCAGTTTAAAGATGCTGAATTGCACCTGTATCAGCTCTCGGAAATGATGCAGATAATTGCCAGTTCTGACTTGGTTTTTACCAGTACCGCAGCTACCGAGCCACTGTTAAATAAAGCTAAATTGGAAGCGGTTTTAGACCCGAATCGCCCTTTGATGTTGGTGGATATTTCTGTGCCACGCAACATTGACTCGGATGCGAACGAACTCGCTAATGTGCGATCGTTTAATGTGGACGACTTGAAAGCAGTGGTAGCTCAAAATCACGAAAGCCGCCGCAAAATGGCAATGGAAGCTCAGGGCTTGCTGGAACAGGAAGTAGAGGCTTTTGATCTCTGGTGGCGCAGTCTGGAAACGGTTCCTACTATTAGCTGTTTGCGGGATAAGATAGAATTGATTCGGGAACAAGAGTTAGAAAAAGCTTTATCGCGTCTGGGTTCGGAATTTTCGGAGAAACATCAAGACGTGATTGAATCTTTAACAAGGGGGATTGTGAATAAGATTTTGCACGATCCGATGGTACAGTTGCGCGCTCAGCAGGATATTGAGGCGCGGCGGCAAGCGATGCAAACTTTGCAAACACTGTTTAATTTGGATGTGGATGTCAATCAGCAGTACAGCTAGTTTGTCATTAGTCATTGGTCATTAGTCATTAGTCAGTTGACAGGAAAGCAGTTAGCCGTTGACTGGAAAGCAGGAGTCATATTATGCCCAGTCAATTACCATGAATAAAAATGCCTCCAACCCTTGCGGCCAAAGCATCATTCGGGAGGGTAAATTGCTCGAACCTGATATCAGTTATCATTCAACCAATAACTAATGACTAATAACTAATGACTAATAGGCGAATTTGTCAAATAATCCTACTGATTGCGGGGCTATGGCTGGTTTTTGAATTAGCCTCCCGCATTGCGGCAGAAATTCTCTGGTTTCAGGAAGTTGGATATCTTCAGGTTTTTCTGTTAAAGCTGAAAACTCAAGGGTTGCTGGGGACGATCGCAATTGCTGTTTCTTCTGTCTTTTTGCTGGGAAATTTGGCTTTAGCCCGCCGCCTGCAACATTCGGCAGAGGAAATGAAATCGCCGGTGCCGGGGGCGCTATTCGCTTCACTGAGGGCGAACAACACCGGGAAGAATTACCAAATACCTGTTGCTAAATCCCAAATTACCTTTTCTTGGTTGCTGTTGGCAGTATTCGGATTGACCTTGATCGCAACTTTGACATTAATTCACTGCGGGCTGTTAGCTGCCAGCAGCATCAACTATTTCGGTATAGCTG
Source organism: Microcoleus sp. T3_A4 (assembly GCF_036700465.1). Taxonomy (NCBI): domain Bacteria; kingdom Bacillati; phylum Cyanobacteriota; class Cyanophyceae; order Oscillatoriales; family Microcoleaceae; genus Microcoleus; species Microcoleus sp. T3_A4. Next base: position 207,402 of record NZ_JAUBOY010000004.1, on the reverse strand, counting down.
ACAATTTACCTTCGCCGCCGGTGCAGTTGGGAATTGAGTCAATCCAACAAATAGCAGTGCAGCTATTTTCTCGCTGGTGGCAGTTGGGCTTGCTGCTGGGGACAATGTTAGCTGTGGTAATTAAGCCTGATTTTTGGCTGCGGGCGATCGCCCTTTTTCTCAGTTTGGCGATCGCGCTTATTGTCGCTACTCGGTGGACAAATGTTTTGCAATATTTTTACCCTATTAATTTTAACACAACCGACCCTCTTTTTAATCAAAATATTAGCTTTTATGTATTTATTTTGCCAATCTTAGATTTGCTAGGATTCGGGCTGACAGTTGTATTTGTGTACAGTTTAGTATCTTGTGCTTTAACATATTTGCTATCAGGAAATAGCCTGAGTCAAGGGAGCTTTTTGGGGTTTTCTCGATCGCAGCAGCGGCACTTGTACGGGTTGGGTGCAGCTTCCATGCTAGCTATTGCATTGCGCTACTGGTTGGGGCGCTACGAATTGCTGTATGCGCGGGGAGACGTTACTTACGGGGCAAATTATGCTGACGTGATGGTGCGGCTGCCCTCCTATGGATTTTTGAGTATTTTGGCGGGGGCGATCGCACTTTTGATGCTGTGGCAGGTTTACCAATTCAAAATTAAAAATGAACTCATAAAAAAAATTCTTTTAGCATGGCTAACTTTAAGTTTTTTGGGAGGTTGGCTGCTGCCAGAAATTGTGCAGAAACTCATAGTTCAACCCAACGAACTAGCACGAGAACAGCCGTACATTCAGCGCAGCATAGCCTTTACTAAAGAAGCCTTTGACCTCAACCAAATCGAAATAAAAACATTCGATCCCGCCGGAAAACTTACTTATTCCGACTTAGAAAAAAATCAACTTACTATTAGCAACATCCGCCTGTGGGACAAGCGACCGCTGCTGCAAACGACCCGACAGTTACAGCAAATTAGACCATATTATACATTTCCTGATGCCGATATCGATCGCTACACAATCAAAAATGAAAAAGCGCAAAAGGGAGATTCGGACAGCCAACAAGTGTTTCTGGCAGCGCGGGAATTAGATTACACAGCAGTTGCCCCCGATGCTCAAACTTGGGTGAACGAACACCTAGTTTACACTCACGGTTACGGCTTTACTCTTTCTCCCGTAAACAGAGTCGGTGTCGGCGGTTTACCCGATTATTTTGTCAAAGATATTGGAGTTGCAGCCCAGAAAGGAGAGACTGCTTTGGAAGTAACTAGCGATCGAATTCGGGCCAGTATTCCGATCGGCTACCCGCGAATTTACTACGGCGAAATCACCGATACAGACGCGATGACGCCCACAAAAGTCAAAGAATTCGATTATCCTAGTGGCGAAGAAAATGTTTACAATACTTACAACGGTAGGGGCGGAATTGTCATCGGTTCTCTGTGGCGGCGCTGGCTGTTTGCTAATTATCTCAAAAATTGGCAAATGGCACTGACGCGCAATTTTACCCCAGAAACTAAATTGCTGTACCGCCGAAATATTAATAAAAGAGTCCGGGCGATCGCTCCTTTTTTGCGCTACGATTCTGACCCGTATTTAGTAGTAGCCAACGCCAATCTTAGCCATGATGATATAGAAAAAGAAACAGATAAAACTAGCAACAAGATTAAACCTTCACCCTCGGCTACTGATAAATCTCCCAACTATCTTTACTGGATTATCGATGCCTATACAGCGAGCGATCGCTATCCATATTCTGACCCAGGAAAGCATGAATTTAACTACATCCGTAACTCTGTAAAAGTAGTAATTGATGCCTACAACGGCTCTGTTGACTTCTACGTTGCCTATCCCTCCGATCCGATTATTAACAGTTGGATGGCTATCTTTCCAGGGCTCTTCAAACCCCTTGACAAAATGCCTCCGGCTCTCCGAAAACACATCCGATATCCAATAGATTTGTTGAGCATTCAATCCGAACGCTTGCTAACTTATCATATGGAAGACCCGCAAGTATTTTACAATCGAGAGGATTTGTGGCGAGTTCCCAATGAAATTTATGGCAGCGAACAGCAGCCCGTAGCACCGTATTATTTGATTATGAAGCTGCCAACGGAAACAGCAGAAGAATTTATTTTGCTGCTGCCATTTACACCAGTAAGTCGCAACAATTTAATTGCTTGGATTGCAGGGCGATCGGATGGTGGCGATTACGGAAAATTGCTGCTGTATCTGTTCCCCAAACAGCGATTAGTTTACGGCCCGGAACAAATAGAAGCTTTAATTAACCAAGATCCGGTTATTTCCGAACAAATATCTCTCTGGAATCGCCAGGGTTCCAAAGCCATTCAAGGAAACTTATTAGTAATTCCCATAGAACAATCTTTACTGTATGTGGAACCTCTTTACTTAGAAGCCGAACGCAATAGTTTGCCAACTTTAATCAGAGTTATTGCTGCCTACGAAAACCGCATCGTCATGGCAGAAAATCTTGAATTAGCACTCAAGGCACTTTTTCAGCAACAATCTACTAATAAATCGGTCATTATTCGACCTGTAGAAGGAACAGCACCAGCTTTAAATAGTGAATGATATCAATTCCGGTTGCACTCCTCATGATTGTTGACTGTTGACTATCACGGACGGTGCAACCGGAAACGATATAAATTACTGCGATTTCTGTTAGCTAGCAGCCTTAATATCCTGCCACCAAACATCGACATAGGGCCACATCAATCTCTCATCTCCTCCAGAATCTAGTTTCACTGTCACCTCATAACGGTTAATATGCGTGAGTTCGCCTGTTTTGCCATTCAAATACAATTGTTTGGGATTGTCGGTGATAATTTCTACCCTTTGATTCAACAGTGGCAGCATCTGAGTAGAAGAACCCTGAAACGGATTTTTGCCTTTGCTCACATAGCCACCAATCAAAAATAAGTACATTGAAGCCAGAAAAAATCCTGTACATAAACCCACAATTACCAGTATTTTTTGTTTTGAAAAACTGGTATAAACGCTCGCATATCCTACGCTCATAGTTCCAAAAAACAACAAATTTGGCAGGTACAGCCCATCTTCCAGAAACACGCTACCAAAAAACATGAGGGCTATCTGAAAACCAAATAATGCAGCCACCCAACTCCAGCCAGTTAACAACGATGCAGATAGTAGCCAATTCATTGCTAGAGTAAGGGCGATCGCCATTGCTATTGCCCCAAGTGGTGCTGCATAATCGTACTGTCTGAAGGGAAGAAGAACAAAAAATACTAAAGCATACGCAAAACCCCCAAAAGCCAGTGCTAATCCACTAATTATTTCGTTCCCGTTCAGCATGGCAAGGAATTTTTAGAGCACTAAATTGAAGCGTTCGCCTTCTGTTGTGATAGTAGCCGTTGAAAATTCCCAGCGGACTAATGCCAGAAATTCTAACCGTAGGGTGCGCCACGAGCCGCTTACCGCTATATTTAGGGGAGGGAACTCATTTGTGAACCAAGCGTGCTATTCCAGTTTCCCAAGGTGCAAGATTAACGATGACCGAAAGCACCAATCAGCCACATCAGAAAGTGAAATTTTCAGAAAACCAGATTATTTAGGGTCGATCGACTTAACAAATTGTTGCACAGGCTGTGGTAGAGCCGGCACAAAAGTCTTTCTAAAACCCCTAACATCGAACACTCGCCACAAAATACCTACCGCTACCGTCAAGAAAAATAACGCTCCCAAAAAATTGAACACAGTAGACAGAAAACCGCTGTCCCTTTTTTTCGGAGGTGTAATATGTTTCATGCGATATACAGCCGGCTCGTAATCTCTCGCCTCCTCGCGATTACGCCGCGGTGTTTTGGGCCGCGAACTCGCACTGCGGCTCTCAGTCAAACCCGTTTTATTAGTTTTAGTAAAACTGCTGGGCGACTTTAGCTCAGAAGCGCCGCGGGTTCCCGTTAACTTACTAGCAGAAGCCCCCGTGTGGCCAACAGCAGCATCCTGAATTCTGCTGTTAGGGCGCTGAGTCGATTTGCGTTCGGCGAGGGTACGCATCAAACTTTGCAATTGCTGAGTCGCCGCCGGCGGGCGTTCCCCTTTCCTCGCCCAATTTAACAGCATCGCCCCGGTAATCCCGCAGAGATTCGTAGCGCCTACAGAAGCCAGCCGCTTCAGCAGAGGCTGGCTGTTGGACACAAAAATCACCAATGCGTCCGGGTGTTCTTGAGCCAAACCGTAAACGCACTGAGCCGTCGCCACCACCAGCATTGCTGGCTTGCTTTGATTTTTGATCGAAGGTTCGAGAGCGCGGTGTGTTTCCTGAGCGTCAGTTGCAATCCAGCCGCTGTCGGCAAAAAATCGCATAAACTCTCTAGCTACTTGCTCTTGAGCTTTTTCCACCGCTTGCCCTGTCAGACGATCTATTTCGTCGTACACTACTTCCGGGATATAGCAAGTTCCCACCTTCGCATATTCTTGCCAAACTTGGGTTCGGCCAGTCATTAAAACATCTGCATCAAAAGTTACCAATACAGGAGGAAGTTGATTAGCCATGACTGTATCCTATAGGCTCAGATAACTTATTTAAACTTAATCGATCGAGTTTAAACAAATTTTTGGTTGTAAAAAAATCAACTTTTGGTAGTAGATAAATTGCCCTGGGCGCGGGTATTAATGGGAAATTAGTAGTTAGGAACCCGATCGCCCTTCAGTTACCAGTTCGATCGCTCAATTCCTATATTCCACTAATTTACCGCAACCCAAGAGCCTATTACCAAAGATGCCCGACTACTGCTAATTCCCTATTCCCAGACGGCCAGCCAAAGCCGGAGTCAACGGCAACAGCGCAGCAATCATCAAGAACAAAGCTAGCAAACCCAAAGCCGCGCGAGCGTCGTCAGGCTCAGTCAGCTCGTTGAGGCTCGGCCGCTCCAGATTCCGCTGTAAAATCAGAATCACGATCGCCCAATACAGAGCCAAAGGATTAACTAAAGAAACGATAGCCAGCACCACAAAAGTCGCCAAAGTAGTGCGACTGGCTATTTTCCGACCGTAGATGGCTTGCACGATTCTACCGCCGTCCAACTGTCCCGCCGGCATCAAATTAATCGCCGTTATTACCAAGCCCAACCAACCGATAACTACCAGCGGGTGAACGTCAACAATCTGCTGCTGCAACGCCGAACCCAAAACCACTTTTGCCAAAGTTCCCACCAAAACCGAGCCCTTGAAAAATTCTGCGGGAATTTGAAACAAACTGCCGGGGTGAGACAGCAGCAAACCCGTTACCAGCATTAGCAGAGAAACTATTCCCCCAGCGGCTGACCCGGCAAAAGCGATGTCAAACAAAACTTTACGGTTGGGCAGCAGCGACTCAAAACGGTCGATCGCTCCAAAACAACCTATCTGCAAAGTTGGTATAAAAAACGGCCAACTCAAGCCAACCTTGTACCGATTTGCCAGCACTCGGCGAGCAATTTCCCCAGATCCTAAAACCGCCCAAATTCCCGCTGCAATTGGCAGAACTTCTAGATATCTAGCGGGCGAGTTAAAGAAATCGAAACTTAGCAGCAAACCGCCTGTCTCTAAGCTAGTAGCAATTGTTGCCAGCAGCAGGACGACTGCTAGGATTTTTTGAGACACTGTTGTGGGCTGCGGGTCGTTGGTGCTGGGCAAGATAATAACTACGGGCTTGTCGTCCTGATTTTCTACTAAAAATAGGCGGTAGCGATCGTTTAATTTTTCTTCCAAACTTGCCGTCAAACGTGAGTGTACTTGTTCTGGGTCTCCTCGGAGATTGCCTTTGAGAATTACCCCATCTTGATAGGGAATCGTTTCTGTGGCAAAGAAAGTATCAATTCCAAAGATGCCTTTAATTGCCTTGAGGTCTTCCACCGGAACGGGAATTATTTCTGATTCATTATTCGCAGGCGACGAGGTGACGATCTTAATGGTTTCTGGGCCTGGTGGTCGCTGCGACTCAGGGGCAGAGAAAGCATCGCTTTGGGACTTTACCTCAGCAGCATCCGGCCGCGGCAGCACTGTATCGGATGCAGCCTTACGCAATTGCCGGCCCAGATAAATGTACAATCCCGTGGATGCCACTAGCAGCAACAATACCGCCACTAGATTGAGGTAAATTCCGGCGGCGAACAAACCAAAGAACAGCAGCCAGGGACTCATCAGCGCAACAGACTGCAACCAAGCCAAAATTCCCAGTTTGCCAAAAGGTCTGGCGCGATAAAATCCCCAACCCAGAATTCCCAGAGCAACCAATACGAGCGCAATTGTTGCCGTATTTTCCGATGCAACTATAGGCATTCCGGTTGTTTGCGCCAATAGGGGCTTTAAGCGGTCGATCGCGCTGCGGTCGAGTAATAGCATTAAATTTTGGGGAACATTAAATAGAGTTGTTGGGAACATATCCAAACCTGTCGGAAACTAGCCTGATTACTAAGGATAACCTCTGAGGGCTACTCGGCCCACAACCTGCTGCTGGTGGTGTTTGAACATCGCAGGATCTAGTCTATTGACACAATAGACTTTTTATGATAGTACATCGGCTGTGTCAAACCTATACTCAGAAAGGTAGCAGTGTCGATCGCCCAGAAGCAGGAAGATTCGCCCAGTTTGGCAGGTGGGGCTTTTGCTTCGGATTTGTTTTGGATGCCCGAAATCCAAAACAAATCCGAAGCAAATAATATCTCAGCCTCTCTTTTCTTGGCAGGAGAAAACTGCTGAAACCCTAGCGATGGCAACGATGAATCGCTCAGGTAGGAATAGAAAGCGGCCAACAAGCAACTTGCAGAATGGGACAAGGAACTGAATCAGTTACACGAGCGCAACGGCGATTTGGGACTGAAGGTTCAGATGCTGGAGCAAGAACTCAAGGAAGTGCAGCGCGAGCGGGAGGAAAATAAAAACTCCGGTCCGACCGTCGCAGTTTTTCCAGAAGCGGCCGACTTGCTCAACCAGTTAAAAGCGCGACGCAAAAAATCCAGAGCGGACTTGGCAGACGTGGATACGTTCTTGGAAATATTGGGTTCGGAGAGTTAACCCGTGTCTACCGACAGGATGCCGGGATACCACCTGACCCAGATAAGCGGTGTTTCGCATTTGTTGTGCGAAACAAATGCACAACAAAAGCACAACAAATAAGGTTTGAGCCACTCTCTCCTTTTCGGTAAAGAACGGCTCAAAGCATTGATGGTATTAGGTTTTATTAACGGGTACGGCAGGACTTGAACCTGCGGCTCGCTGCTTAGAAGGCAGCTACTCTATCCAACTGAGTTACGCACCCAACTCAAAAATCGCTAACAACATTATTCTATAGGTGCAGTGTGCGATCGAGCAAGTAAATTATGTGATGACTTACGCAGAAACCGCTTTGAGGTGCAAAAATATGGCGTGCAGTGCGATGGTTCGGGAAAAAAACCAAGATGATGAGAGTGCCTTTGCCTTCAAGACTGTATCTGACAAAAGCTGGAGGAACTCACCTGCAAACAGCACAATTGTAAATTTACAATCAAAACTAGGTAGGACGTGAACTCGCGTAAAGTATTTAGGGGTCGAGTTGAAACCCAACTATTTGGTCGATCGGATATCTCTCCCAATTAAGACGGAACTCAGACAGCAAAAGAGTCACAGGTGCTTTTTCCCAGATGTCTATTGGTTATGTTAACCTCCCCTAGTGGCAAAGCCTAAAACGCTGACCCCATTAGCGAAAAACCAGAGCTCGTCTCCTGATTTGAGGTATGAGTTGAGCCAGAATGACTAATTTGCTGATCTTGAGTTATGTTGGCTAACATTATGCTCGACTTGATATTTGATAAAAATGTGGTAGAACTAGGATTGAAAGACTCAGGTGAAAATCCCTGATGGTACGGAGCCTCTATATAAGCTTCCTCTACGGCATCAAAGCAAAACAGTCAATCGCCTGCTCGGCACGAGCGAGAAAATCAAGCGTTGCCAGTACAGCAGTCGTAAATTGTGCGCGGGGGATTTTCCTTCGTGCATTGATTTATACGCCAAGGCTGAGAGACAATTTCAGCTTAGATATTTGTTAGCATTTGTTAGCAAAAAAGTATCGGAACGCTTGAGAAGAGAACCATCTCTGGGTGATCGGGAGCAATCCTGCTAATTTAAGTGGACTCGCTGAATCAAGAATCCCCTCGCCTTTAGGCATCGGGAGTGTCAAAAGCACAGCACCTCGGCCATGACAGGAGTCAAATCGCAGTGTCATGTTTATTCTGAAACGGCAGGATGTTGAAATAACCAATTTTCAACACCCAAAACGGGATCAACAAATTCCCATTCTCAATTATCAGGGGCAGACTTTTCGCCTGATCAGCGCCTTCAACGGCAAGCAAGCAGAAGACGCCAGAGCCTTGTGGCGGGACTTAACCGACAACCGAGGCAAAGCCTGTGTTCTGCTAGAAGAGCCGGATCGATATAGCGTCTGGGGAAAAGTCCGTTTAGATCAGCTTGCCGGTGAAGAACCGGCAGGGAATGAAGCAGCCAAAGCACCACTGTTCGCGCAGGCTTGTCTGCTGCTACTCCAAGCTGTTTACTTCGATGTAGAAGACCTTTTAGGCGCAAGGCAAGCCACATCGTTTCAGAAAGATATCGCCAAGGTATTTCAGCAGGGAAACTTCCCCCAGGCAGACTCCCCTGATGCGATAAAAAACTGGCTAACCGTTAGTCCCTTGCAATCTCACAAGGTGCCTCCTTGGCAAGAGCAGCATCTCAAAACCTTATTGCAAGAACTCCACCGCTTGGGCAAATCATATTTTGGCAATACGGACTTCGCGGAGGGAGTGAGCGATGTGCTGCAAGATATGCCAGCACCGGATCGGACTCAGTTTCTAGATTGGCTGAAACAATCAGCCCTCAACAAGTTGTGGATCGCAGGATAGAAAATCTGTGACAATTTCTCAGACAATTGGGTCCAGATAATTCAGCTTAGATAATTGCACTGTAGGGGGTACGCGATATACAAGTTGGATTGCCAACTTGTATTGACAACCAAATTGTTGATTCGGTTTGGATGCCACCTATGGTCTGGCAATTTAATTCAGTTTCGATCGCACTCCCCAGTCACAATCATTGATACGAGTGGGGAAGAGTGAAAGCAAAAAAACAGCTCCCTCAACCTTTGAGGGTATAATTTCAGAGATAGATTTGGTACTGTAAAAACCTTAATGGTGGAGACATCTACCGTATATCTATCATTATATTTCCGGGTACAAGATCGACTAACGACTAATTTATTGAATTAGTAAATAGAGATTATTCTTGCTTAGTCTTTCTATAGTGTACGAGGGCAAAAGTCCCGACGACACACTGAGGACGCCAGTTATTCCGGAAGCGTCAGATCTAGGTTTTTTAAGTTTTTTTGGCGAAAGAATCCTCATCTACAATCAAAGATTGAGATGGGGTGCGTTCAACCGCTAGTTAGGTCTCGTGGAATCCCTATGAGTAGCACTTCAGAAAAGTCATCTACATCTTCATCTTTACTGTCAGCTCAGACCCTAGTGATTGCAGGCATTGTCTGGGCTGTCATGGCGCTGCTGTTTTTTTTGCTGTTCAGCGTCCCCCTCTCAGCAGAAGAGGGTTTACCTCTGTGGTACTCGATCGGCACTTATATTTTTGAATGCGGAGCATACTTGGGAGCGGCTTTAGTCTGTTTTAGAAACTGGCAAAGCCCCCACATGGTCAGCGGGCGCAACGTCTGGCTGGGCATAGGTCTGGGGATGCTGTTCTATTTCATAGCCGGCGTGCTGTTCGGGATTTGGGAACTCTATTTCGGGTTAGACCCGGACGTGTCTCCAGCAGATGCGTTTTATCTGGCCAGCTATGTGGTACTGATCGGGGGCATGGTTGTAGCTGTGACTTCCAAGCGGCTGAATCTAGAAATTTGGCAGTGGGCTTTGTTAGCGGGAATTGCAGCCTTCGGGATAGCTGTAGCTATTTGGGTTGCTGCACCTGACTCTTGGAGGGCCCAGCTAGGAATGGCTCCGGCAGCCACTCAAGAAGAAGTAGTGACATCTGCACCAGCAACCGCTGCCACAGGAAGAGCGCCTGCTTTGGAAAATTCGTCTAAGTTACAGGCAAAAGCAGCCGCGACCGATGCTGCATCAGCACCCGAAGAAGAAGAAGCAGAAATCAAAGCTCCCGCATGGGTGATGGCACTTGACAAGCAACTGGCGCCTCACAAAAACGCAATCAATTTGTTTTACATCGTTGGGGATGTTTTTCTCCTGATTATTGCTACTGCATTGCTGCTGGCGTTTTGGGGAGGACGTTTTTCCCAATCTTGGAGAATGATTGCGGCTGCAACTTTTTCGCTTTACATCGCAGATATGTACTTTAAATGGCGCGATACTCAGGCTGAGGGTAGTTATCAAAGCGGCAGTTTGCTGGAAGTCTTTTTTGTTTTCAGCGCCATCCTGTTTGGGATTGGAGCTATCTTGGAACATGACATCTCAACCCGCTCTCGTCAGAGCAGGCGCAGTCGTCGCGCAGCGTAGCGATTGGAGATTGGGGTTGCTTTGGCAAGCGATGGGGACGCGAAAGCTTCTTTGCCCTTGTCGGCATCTCTGAGCTTGAAATCGAAGATGAAAAATCACAGTTCGCTGACTGCTAGCCTGCGTCTTTTCAAGTCTTTTTGCTGGGAAACTTGGCATGACGCCTACAAAACTCTCCGATTCAGACAAACGCGAACTCATCAGGCTGTACCGACAGTCAAACGAGAATACTATCACTCTGGCAAAGCGCTACGGAGTGAGCAGTTCTACTGTGAGGCGCATCATTCAGGGGGCTTTGTCGGAGCCGGAATACGAATTTCTAGTGCAGCAAAAACAAAAGCGTTTGTCCGATCGCAGCAGTGTTTCTGAACCGACAGAGGCGACTACTGAGTCGTCGGCAGATGATGGCGAAACCGATCCTGTAGCTGTCCCCCTGTCGGAGTCAGTCCCTGTCCTGCCGTCAGCCTCAAATTCGAGACCGACAATCCGAAAGCGTTCTAACTCAGTCCCTGAACCAGTTGCAGAACCAGAAATTCGAGGCAATGTAGAGTCTGATTTAGATGTTTCTGATGTGCCAGATGCCCCAGCAGCCAATCTTGCCGATCGCAGCCACCGCGCTGTTGTGACTGGTGAACTAAAGGCAATGCTGCCAGCAGAAGGGCTGCTGGCAGGTGAAGACTTTAGCGATTTCGAGGACGACGACGAGGATGAGGATGAGGATGAAGACGATTTAGATGACGACTTCGACGAAGATGTAGAAAATGAAGACTCTCTGTCTGAAGGCAGTCTCCTCGGTTCACTATCGTCGGGCGAGTTGATCGAGCTTCGGGGTACAGGACTAATTCAAGTTTTGCCTTTAAGCGAAGCATCTCTGCCCAAAATTTGTTATTTGGTGGTCGATCGGGCGGCAGAGTTAATCACTAGACCTCTAAAAGCTTTTGGCGAACTCGGTCAAATTCCGGCGGCGGAAATTCGCGAGAAAACCCTGGCAGTGTTTGACAATCACCGAGTGGCCCGCCGATTTGCTACTCGCAATCAAAGAGTTTTCAAGATTCCTGACAGCAGTATGCTGCAAAAAGCAGCACCTTATTTGCGAGCTAAGGGAATTACTCGATTGCTGATTGACGGTCAGGTATATTCCCTCTAAGGGATAAAATCTATTTAATATTGTACGGTGTCGGATTCTTCTGGATTTGCCTGAAATTTAGGACGCGAGTTTTGGGAATCTGAAAGGTTCCACAGCGGTTGCAGTAGCGCACCTCCGATAAGTCCTGCACTCAGGCTCATTGCCAATACTACTCCTACGGGCATTTGTATCGATTGAAAAAAGATAAAGTTTAAGGATACGGGGGCAGCGTTCTGCACTGAAACAATGCCGATCGCGCTTACTAAAATTGCTACTAAAAAACTAATGGCGAGCAGAGGAATTGTTTTCATAAACCGGTTGACAGGCTAATAATTTAAATTGTATAGTTGTTTTATAATTTAAATACGTGTAAAATTTTTATTTTGGCAAACATCCCATTATATAATACTCTACAATACAATTAGGGGAAAAGTCAAGTAGATGCGGAAAAAGAGAGGATTTTTTTAATTAATTAAAAATTTAACAAACATAAACAAATTGACACTTCCCAAACTTAAACAAATCCAAGTGTATTGCAAATATATAACTGACCCAGCAGTTATCAAAAATACGTAAGGTGCGCCAAGCGCACCTCACAATCCCAAACGCTAGGGAAAAAACCCCCGTTGGAATAGGTAGAAAATTAAACAGGTTCTAACTGGGAAATTACCTTTTCCATGTGTTGGGCAACTTGGCTTTCTTTTTCCACAGAATTGGTTTCCATGTAAACGCGCATCAAGGGTTCGGTTCCCGAAGGCCGCAGCAGTACCCAGCCACCGTCTTCAAGATAAAGTTTAATTCCGTCTTTGCGGCCGATTTCCTTAACGCCGATACCTGCTACTTCTGTGGGGGGATTCTTGGTAAAAGATTCCAAAACGGCTGCTTTGTGGGCTTCTTCTAGGTGCAAGTCCAAACGTTTGTTGTACAGGGGGCCGTCGGCTTCTTTAATGGCTTCTTCGACTAGCTGAGAAAGCGGTTTGCCTTCATAGGCGATCGCCTCAGCCACTAGCATATCAGCCAAAATCCCGTCTTTTTCGGGAATGTGACCCAAAACGCTCAAACCGCCAGATTCTTCGCCACCGATGAGCACCGCAGTTTCCCGCATTTTTTCGCCGATGTATTTAAAACCGACTGCGGTTTCGTAGATTGTTAAACCGTACTTGGCGGCCAAATTGTCCAGCAAGTGGGTAGTTGCGACTGTACGAACGATCGCCCCAGTCAATCCTTTATTCTTAACCAAGTGACGGGCCAGCAGCAACAGTACAGTATTTGGAGTCAAGACATTTCCCAACTCGTCAACAATACCAAAGCGATCGCTGTCGCCATCGGTAGCTAAACCCAAATCCGCCGCATCCTTCTTAACAGCTTCCACTAACTCAACCAACTGTTCGCCCTTGGGTTCGGGCATTCCGCCGCCAAACAGCACGTCGCGGTAGGTGTGAAAACTTTCGACCTCGCAGCCGCAGTGTTCCAAAACGCCGTCGAGATAGCCGCGAGAAGTCGAGTAGAGAGCGTCGTACTTCACCTTCAACTTAGCAGAGCGAATCCGCTCCACATCGATCAAAGTATAAAGAAACTTCAGATATTCGGGTTTCGGGTCAAAAGTGGAGATTTTATCGTTGTGGCTGCCTTTGGCTGGGGCATCAGAAGCACCAGCAATATTTGCCACAATTGTATCAGTAATTTCCGGGGTAGCCGGGCCGGCGTAGTCGGGGATGTATTTGATGCCGCAGTAAGGTGCGGGATTGTGCGAAGCCGTGAACATCAGGGCCCCTGCGGAGTTGAGATGCTTGGCGCTGTAGGCGATGACTGGTGTGGGGCAATCTCGATCGACCACTTTCACTGTCCATCCCAAATCTGCCAATACTTCCGCCGAGGTGCGGGCGAACTCGTCTGCCAGAAAGCGGGTATCGTAGGAGACTAGAACTGGGCGGTCTTTGGTGTAAGCGGTTTCTAGGTAACTGGCGATCGCCCGGGTGACTTTTCGCACGTTGGCAAAAGTAAAGTCATGGGCAATCAGTCCTCGCCACCCATCGGTTCCGAACTTAATTTCAGTTGAATTGCTGCTAGCGCTCATAAAAAAACTCGGTAAGTGGGAAACTCAGCGGCTTTAGCCCTGAGAGGAAAACGGCGCGGCGATTTCAATCGCCTTGAATCCCCTTTCGGGGTTGGAGAGGGAATTTAATCAACCTCTCCAGTGAGGTATGGTTGCCTCAATCTCCCTTTCGGGGTAAAGTTCGCTTCGCCAATGTTATGAAGGCTTGTCACGCTTACAGCACTGTCTCAGTGACTTTAAGACTGTTTAACTGTAAACAACAGAGCGGAAAACTAGCGACGTATTCTCCGGTGTTATGACCTAAATAACGTAGTCAGTGAAGACTTAGGCTGGTCAGTACAGCTTGCGAGAGCTCTCTCTTACAAGCTCAGTGGCTTTAGCCCTGAGTTACTGACTTTATCCACTTCCTCTCGTCCTACTAATCCTACCCGAAGCCATAGCCTTAAAGACGTACTGGCCGTGCTGTTTGTGAGGATTGATCGCCGGTGGGGGCCGCATCAACCTAATCCTCTCGTTGTCGGGACAGGCTTCCGCCTCCGACAGAGGACTCGAACCCGCCGGATTTGGCAAAATGTGCCCGCTACCGGGGGAGTCACTCGCTAATTCCGGTTTTGAAGGGTAGGTGGTCGATCGAATGGACGACGATCAATTGCGGGCGATTCCCTACGGGATAGCTTCGCTTCACGGGGAAGCTAAACAACTGATCACAAAAAACTGCCCTGGCAATGGCATTAACTAAATGCACATAAATCTGATTCTCATCTCAAATTTAATTTTTTATTTAGAAAAACCGAGCGTTAAATTTATTGGGGTTTCATAACAATCGTCAGGCTCAAAATACATTTCTAATTGACCTATAGAAATAAATTAACCAAAGTCATCGCTAGATCGTGCTGTAGCCTAGCTTCATTAAGAAATTAGGGCGATCAACCAAAGCGCTCCACAACAAAGATAAAGTATTTCAAGCAGCAGTTTTTTTGAGGCAGACTTGACTTTAGTTATTAGATTTTAAGACAAATTAAATTTATTTCCAGTCCTCTTTATAGGTCAAAAAAATAAATTAGGATCGCGATCACAGAATGATGGTGATCGATCGCACAATAAATAACGTTATTAACGTGCAACTTATAAAAGATGCAGGCAGTCGAGCGAAATGGCTTATAGCTTTAAGCGTAATGGCTGATGACTGTCAACGTACAAATGCAGAAAATTGTAGTTAACAACGTTAAAAATTAGGGGAATCGATCGGGTGCGACTTAATAAAAAAACGAGGTTTATCATGACGGGTATTTCACAAATATCTTCAAAATCTTTACCAGCAGCCGACCAACTTCAACAGGGCGCAAGTCAGGCGCCCCAAGGTATTATCGGACTGGACACTGACAAACTCCCAAAAGCTAAAGGTGTCAGCGTTTCTTCCTTCGCAGTTAGCTGGGCAAAAAAATATTACAGTACAGTTGCGGCACGAGAGAACCAAGCGCCACGCCAAATTCTCCCAAGCCTCGATTTAACTACTTTTGAGGGAAATAGAGCCCCAATAGTTGACAAATTGACAGATACCCTGAAATTAGCCAGCGAGATAGCTTGGAGTAGAGTAGAAGCTCTTTTAGGGAAACAAATAGAGCGGCACGCGATCGATCCAAGTTTAATTAATTCTTTAGAAATGGCCGCCGATTCTCGCACCTTATATAAGAAAGCAATAGACGCTTATGCAGATAGAGAACCTGTTTTCCGCTTGTCAGTCCTGGTGGGAAAAGATATTATCAAAGTGAGGCGAAAATATTCAAAGACTGATCCGTTAGTGCTGGGATTTGTGACAATTGAGTTTCAATACACTAGCAAAATCTTGTTAGGATGTCTTTCGGAGTCAGAGCGAGCGGAATTTGCGCCCTACTTAAAAGTTGTAGACGACTACCTGCACATTCCCTACGGAGAGATTAACGAGGCTGCGGCGAATCAGCCCCCGAATTCAAGAGCTCTATTAGCCGTTCAGCATTTGTTGCAGCACACGACTCAGATTGCTAGTGCAGTGTACGATCGAGCTAGTGCTCAGCATCAAGGATACCGCAGCAGCAGCGGCTATTTGAGCGATCGAGAGGTAAAAATTTCTGGTATCCGTGATGTCGAGATTTTTCAAAGCTATTTGTGCTGGTGCGTTTTGGAAGGTAGTATTCGCCCGGTACAGCAAGAATTGTTTCCAATTTGCGTGATGTTGTATCCGAAACTTCATGTAAGTTGGGAGTTAGTGCAGGATATGCTGCTGATTTTATTTTGGGAAATATGCGATCGGCTTCCTGCTGAAGATTTAACGGTATTTGTACCTTACTTGCGTACTTTGACAGAGATGTTTTCCAGGGATGTGTTTGATAATTAGGGTATTGGGCATAGGGCATAGGGCATAAGGCATGGGGTCAAAAAGCGGAACTCTCGCGGAGGGATTTGGCATTGGGAATTGCCCATCTCTATTTAAAACTCCAAGCTGCGACTGCCAAACATCCCCAACCAACAATAAAAGCAACTCCCCCCAGTGGCGTAATTGCACCCAGCCATTTGATGTCGCTCAAACTTAGGGCGTACAAACTGCCTGAAAATATGATATTGCCGGCAATAAAAGCCCATCCAGCGACTGCAAAAAAGGTTTGAGACTCTTGGGCGCGGCTCAAGAGTAAAGCGACGAGTAATAGAGCCAGGGCATGGTACATTTGATATCGGGCGCCGGTCTCAAAAATTGTTAAAGCTCGATCGCTCAATTGATTTTTCAAAGCGTGGGAGGCGAAAGCACCGCCTGCAACGGATAAACCTCCGAATACCGCTGCGACTGCTATAAAAATACGAATTAAAATTAGCGTTGACATAATATTTATTGAATTGGGAAGAAGGAAGTTCGGCAACGAGCAATGTACGGGATGTAACGGATGTAACGGATGTCAGTCCGATGGAAGAAGGAAGAAGGAAGAGGAAAAAACATCTAATTGTTGATATCGAAGGTGCGCGCTGCGTGCCGTCTTTGTCATTGCCAGCGGGAGCGAATCAATCGCAGAGTATGGAAATTCACTTGCCTAACTTTGGTAAGGGAAGGTGCGCTAGGCGCACCCTAGGCTGATGAGAAATTAGCTTTCTTGTAGATATTTTTAACCTATTTCCGCACAGCTTCCAACAAGCGAGAATAGTAAAAGCTAGTGCTAGTCATCGCTGTTCTGTTAATAACAAAACCATTGTTTTCTAGGATTTTGATAATATCAGCTTCGCGGTGCTGGTAAGCCCGGGTAGTTTTGCTCGGGCCGGGGAAAAGTTCACCAATTTTTTTGAGGGCGGTGAGTGCTAAGGTTTTGGGTGCAAAACTAAGAATTAGTCGAGATTCGGCGATCGAACTTAGGTGAGCGATCATTTCTGCAGCCTTATTTTGAGGATAGTGGATTAGCACATCCAAACAAATCACTGTGTGGAATTTGCCGGTTAAAGCTTCCAAATCTTGGGCGGCGAAGGAGATGTTGTAGAGCTTGCCGGGAACTGCTGTCGATCGATCATAAGCTTCTGCTACCATCTTTTCAGAGATATCGCTAGCGCAAACAATTGCCCCAGCGTCAGCCAGAGGAATGCTCAGAGAGCCTACACCGCAGCCAGCATCGCAGACACAAAGCCCAGGCAAATTGCCGTCAGCTTGCAGCCATTTGATGACTGTATCCACCGTTTGCTGATGCCCGGTGCGGATGTCTAGCTGAACTTTATTGACTTTGCCCTCGCCGTAAATTCGCTGCCAGCGATCGAATCCCGTCGAGTTAAAATACTGTCTAACTATAGTCTTGTCGTCTACCAAATTCATCGATCTGCCTGCTGCTGATTTATTGCCAACGGTTAGATATTATATAGCAATCCGGTTCGGAAAATGTGCAACTTGCAACAACCGATTTTAGATTGGCGATTTGAGATTTTAGATTAAAACGGCACATCTAAAATCTCAAATCGATCGGGTAATACCAGTTCGCACATTCCCACTTCTGAAATTCTTTAATTTAAAATGGTATAACAGGTTAAAATAACCGATGCCAAGTCAATTGCTTTGTCGCAGCATTTAAATTCCAGCGCAACAATTGACTTGCCGATTTGCCAGTAATTCCCGAAATTCCGATCGCCCTTCTCGGAGATTCAGTTGCCAAGGCGATCGCACTTTCGGCATCGCAAATTCCCCACTCCACCAAATTCTGCACTCCCGCCAACAGCGGCAGAGTAGTACCTGCCAAAGTAGCACATTCCAGGGCCGAGTGATAATCTAATCTTACCCAAGCTGTACCTTTTCTGACTTCAATTTGTCGGGAATCCCAAGGATAAACACCGTCAGGCAAGCCCAGGGGAGCCAAAGCATCGCTCACTAAAAAAACGCCTTTTTGATACCTACCAGCGCGTAGCAAAAAATCAATCATTGTCGGAGAAACGTGCTTCCCGTCAGCAATTAAACCGCATTTTACGCCCGGATAAACAATCGCCGCTCCCAACAAACCCGGTTCTCGGTGGTGCAAACTCGGCATCGCATTAAAAGCGTGAGTTACCATTGAAGCTCCCCGCTCAAATGCTTGTTGAGCTTGCTCTGCCGTCGCTTGGGAGTGTCCAAGACTGACGGAAATTCCCAAACTTTGCAAATAGGAAATGACTTCACCAGTGCTGTCTAACTCCGGCGCTAAAGTAATTATTTTGACAATATCGGCACAATCTCCTAAAACTTGCTTGACATTTTCTATAGTTAGCGGTAGCAAAAACTCAACTGGGTGAGCGCCTCGCTTCTGGGGGTTGAGAAAAGGGCCTTCGAGGTGAACGCCGATAATTTCCGCTGTTTTGGCTTTATTGGTTGTGGCAACAGTAGTTTGTACAGTGCGGATATAATCAGCTATAGTCGAGAGCGATCGCCTAAACTTATCCACCGAAGTTGTCACCAAAGTCGGCAAAAAAGCATCCACTCCCTGATTCCACAAAAATTGACAAATTTTCGGCAAAATTTCAATATGCTTGCTTTCTAAATCGGGAAAAGCAAAACCGAGGGCCCCGTTAATCTGCAAGTCAACACCGCCCAGAGAAAGCCAATCGCCTGCTACATCAAGCACGTGCAAATGGGGAGGACAAATCCGTTTAAATATGGCGTCCATCGGCAAAACTTCTTGAATGATTCCCCTTTCGTCAACAGCAAGCATCTGCAAATCCTTGCAACCGGGGAGGCGAGCATTGAGAATATCTGTGGGTGTGGCAGTTGGGGTTGTGGCTTCAGTCATCCGATTTTAGATTTTAGATTTTAGATTTAATATTCGCTACGGATAAATCCGGTGGCTGGCGATGAGGATGGGGAGCTTTTTGCTTTTTGCTGGCTCCATGGCTGCTCAGACGGGGGCTTGTGGCAAAATTGCTTTTAAGGGTCAGTTTTGGTACAAAATATTTAAATTTGAGTTAACGCAATCATTTAAAATTAGCATTTATCTGAAATCTCAAATCGGAAAATTTTATGAATCAAGCGACAGTTGGAATTATCATGGGTAGCGATTCGGATTTGCCAACCATGAAAGATGCGATCGCAGTTTGCGAAGAATTCAACGTTGCTTGCGCCGTGGCGATCGTCTCGGCGCACCGCACCCCCGATCGCATGGTGGAATACGCCCAAACCGCGCACCAACGAGGCTTGAAAGTCATTATCGCAGGAGCAGGGGGAGCGGCGCACCTTCCGGGTATGGTAGCATCTTTAACCCCCTTGCCCGTAATTGGGGTGCCTGTACCTAGCCGCCACCTGCAAGGGGTAGATTCGCTGTATTCGATCGTGCAAATGCCAGCCGGGATACCCGTAGCAACAGTGGGGATCGGCAACGCTAAGAATGCTGGCTTGCTGGCAGTTCAGATACTGGCAGCTCATCAGCCAGAATTGCTAGAGCGAGTTTTGCATTACCGCAAAACTTTGTCCGAATCTGTACTGAAAAAACAAAATCAACTAGAAGAGCTAGGCTATCATAACTATCTCAATCTCAACAAATAATCCATAAACTTTTGTAGTAAGATTGGAAAGTTTTCCGAATATTGCTGAGCTTACTAGCCGTAAAGAGGGTAAAAGTGATTAAAATGACTGTCGGAAAGAAAAAGTCGAAACAAGTCAGGCGGGAGGCTTTAAATTTGCCAGCAGCTAAATTTTTTACGAAAGTCAACAGGTTGAAGAAGTTACCACGGGCGATCGCCCGCCTCACTCCAAGTTGGCAAGCCTGCATACCTTTAGCTGCAATCATCGTCTTGGTGTGGGGATATGCGGCGGTAGCCCAAACCCCTGCCACGCCAACCACCGAGGAACAATTAGCAAGCCTTAAGGTGGGCATGGATACCATGTGGGTCATGGTGGCGGGGATGGTAGTGTTCTTTATGAACGCCGGTTTCGGTATGTTGGAAACCGGGTTTTGTCGCCAAAAAAATGCGGTTAACGTGCTGTCCAAAAACTTGATTGTTTTTGCGCTTTCTACGATCGCATATTGGGCGATAGGCTTTGCCTTAATGTTCAGCGACGGCAACGGTTTTATCGGCACCAGCGGCGGATTTTTCCTGTGGAACGTAGCTGACAACAGCCCCGCCACAGGAGACGCTTATCAAGGCATTTTCAGTGCATTAAACTGGACGGGAGTCCCCCTCAACGCTAAATTCTTTTTCCAATTAGTTTTTGCGGGAACTGCTGCCACGATCGTTTCGGGAGCCGTTGCAGAGCGAATTAAATTCCTTGAATTCTTAATTTTCAGCTTGCTGTTAGTAGGCATTGCTTACCCAATTACCGGACACTGGATTTGGGGCGGAGGCTGGCTGGCAGACTCAGGCTTCTGGGATTTTGCCGGTTCGACAGTGGTTCACTCGGTAGGCGGTTGGGCTGCTTTGATGGGAGCGGCATTGTTGGGGCCGCGGATCGGCAAGTACCGCGACGGCGATACTGTGGCGATGCCGGGGCACAATATGAGCATTGCCACCCTAGGCTGTTTGATTTTGTGGTTGGGTTGGTTCGGGTTTAATCCCGGTTCGACAATGGCAGTCGATCCAAATGCGATCGCCCACATTGCGATCACCACCAACACCGGCGGCGCCTTCGGGGGAATTGCTGCAACCATTACTGCTTGGCTGTACCTGGGCAAACCCGACCTTTCCATGATTATCAACGGCATCCTCGCCGGCTTAGTCGGGGTAACAGCTAGCTGTGCTTGGATCAACGTGCCCAACTCTGCCATTATCGGCACGATCGCGGGCATCCTGGTAGTTTTCGCCGTAACTTTCTTCGACAACTTGAAAATTGACGACCCTGTAGGGGCAACTTCAGTTCACTTAGTCTGCGGCATCTGGGGAACTCTGGCAGTGGGCTTGTTTGCTGACGGGCCTGGAACGGGAATTTATACCGCAGGCCCGGCAGCCGGATTGCTTGTGGGCGGAGGTTTCGGTCAACTCTGGGCGCAGTTGGTCGGCATTATCTCTGTAGGTGGGATGACCGTGCTGCTGAGTACGATTTTTTGGCTGGCACTCAAAGCTTTGCTGGGTATCCGCGTTTCTGCTTTAGAGGAGGCTGAAGGTTTGGATATCGGCGAACACGGGATGGAAGCTTACACTGGGTTTGTGAAGGAAACGAGCTTGGATAACAGAAGTGAGACCAGCTACGGCGGTTATGGTGGGGGTTCTGGAGGCAAGACTACCAAACTGTAGAGCGTGCAAAGAGATCGACCAATTCAGCTTTCGTGTCCTACATTAGCTATTTATCAGCTAATTCACGCCTTTATTCAGAAAAACCACAATCTGAAATAGCTGCTAAGTTATGGCTGTCTATCGTTGTGCTCGTGTTTCAATCTTCGATGCGAACGCGGGCATAATTTTATTTTTAGTTGACCTTTAATGGCTGACATATGACGTTGCACAATTTGAGGATTATTATTGTGGGGTGTCCCGCCTGCTGTGAAAATACACGCCTTTGGGCTACCAGATCCCATCTGACAAAAAAATCAAAATCATGCCGCTATTATGCAAAGCCTTACATATAGTAGTTTCCGATTGCATGAGATGTGCGTCGGTAATTGGTAATTGAGAATCTGTAACTAACGAACTTTGCAAGCTGGTGTATTGATTATAGTTTACCGGCAATTGCTTTAAGTTCTTCAACGATGCGCTTGTTCTTGGGATTCCCGCTGCCATTAAGGCGGGCGGAGACAACAGTGATTATTTCTAATATATCTTTAGCTAAATCCTCGTCACAGCTAGTATTTTCGGTTTGATTTATAATCACTACCTCTGTCCCAAAGTGTTCGCACAAATTAAAAATTAGTTCAGAACCAAATCTCAGCAGTCTGTCTTTGTGAGTTAATACCAACCTTTCTACTTGATTGTCTGCGATCGCCCGAATTAGATGTTGTAAACCCCCCTTACTGTAATTAACCCCAGAACCTATATCCTCAATGATTTGGAATTGCCACCCCTGAGATGCACAAAACAATTCCAAAACTTGTTTTTGTCTGTCTAAATCATCTTTTCGGTTGTGACTGCTAACCCGAGCGTAAGCAACGGTTAAAGCGCCCTCGCGTTTTAAGCCCAGAAGATGAGCTAGGTCATAGCGTCTGTGACCGTTAGCGGTGCGTTCCGGTATTAGCTTGCCTTCGGCTTCCCACCTGCGTAAGGTGGAAGCACTCACACCTTTAATTTTGGCTGCTTCAGTTATGGTTAATTTTTTCATTTTTGGATTTTAGCATCAGAAATGGGTAATTTCGGTAAGTTTTAGATATATTTTTGTGCACAGCAGCGGCTTTGACAAATCCGATTCCGGTGCCAGAAAGTTTGGTAGGCAGATTTTTTATGGTAAAGTAGTGCGAAAAAGCAAAGTTCTGCATCGCCGCCCTTGCCCAACACAGCACAGTGCTTGATTATTACAAGAATTGAGGCTTTAATTGAGCGGTAAAATTTGATGCAGCAATCAGTGCAAATTATTCGGTGTGAGGCCTGCAAATAGCTTGAGTTTATGGAGAAGTTTGGAGGAGGTAGCAGAAGTAGAACTCATAAATCCCTCTTAGGGATGGAAGTTAGCCGATCGAAAGCTGTTCCGGTTTGGGCTTTGCTATCTTTGGTGACGAACGGGGTACTGATACTTACAGTCGCTCAACTACTGCTGCGGGGACACAACTTGACAGAAAGCTTCCAGGCGAATGATGCGGTGACGGCAGAAGCGGCCCAGGAACAAATGGGCCAACCGGTGATCTCTGCAAAGGCAGTGCTAGACGTGCCCGTTCCAGGACCGCGACATAAATGGACTTACCAGCAGTGGGTGACGCAGTTGGGTCGCGAAGCTGAGGCGGCGGCGGCGAATCGACCCTCAAGACTGAGTGTTTTGGCTGGGGATTCTCTAAGTATGTGGTTCCCGACTAAGCTGTTACCAGTCGATCGAATTTGGCTGAATCAAGGGATTTCGGGGGAGACTTCCCTGGGTTTGCTGAAGCGGTTGCAGTTGTTCGATAGAACTGCCCCGGATACTGTGTTTGTGATGATTGGGATTAACGATTTGTTACGGGGAAGCACCGACGAAGGGATTTTGGACAACCAGCGGCAGATTATTCGCGATTTGCGGTGGGCTCACCCCAAAGCACAAGTGGTTGTGCAGTCGATTTTGCCCCACAGCGGGGAACAAGCTACTTGGGAAAATCGCGATCGGCTGTTGGCGATTCCTAACAGTCGGATTAGGGCAATAAATCGACGGCTGAAAGAAATTGCTAGTTCGGAAAATGTTTTGTATCTGGATTTGTACCCGCTGTTTGCGGATGCTGACGGCAATTTGCCAACTGAACTCAGCACAGACGGCTTGCACCTTAACGATCAAGGTTATCTGGTTTGGCGATCGGCCCTACAACTGTTCGATCAGATGCAGTTGAAAAATGAGTCATGAGTCATTAGTTATTAGTTATTAGTCATTAGTTAGAAAGATAAAGGATAAAGTAACATTCTCCCCAACTCTCCCCCTCTCCTCCTCCGACTCTCCCCAACTCAAAACTCCCGCCCTCTCCTCAACTCCCCCTCTCCGATAACTCTGCGATCACTGGCTATGTCAAGTATCCACTGATAGATTAAGAAACATGATAGTTAGCTATTTAGTATAGGGTGATACAGAATAACTGTTGGTACAAATGGTGCAATCCAAAAGGCATAGACCATTAGATTGATAGTTGACGAATTTAGATGAGTCCGGCTATACGAAGTCGGGGGGTTGAGGATTGGGGAATTATCTATTGAAGATTTGTTCCGCTAAAACAGGGACTTAAAACCAAATAACTATTGCATCTAAAATCCTCACATCTAAAATCGGCTCGGTCTTCCCGGAAAATTGCTGAGTATGAAAAGGTACAACTAACGTGATCAAAAAAAGTTTAACGATCGGCATCATTGCACTGTGGCTGTTAAGCGTACCGCTGACAGGCAATGCCTTAGCTCAAGATGCTGGTGCCGCTACTGCGGTGGCGCCGAATCCGATCGACAGCGGCGATACGGCCTGGATGTTAATCTCCTCAGCACTGGTATTACTGATGACACCGGGGTTGGCGTTTTTCTACGGGGGACTGGTGCGATCGCGCAACGTCCTCAACACCATGATGATGAGCTTAGTCATGATGGGACTGATCGGCGTCACCTGGACGCTGTGGGGTTACAGTTTGGCTTTTGATGTCACCCCCGGCAACCTCAATGATAAAGGGTTTGCCCAAGGACTCGAAACCTTCATCGGTGGCTTCGACTGGATGTTCTTGAACAACGTCACGGCCGACAAACCTGATCCGATCGGCTACGCACCGACCATACCCCACCAAGTCTTCATGGTCTATCAGATGATGTTCGCCATCATCACTCCAGCCTTGATTTCAGGGGCGATCGTCGAACGGGTAACATTTAAAACCTATTTCTGGTTCGTGCTGCTGTGGTCTACCTTCATCTACTCTCCTTTAGCCCACTGGGTTTGGGGTAAAGGCTGGCTGGGGGCGATGGGAGCTCTCGACTTTGCCGGCGGCACAGTCGTACATATCAGTTCGGGCGTATCAGCCGTTATCGCAGCTTGGATGATCGGGCCCCGCAAAGACCACTTGAACAAGCCCCACACCCCCCACAACGTACCCTACGTCTTGCTGGGAATTGGGATGCTGTGGTTTGGCTGGTTTGGCTTCAACGGCGGTAGCGCTTTGGGATCTGGTTCTTTAGCAACAGTGGCTTTTGTCACCACGATGATTTCAACAGCAGCCGGCGGTTTAACTTGGACAATTGTGGAATGGGTGCTCAGAGGCAAACCGACAGCAGTGGGAATTGCTAGCGGTTTCCTAGCGGGATTGGTGGGCATCACACCTGCGGCTGGATTCGTGCTTCCAGTGGGAGCGCTTTTGATCGGATCGATTACTTCGGTTTGCTGCTTCTTTGCTGTTAGTTGGCGGGCTAAGCTGGGATTTGACGACTCTTTGGATACCTTCCCGGTTCACGGCGTAGGCGGAACTGTGGGCGCTATTCTGACTGGCTTATTTGCGACTAAAGCGGTTAACGCTGCCGGAAATGACGGTCTGTTTGCCGGGAATCCGGGGCTAATCGTGACCCAGTTTGTAGGCGTTCTAGCTACTTACGTGTTTGCGGCTGTCGGCACTTTTGTGATCCTGAAAATTTTGGGGCAGTTTATGGAACTGCGAGTGCCCTCATCTGCTGAAGACCAAGGTTTGGATATCGGCCTGCACGGGGAAGAAGCTTACGGTGAGGATTTTGCCGGCGGTTTCAGTTCGTTTGAATCGAGTTCTCCTTTTGCGCCGAAGAAGGTTTGAAGCTGATTTTGTGAATAAGTTCGATCGTGTAGAGACTCAGCTATCTGGGTCTCTCGGCTTTTTTTAAGTTTTTTTTTAACGAACCGCGAAGGCGCGAAGAGCGCGAAGAAGGAAGAGGAAGAAGGGTTAAGATGAAAGTACGATCCGTTTGATGCCTTCTTTGAGGATGGGAACGTTGAAGTTGATGAGAAGGCCCAAGCTGTTTTTGGTCATTTTAAGATAAGAGATAACTTGGGCTTCGTGGATGGGAGCTAGCTTTTCGACAGCTTTTAGTTCGACAATGAGGATATCGCCAACCATAAAGTCTAATTGACCTTCGCCGACTTGATGACCTTTGTAGGTGATTGCTACTGGCTTTTTAGGCTGACAAGGTATCTCCCGCATCCGAAATTCAACTTCTAAGGATTCCTGATACACTGATTCTAAAAATCCTGGCCCCAAAAGCCGATGCACCTCAATAGCCGCCCCCATCACTCTATAGGCTAAGTGTTCTAGCTGTTCGCCCAATTGTCTCATTACTCTTTCTTCTTCCTTCGTGTCCTACCCTACGGGAACGGCTTCGCCGAACGCGTCTTCGCGGTTCATTCCTTCTTCCCCCTCATGTGTCGATCGTATAAATAGCATATCGCCTCTTCGCTACTGAACCCATAATCGCGATCGCACCCCAAGCATTCTAAAATCAAAGGTAATTAACCTAGATTTCAACTCGATACCGCATGGATACTAAAGCTTTTAAACGATCGCTCCAACAGTCTGAAAACTACCACCGCAAGGGTTTCGGACATGAAGCTGAGGTAGCTGGCGTGATGCAGACGGCTTATCAAAGCAGTCTGATCCAGCAAATTCGCGACAATAATTACAGGCTAGAACGAGGCGCAGTCACGATCCGGCTGGCTGAGGCTTTTGGCTTTTGCTGGGGGGTGGAACGCGCTGTAGCTATTGCTTACGAGACTCGCCAGCATTTTCCGTCAGAACGGATTTGGATTACTAATGAGATTATTCACAATCCGTCTGTAAATCAGCATTTGCGGGATATGGAAGTTGGTTTTATTTCTGTTGAGAAGGGACAGAAAGATTTTTCGGTTGTCGATAGCGGCGATGTGGTAATATTACCAGCTTTTGGGGCAAGCGTCCAAGAAATGCAGTTGCTTAATGATAAGGGCTGCAAGATTGTTGATACTACTTGTCCTTGGGTTTCTAAGGTTTGGAATACTGTTGAAAAGCACAAAAAGAGGAATTATACTTCGATTATTCACGGTCAATACAAGCATGAGGAAACTGTTGCTACGAGTTCTTTTGCGGATAAGTATTTGATTGTATTGAATTTTCAGGAAGCTGAATATGTCAGCAATTATATCTTGCATGGGGGCGACCGCGATGAGTTTCTTGCTAAATTTAGCAAGGCTTATTCTGCTGGTTTTGACCCAGATGTGGATTTGGAAAGTGTTGGTATTGCTAACCAAACTACTATGCTCAAAACTGAGACAGAGAACATTGGCAAGTTATTTGAAAAAACGATGATGCGGAAGTTTGGGCCTGAAAATTTGAACGACCATTTTCAGAGTTTTAATACTATCTGCGATGCGACTCAGGAACGCCAAGATGCTATGTTGAGTTTGGTTGAGGAAAAGTTGGATTTGATGCTGGTGATTGGGGGTTTTAATTCTTCTAATACTACGCATTTGCAGGAAATTGCGATCGACAAAACTGTTCCTTCTTATCATATTGATTGTGCGGAGCGGATTTTACCGGGAAATCGCATCGAACACAAGCCTTTGGGGGCCGATTTGATCGTAACTGAAGGTTGGTTACCGGATGGTAAAATTGTGGTGGGCGTGACTTCGGGTGCTTCTACGCCTGATAAGGTTGTTGAAGATGCGATCGATCGCATTTTCGCGATGAAAGCGGCTGCTGTCGTGTAATTATATTGTTTCGGCACTGCACTCGGAATCATAATTTTCTCAGTGCAGGGCGAGTGTCTTTTTGCGAGTGCGATCGAGACGATCGATCGCAAAAAGATATAATTCCGATGTTAAACTAATTTCAACCCATTAATTCTCCCCAATTACCTGATCGCTCCCATTTCTGATTTCTGATACTATTCACCCGCGTCCTCGCCTCTGTGAATTTCTCCCTGCCTCTCCACGAGGATTATTTTTTAAATAAAATATTAAAAATTCGCCTTTTTTTTGGGTAAAAAGCTTGACTTGGTTATAGCGATAATGTATTATTTAATAATGGGAATAGTGCCAAAATTAAATTTTGTTTGACCACTCCTATTATCTAAAATATAACCCAAAAATCAACTGGGGTCAATAGGTAAAAACTCTTTTCTTTACGCCACAATTTGAAACTGCCCCAGGAACACGAACGATACAAAACTCGATACAAAAAAAGGCGAATTAAGCTTTGCTGGCTATCCTAGATTGTCTGGTGTCTGCCTGAACCACGAAACGCAAGAGAGCGATTTATGGCATCTCCGACTTAAGAGGGATGCGAGGAGGAGCGAGGCTAAACTAGACATAAGATCGCTCGCACATTTGAGCCTTAAATTTATAGTCTTTAGTCGCCGTCTCTGACCGCGCCAAAAATTCAGGTATTCTTAATCCAGCTAAAATAAAAGAAAAAGCAGGACTCGGGTGCCGAGTATTTCATGAAACAATCGCTGACTCGCCAAATCACCGCAGGTATCGGAATGGCCGTGGCGCTGCTAATTTTAAATGCGGCAACTTCCTACCGCAATACTCTCAAGTTAGTCGAAAACGAACGCTGGGTGGGCCACACTCACCAAGTTTTAACCGAACTCGAAGCCACGCTTTCCACCTTAAAAGATGCTGAAACCGGACAGCGCGGTTATTTGCTGACGGGAGAAGAACGGTATTTAGAACCCTATCACAGCGCGATCGCCCGCATCAACGAGCAAGTAGTCGGATTGCAGCAGCTAACGGCTGACAATAAGCGGCAGCAACAGCGCATTCGCGACTTGAAAATTGCGATCAACTCTAAATTAGCCGAACTTGAAGGAACCATCAATCTGCGACGCCAAAAAAACTTAGCAGCAGCCCTGCCGGAAGTAAAAAGCGGTAGGGGAAAGCAAATCATGGGCGGCATTCGGCAGCAGATAGCCGCCATGACTGCCGAAGAAACTCAGCTATTGCAGCAGCGCGCCCGAGAATCTAAAAAAAGCGCTAATTGGACAATCCTGACTTTTACCGTTGCTGCTTTAGTAAATTTCCTGTTGATGGTGGTGGTTTACTATTTGGTGAAACGCGATCAAACTTTGCGCGACAATGCCGAAATCAAGCAAAATCAACTGTTAGAACAGTTAGAACACGATCGCCACTCCCTACAATTAACCGAAGAACGTTTCCGCCTCGCCATTCTCAACGCACCGCTGCCAATTATGCTGCACGCTGAAAACGGACAAGTTTTGCAAATTAACTGCGCTTGGACTGAACTCTCAGGCTACGAATACTCAGAAATTCCCACAATTGAAGATTGGACAGAAAAAGCTTACCACAACCGCAAATCGCTAGTGCAAGCAGATATCGATCGGCTCCACCGCTTAAACGCCCGCATTTCTGAAGGCGAATATATGATTTCCACAGCCAGCGGCGAAACTCGAATTTGGGAGTTTTATTCCGCACCTTTAGGCCAGCTTTCCGACGGCAGAAGTCTAGTAATTAGTACCGCCCTTGACATGACTGCACGCAAGCAAGCAGAAGCGGAAATTCGGATGCTCAACGCTACCTTAGAACGGCGAGTGGAACTTCGCACCACTCAACTTCAAGCAGCTAACGAAGAATTAGAAGCTTTCACCTATACCGTAGCCCACGATTTGCGTGCTCCCCTGCGGGGAATGCAGGGATTGGCTGAAGCTTTATTAGAAGATTACCGTGACATCCTCGACGAACTTGGTCAAGAATACGCCCAGCAAATTGTTAATTCTGGCCAACAACTAGAAGAATTAATCCAAGATTTGCTAGCTTACAGCCGCCTGAGCCGCACTGATTTATCGCTGCAAGTTTTAGACTTAGAATCAGTTGTAGCCGAGGCAATTGCTATGGTAAAAGCTGACGCTAAATCCAGGCAGGCTCAAATCAGTGTTCGATCGCCCTTGCCTGCGGTAATTGCCCACCGCATTACTTTAGTTCAAGTAATCGCCAATCTGCTCACAAATGCTATAAAATTTGTGGAAGGCACACCACCCCAAGTGCATATCTGGGCTCAAGAAATTGAGCAGCCTCAAGAGGGAGAGACAGAGAGCAATACAATGGGAGAATTGACAAGGGGGACAGTGGGACAGTGGGAGCATTCCCAGTTACTGACGGCCACCCCTCTATTGCCAGTCCGCATAATCCGTCTGTGGGTAGAAGACAACGGCATCGGTATTGCTCCGGAACATCAAAAACGCATTTTTCGGGTTTTTGAACGGCTGCACGGTATCGAATCTTACCCGGGAACTGGTATAGGATTAGCTATTGTAAAAAAAGGAGTTGATCGCATGGGCGGTCAAGTTGGAGTGGAATCTCAAGTAGGACAAGGCAGTCGATTTTGGATACAACTGAGGAAGCATGACCCAAATGCAGACGATTTTGCTGGTGGAAGATAACCCCGTTGATATTCTATTGATGCAGCGGGCATTTCGCAATGAGACTTTTGCTAATACTTCGCTGCAAATTGTCCGAGATGGAGATGCAGCGGTTTTTTATTTAAATGGGGACGGAGAATACAGCGATCGCGATCGCTATCCTTTACCTGCGATAATTTTACTGGATTTGAAATTGCCCAGGCGCTCCGGTCACGAGGTTCTAATTTGGCTGAGGCAGCAGCCGGAACTAAAACGCTTGCCGGTGGTTATGCTTACTTCTTCTAGGCAAACACCTGATGTCAAGCGAGCTTACGATTTAGGGGTGAATTCTTATTTAGTTAAACCAGTCGGGTTTGCTTCTTTATTAGAAATGATGCAGAGTTTTAGGGAGTATTGGCTCAACTATACTGAACTGCCGGAACCTAGAGAGATTTCTGGTTTGTATTAGTGGTTTCCCAGTTTTGATTGCTTATTTCGTGGTTAACACGCTCTTTCTGGTAACGAGGAAATTAAGTTTCGAGTGAGGAAGCCCCTCCTCTATCTTAAAGGGGCAACCTCCAAAATTTTTATGATGAGTGATTGAGCGGCCCTCTAGTTAACAGCCAAATTATCAATTGTTAAAGTGGTACACATTCTAGTAATTGACGACAACCCAACGGATCGGCTGCTTGTCAAACGCGAGTTAGAGCGGCAATTCTCCAAATTGCAAATAACGGAAATTCCCGACGATAGATTATTTGCGGAAGCACTGAATCGAGGCGGATTCCATCTGGTAATTACCGACTACCAACTACGCTGGACGAACGGTATAGATGTGCTTAAAACTATCAAAGCCAGTTATCCAGGATGCCCGATTGTAATGTTTACGAATACTGGCAACGAAGAAATTGCTGTAGAGGCGATGAAATCCGGAGTGGATGACTACATTATCAAGTCGCCGAAGCACTACGTCCGCCTTTGCGTGGCGGTTCGCGGCGTACTCGATAGAGTTGCCGCCTGGAAACGAGTCGCCCGACTAGAAAATCAACTTAATTCTCTGCTAGAACGCTTAAATGTCGGAGTTTTTCGAGCGACTTCCGAGGGGAAGCTTTTGGAAAGCAATCAAGCTTTTTTGCGCTTGTTTGATGCCAGCAATTTAGCAGATGTCCAAGGGATTTATCTGCAGCAATTGTTTTTGCAACCCCTAGATTCACGGGAGTCTCGGTGTCAAAATCTGGAAATTACATTTCCTTTGGCAGACGGTCGAGTAAAATGGATTCGGTTTACTCAATATCTCTACAGCGCAGAAGGTGAAAGTACCATTGAGGGATTGGTAGAAGATATTACCGATCTCAAGCAGGCTGAACTTGCTTTGCGCGAATTTAATGAAACTTTGGAAGAGCGTGTGAGAGAGCGTACTGCTGAGTTAGAAGAAGTTAACGCACAGCTCGAATCGTTTACCTATTCAGTTTCTCACGACTTGCGCGCTCCTCTGCGGGGAATTTCGTTTTTTGCTGAAACGTTGCTCCAAGATAGAAGCAGCGAGTTGGATGCTACCGCCCAGGATTACTTGTATCGGATTAATGACGCTGCAAGTCTGATGAATACTTTAATCGAAAATTTGCTAGAGTACAGCCGCCTCAGCAAAGCTAACTTGCCGCTAAAAGCAGTCTCTCTGAATTTAATTGTGGCTGGCTCGATGGCGCAACTAGAGGCTGAAATTGCCCAAAAACAAGCTCGGATAACGGTTGTTGAACCGCTACCTACGGTGTTGGCCCATCCTGGTACGCTGCTGCAAGTCTTGGCTAACTTGCTCTCCAATGCTATTAAGTTCGTGCAGCCGGGGATAGAGCCACAGGTGCGAGTTTATGCAGAAGCTGAGGAGGAATATATCTATCTTTGGGTAGAAGACAACGGCATTGGTATTGCAGAAAAATTTCAAGACAGAATTTTTGGGTTGTTCGATCGCCTGCACGGTCAAGAAGTGTATCCGGGGACGGGAATTGGGCTGGCGATCGCTCGCAAAGGAGTCGAGCGGATGGGGGGTGCGATCGGGGTGAAATCGACTTTGGGAATCGGTACCCGCTTCTGGGTAAAATTACGAAAGTGCGAGAGTTGAGGAAGCAAGTTCGGCAACGCGCAGTGAATCGGGATTTAAAAAAAGATGAGGTTCTACGCAAGAGGCTTTTAACAGCAATATTCTGCTGTAGCTCAAAAAATCAATCAACCCGCTGGTTCACACCCGAAGACAGAATAAACAATTAGTATAATGATAGTTAAGTAATCTCTTGCACCGTTACCGGCTGAGCAGGCTTTCCGATCTGTTTTACAACAACTTACTTAATTAATTTGCTTGTGGACACGCCCCTAAAAAGCTGGTTGAGGATATTACAAGCTGTAAAATATAATAAAATACAAGCAAATACAATAAATTTACCGGCAACTCTAATTAACTCACCAAGTACATATTCAAATTGTCGAGATTGCTTAATAACATATTATTAGATTTAAGAATGTTTGCGCCCATACAAAAACTAAAAGGCTAATGCTGTCTATTCTGTTAATCGACGACAACCCGAACGATCGCCTGATGATCGATCGAGAACTGAGGAAAAGTTTTTCCGATTTAGAAATTAAATCGGTTATTGATATCCAAACTCTCGAACAAATCCTGGCAGTCGGGGGTTTTGATATAGTAATTACCGACTACCAACTGCACTGGAGCGACGGATTAACTATTTTCCAAAAAGTTCACAGTCGCTACCCGAATTGTCCGGTAATTATGTGTACTGACAGCGGCAGCGAACAAGTGGCAGTCGAAGCAATGAAAGCCGGCTTAAGCGATTACGTGTTCAAAGGGCGGCACTTAAAGCGGCTGGCGGGGGCTGTGGGCGAAAGCTTGAAAAAACAGCACTTGCGCGAGAACTACGCGAGAACGTCGGCGCAGTTGGCAATTTCGGAGGAAAGGCTGAGATTGGCGATCGAAGCCTCGAAAATGGGAACTTGGGATTGGAATGTATTAACTGGCGAGGTCGTTTGGTCGGAGGGACACGAACTGTTATTCGGGTTGGAAAAAGGCAGTTTTCCGGGAACTTACGAAGCGTTTTTTGCCTGCATTCACGTGGATGATCAAGCCTCGATCGCCGACGCTCTTGCCTTTGCTTTAGAAAACAAAACAGAATACAAGTACGAATTTAGAGTTTTTTGGCCAGACGGCAGCTTGCACTGGATCTCGGGTAGGGGCAAGTTTTTTGATGATGATACAGGTAAATCGGTGCGATCGATCGGCGTGGTTTGGGATATTACCGATCGTAAATTATCGGAAGCGAGGGTGCAAGAAAGCGAGGAAAATTTGCGCTTTGCTCTAGAAGCAGCTAACACAATCGCTTTTACCTGGGATGTGGCATCGGGGGAAGTCCGCCGTTCGTCCAATGCCGAAACACAGATGGGTTTGGGGCAAGACAGCACCTTTGGTACTTTTGAGCAAAAAAAGAATGCGGTGCATCCAGAAGACCGGGAAAGGTTTTTGGCAGATGTGGATGCCGCATTCAGGGGCACGGGAGTTTACGAGTCGGAATACCGCAAAGTGCGACCCGACGGCTCAGTGATTTGGCTTCACGACAAAGGGCGAGTGGTTTTTGACGCATCCGGTACACCCCTTCGGCTGTCCGGCGTGGCGATCGACATTACGGATCGCAAACAGTTAGAATACGACCGCTCGCGCGCGTTGGCCCGCGAGCAGTCGTATTTGCGCCGCCTGCAAAAGTTAACCTCCGCGTCCGTAGCTATCAACTCCACGCTGTCGGTGGCAGAAATACTTCAGTTAGCTGGCGATAGCGCCCGCCAAATTCTGGAAGTCCACCAGGTAGCGGTCAACCTCAACCCTGGCGCAAACTGGGATGCGGGAATTAGCAAGTTTTCCATGTCAGAAAAATACGCCGCGTGGCAAGATTACTGCGAAGAGCCAGACGGTACGGGCATTTACCAAAAAGTGTGCCAGCACCAACAGGCGATGCGAATGACTCAAAGCGAGTTAGAGGCTGACCCGGCCTGGCGGGGGTTCGGCAAGGCTGCGGGGAAGCACCCGCCGATGCGGGGCTGGCTGGCTGTACCGCTGACGACTCGGGACGGCAGAAATCTGGGATTGATTCAGTTGTCGGACAAGTATGAGGGGGAGTTTGCCGAAGATGATGAAACTATTTTAATGCAGTTGGCTCAGGCGGTGTCGGGGGCGATCGACAATGCCCGACTTTACGAGGAATCTCAGCAAGCAAATCGCATGAAAGATGAGTTTTTGGCAACTCTTTCTCATGAGTTGCGATCGCCCTTAAACGCGATTTTGGGCTGGGCGCAACTGCTGCAGCAACGCAATTTCAATCCGGCTGCTACGGGGCGGGCTTTAGAAACGATCGAGCGAAATGCTAAATTGCAAACTCAATTGATTGATGATTTGTTGGATATTTCGCGCATTATTCGTGGCAAGTTGACGTTGAATCCTTGTGCGGTAAATTTGATTTCAATGGTGGAAGGAGCGGTGAATACGGTGCGGTTGGCTGCCGATGCTAAGTCGATCGATTTGCGGTTTGCAATTGGAGATGTGGGCTTAGAGAATGCGGAATTTTCCGAACTTGGGAAGGTTTCTGGCAATCCTGAATATCAGTTAAATCCGAGATTTTGGGTATCAGGAGACCCTGGCCGCTTGCAGCAAGTAATTTGGAATTTGCTGACGAATGCGATTAAGTTTACGCCGCGCGGGGGGCGAGTTGAAATCCGGCTACAGCGAGTTGATTCGGAGGTTGAGCTGGCTGTTACCGACACGGGAATTGGGGTTGCACCGAATTTTTTGCCTTACGTGTTTGACTCTTTCCGCCAAGCGGATGCTACGATTACTCGCAATTATAGCGGTTTGGGGCTGGGTCTGGCGATCGTCCGGCAGTTGGTGGAACTCCACGGCGGCACGGTTTGGGCCCAGAGCCCCGGACTGGATATGGGATCGACTTTTACTTTCCGTCTCCCTTCGCTGCAGGTAAATTCGATCCCAGACGAGGAAGCGGAGGTTTGGGGTGGCGCTGGTAATTTACTGGGAGTTAAGATTTTGCTGGTTGATGACGAGGTTGATTCGCGGGAATTTATAAGGTTTGTCTTGGCAGATTCCGGGGCCGCTGTCAGGGCTGCATCGTCTGCTGCTGAGGCGTTTGATGTGGCTTCGCACTTTGGGCCGGATGTTTTGGTCAGCGATATCGGAATGCCGGAGGAAGACGGCTATTCGCTGCTACGAAGGCTGCGTTCTTTGAACACTCAGACAGGGAAATTTTGGGCGATCGCTCTGACGGCTTATGCTAGGGATGAAGACCGCGATCGTGCTTTTGCTGCGGGTTTTGACCGACATCTGTCTAAACCTGTGCAACCCGATGTCTTGGTAGAGACTATAGTCCAGTTGAGGCAGCAAGGGCTAACAACGTGAAATAATACCTAGCACTAACCTTGCGGTGAGCGTGTAGGCTTCGTATCTCATCTGCCGTTGCTTTGTTGGGTATCCCATTACTGGGTATTCGTCACCTAAGACGATCCGAGTCTGATATCATGTCCCGTCGATTACCCCTAATAAAAACTCCTGAAACTACTGGTACGAAGCGATCGTCATCATGAGCAATCGTTAGGGCCTCATATGACACAGCATCTCTGGGTTTTTATACCCTTTATCTTCTCCATAGAAGAACCCACGCAGAAGCCCTGTTTCCCAAGGCACAAAACTACTTTCGTACAACAAACATGGTTTATCTTTTACAGCAGGGCATTACCTTACCAACCAGCGGTCTGTTCTTTCCCCCTTTCTCTCGCAGTTTCCCGGTAAGCATATTACTGCTACTATGACCGTTTTGTTATTACAGTCGAGTGGGTGGGTCGCAACCAATTATATATTACACGATAAGAGGACAAGATCGAGAAGTTTTCGATTATTTCTTAGATCTTGCTTTGCTTATATCCCGACGCTGAACTGATTACAGTTACAGCGCGGGACTTACGCCAAAAGAGTTAAAAATTTCAATTAATAATTAATAATAGATAATTGTAATGGGAATTAGGAATTGTGTTTGTAGTGACGACTTTAATCCTCGTAAAACTCGATCGTACTTGCCTTCCTCACTATTAATCTATAATGCTAATTTTACCGGACACGACTTGATTAACCGGACTTGATATGGACAGAAATCGCTCAACTGAGAAATATAAAAATTTGTATTTTTCAAACTATTCAACTTCTGCTTGTGGGGCTTTGCTTCTAGCTCGCCTAAAATATGCAATTTCTATGCCGATTAGGTAATGGGTTTGTGTTAATATGCTAAAATATCCAACAACCACGCGGTAATTAGGTGGACAAACTTCAGACAGATATAGAGGCAATTTACTCTCAAATAGAGGAATTGCGCCTGGAACGCCAGCAGCTTAGTATTGCCGATGTTGTCCCAGCCGGTGATTCGCCCCAAGCGATCGCCGATGCTTATCGGCGTCACGCGAGGGAAACAGCACAAGTGTCGGCAGAAGTCAAGGGGATAGATGACGCGATCGCGGCTCTGTCTGCTCAACTGAGTCAGAAACAGCAGCAGTCGGTAAAGTTGCAAAGAATCACTCCGATGGAGGAGCAAGTTGAAGAAGGAAGAGTGCTTGCTCAGGGACACGCGGAACGGATTAATGAACTGGCGGCGGAACTGGCGGCGGAAGTGAAGGGACTCAAAGCTATCGCCGACCAAATTAGTCCCAGCTACTGGCAGGTTTATTACAAGCCTTTTATTACTGGTTTTAAAAGTATTTCTGTTCCATACGTGCGATCGGACGGGGATGTTTGGACTATTGTCAATCGAGTAGTTTAGAGAGGCTGCGGGAGCAGAAATAATCAGCGCTGAAGACAATTTTTTTCCTGTCCCTATTCCTCCACCTCAACCTCGCAGCAGTTGCTTAATGGTGCCGACCAATTCTTGAGGGTGAAATGGCTTGGCGATGTAAGCGTCTGCTCCTTGTTTCATTCCCCAATAGCGATCAAACTCTTCGCTTTTGCTCGAACACATTACCACCGGCAAATTTTGGGTTTTAGGGTCGCTTTTGAGCCGACGACAGACTTCGTAGCCGTTCATCCGGGGCATCACGATATCCAGAACGACTAAATCTGGGCGGTTAGCCTTGATTTGCTCTAGAGCTTCTACGCCATCACTCGCTACCGTGACGTTGAGTCCTCTACCTTTGAGCAAGTCGGCGATCATCTCCCGCAGAGTGACGCTATCATCAACAACCATAACTGTACTCATAGAATAATCCCTACCAAGTTTCTGGGTTGAAACGTTCTCATTAACGTTTACACTAACGTTCACCTTCAAAGGTGTCTTTTCCTGATTGAGATTGCGCTCTGCTAAATGTAGTTTACCCACTTTTGCTGATTTCTCAATCATTTTCTGAGTAATTACCGCCAAATTTAAAGATCCGCGCAATCTCGGTTGACACACGAGGCTATGTCCGTTAGTCTATCATTTTCTTTCTCAAATGGTACTATTATCAAAAAATCAGGGTATAGCTTGGTTGTGCGTTTCCCGTTGAGGACGGCGGTGCTCGGCCACCTGCATCAACATTTGTCTAATTAGGATTTTTCGTACCAAAAGCGGATA
Source organism: Microcoleus sp. T3_A4 (assembly GCF_036700465.1). Classification (NCBI taxonomy): domain Bacteria; kingdom Bacillati; phylum Cyanobacteriota; class Cyanophyceae; order Oscillatoriales; family Microcoleaceae; genus Microcoleus; species Microcoleus sp. T3_A4. Next base: position 169,696 of record NZ_JAUBOY010000004.1, on the reverse strand, counting down.
GTTTTTGGTCGTAGACCGTCTCTAAAACGACCGGGCGCTGGCGGTAGCTGTGACCGGTGTTTTTGCAGCCATTAGCAACGATTCCCAAAACGGAAGCTCCAGAAATTTTTAATTCTTCTAAAACTTTGCGAACTTGCGATCGGTCGGTTTGCCCAATTTGGACGACCATAATCGTAGCGTCTGTGTGAGCTGCGATCAAGTGGGTGTCTGCTAAGCCTGCTAGTGGCGGGGTGTCATAAATTACTAAGTCAAAAAATGCTTGAAATTGCTCCATCAGATACTGCATTTTTTTGGAAGAAAGAAGCTTGATCGGATCGGGGGGAATTTGGCCTGCAGTGAGTACAAACAAATTTTCTTGGTTCGGGGCTCGTTGAATCGCGTCATTGAGGCTGAGATCTGTGGAGATGGCATCGCCTAGGCCACGCACGTTTGACAGTCCTAATTTAGCGTGCAGTTGCGGGCAGCGCAAATCTGCATCTACTAACAATACTCGCTGTCCGACTGCTGCTGCTGTGGCTGCAAGGTGCAAAGCTACTGTAGATTTGCCGTCTCCGGCTACGGCTGAACCAACTAAGAGCGATCGAATTGCCCTGCCTGCACTCAGCAAGTGAATGTTCGTGTATAACGATCGAAATGCTTCTAAAAATTGATAGTCCAAGTCGCTCAAAATACTTGGTCCCCCGCTCATCGGACCAGTATGTCTAGCTTCGCCCGGTTCGACTACTTCCACTTTCGAGTTCGATCGAGCCGATGTTAGTTTCCTCTGTCTGGCTGGCGGTCTGCGCTTGACTTTTTTGGTAAACGGAATCACCCCGAGTATTGGCAATCTTGTGGCGATTCTCAGTGATTCTGGAGTGTGGAACACAGTATTTAGTACCTCTACCAGCAAGCCGACTGCTATGCCCAGGAGAGTGCTTAAAATTACTGCCAGCGCTAACTGTTTTCTGGTTTGTTTGACGGTAGCTGTTATAGGCTGGCCGAATTTGTCTAGCGGAATTTGCGGAGGATTTATCAGCACCCAGGGGATTTGCTGCTGAGCTGCATCGATCCGCAACGCTTCTCGTTTTGCCAAGAAGTCCGAAAAACTTTTAGTAACTACTTGCAGTTCCCGCTGTAAATTGTCGTATTGTCGGGTTGTGACTGAAAAATTTCTAATTTTTTGGTTGAGAGCATTTTGCAAAGCGGTCATTTCGCGATCGCGCGCTTCAACTTCTTTGATTTGGGTCTCTAAATTTCCCATCACCACTTTTCTTGCTTGTTGAGTGGCGGTTAAAATCAGTTCTTCCCGACTTTTTCGCAACGCTAAAACTGGCAAACTGTCTTCTCTATACTGAGCTAATTTTAATGACAATTCCGAGTCAATTCTCTGAATTTGACCTAAGAGTCCGGCGTAAGCTTGTCCTTGGGTCATCAGCAGCCCCTGGGGATTATTTTCGTTGAGTAGTTTTTCATAGCTTTGATAGAGGTTTCGCATCCCTTTTAGCTGAACTCTAATTTCTACTTGCTTACCTCGAATGCTTTGAACTTGTTCAGAGAGAGATTTTCCCTCCATCTGAGGTTCAAACAAGTTGCTCTGCTGCCGCAGTCTTTGGACTTGCAGTTGCAGAACTTCCACTCTTTCTCGGAGCTTGGGCATCTCCGTATCTATAAACTTAATACCTTGATTAATGCCCATCAGCCGTTGCTGCAAGCTGTAATCTAGATAAGCTTTAGAAATTTTCTCCAATACGCGGTAAATCTTTTTTTGGTCTGAATCTTTGTAGCGAACTTGTAAAATTTTTGTGCCTTGCTGTTTGCCATCTTTCGTGTAGCTGATGCGCTGGATCGACATTTTTGAGATCAGTTCGCTATAGTTCATTTGGGGATACGAAGCCCGCAATTCCTCAATCACTGGCTGCATCATTTTGGGACTTCGCAAAATCCTAATTTGGGTTTCGTAGTCTAGTAGGCTAATTCCTTCTATATTAATTCTTGCTAAGTCGGCAGATTGGGTATTGTTTAATTGTTTGGATTGCAAACCTTCAGCCGTGGCTGGTTCTACTAACAGGGAAAAGGAGCCTTCATACTCGATCGTAATCTGTTTAGACGTGAGGACGATCGCTGTTCCTGCCAGGGCGCTCAAAGCAATGGTGGCTGCTGCCATGACCAAGAAGCGACGGCGCACGACCCCTAACAACCAGGACAAGTCTAGCTTTTCTTCTTCTCTCTCCTCTACGAAGTGAGATCTGTAGTTCTGAGCTGATAACTCCGGCAGTTTGCCATTCGATTTGGGTTTGAAGGGTTGATAATCTTGTCTGCTATCCATATTCAGCCTGGGTATTTTTGAGGTTGATATTTTTGAGGTTGATATTTTTGAAGCGGCCAGGTCTCGGCTGGGTAATCTTATTGTTTCGTTTATTCTAGCCTTTGCCAGAAATTATCCACCTCACCCGCCGCCTTCTTACCTGAATAAAAATCGGAGAACGTTTATAAAATTTAACACTCCCGTAGCTGGCCCGACAGGTCCGATTACAGCGTTCATGCGATCGACAAAATTGACGAGACCCCTGCGAGATACGATAATCATGTCGTTGTTGCGAAGTTGAGGATTGGTTTCTTCGTTAATTCCTTGAGTCAAATTGACTTCGATCGTCCGTTTAGTAGCTGTACCATCGTTATTGAGGCGGACTAGCTCAACTTTATCCCTTCTAGCTCTGGTATTCTCGTAGCCAAAAAATCCTCTGGAAATTAAAGCTTGATTCAGGGTGGCATTAGCTGGGAGCCTCACGGGATCGAGGGATGTTCTGAGTTCTCCTACTACATAAACGTTAATGCCGACAGGGGCAAAGTTAGTGGTCGCCAGTACGCCAGCTTCTGCAGGGTTGACGATCGTAGCTTTGGGCACGATGATCGTGTCTCCCTGCTGGAGGATTGTATCTTGGGCACCGTCGCCGGACTCTAGGAACTGCCACAGGTTGACTGGGATAATTTGTTCGCCGCTTCTGGTGACACGCCGCACTTGGATTTGCCGGATGTCGGCATCGGAGGTGATGCCGCCGGCTAGCTGAATCGCCCGGATGACGGTGGGGAAACCTTCGCGGCTGAGGTCGTTTGTGGTGTTGCCACCGATCACGACGTAAGCCCCAGGGCGGGTGACTTGACCCACGATGGAGATCGATCGAGGTTTTTCTGGGGGTGGCGAAAAGTTGGCCGTCGCAAATTGACGAGCTTCTGCTTGGTTGAAGTTGGCGACTGTGGGGATCACGATTGTGTCTCTGTCTTGCAAAATGATGTCTTGAGAGATGTCTCCTTCTTGCAAGAATTTCCACAGGTTGACGTTGAGGACTTGATCCGGGCCGTCTCGTTGGGGACGGCGGACGCGGATGTTGCGGATGTCGGCGACACCCGTGACGCCTTCTGCTAGTCTGATCGCTTGGGTGACGGTGGGGTACTGGACACTCGGCGAGGCTCCCGGGCCAGGAGTTAGGGTGATGGTGAAGTTTCCGGGCCTGGTAACTTCTCCGATGACGCCGACGTTGAGGGGGCGGGCGGCGACGAGGCTGACTGTGACTATGGGGTCTTTGAGGACGCGGCGGTAGGCGTTCCGGATGATGTTGGTGGCTTCTACTAAGGTGCGGCCGCGGATGGAGACCAAGCCGATCAGGGGCAGGTTAACTGAACCGTCGGAAAGAACTTCGTAGCCGCGGCTGAGTTCGGGTACTTCGAGTATTTCTACTTGGATGCGATCGCCGCCGCCGAGTTTATAGCTTTCCGGCGATCTCGTAACGGGCGCAACATTCTGGGCTTGCTCTGTGCCTAGCGGGATGGGCAGTTGTGCCGGGGTGCTTCTGGCGTCAGCGAGGACACTGGAAGCAAACAAGACAACACCCACAACCGACCGGGCTATCTGTCTTGGAAAATGGGTGTTAACCATACACCACCTAATTTTATTGACTATGATTTATATAAGTGTAGCCTTTTTAGTGCTGGGCAAAAAGCTCATTATTTTAAGCGATCGCCGAAAAAACGATGCTGTATTTGTGCTTTATGCCTAATTTCTGTGTTAGCGTGGTTCCGGGTTGACGGCTATATTTTATATCTAGATAATTTGGTCTTTTTTCGGATAAAGGAAAGCAATTATGACTGAACCAGTGTCTCTACCAAATATGCTGAAAGAGCTGATTTTAGGTAGTTCTTCATTGACATGGATGCTACTTGCTATAGTCGCGGTAGCCACTATACTATTATTTCAATTTGCTAGCTATAAAAAAATAGGTTTGGCTTTAGAAAAAAGCTTTGCTGGTCTTTATATTTTTATCTCTCCCTTTCTGATACAACCTCCTTTTAATTACTTGCATTTTGTCAACTTGAAAGATCCAGAAGGTGGCATATTAAAACTCATACCTTATTTTTTTTACCCCTGGGTAGTATTTATTTTAATTTCAAGAATTAAAAAATTTAGTAGCAATTTTATAGAAATTTTTGCCAAAGTATTGACAATGAATCCTTTTTTCTTACTTTATATATTACTTCCATTACTGTCTACATTATGGTCTCTAGTTCCTGAAGCAACGCTAAGAGCAGGCCTAGCTTTTTCAGGATTTACTGCTTTCGGGTTTTACATTGCAGCCCAATATAAATGGGAGGATTTATCTCGTTTCTGGCGGTGGGGATACACGGCAATAGGTTTGGCAAGTTTTGTAATAGAACCCCCTGGAGCAGGCGATTTTGTCGGCTTAACCCAATCTAAAAATTCTTTGGGGGGAGTCTTAGCTCTCTGTACGGCATTTTGGTATTTGCATTATTTTCAAGGAGCTAAAACTCAGAAAGAGCGCTGGATTTCTTTGGGAATGATGTTCTTTTCCTTTTACCTAGTAAGGGCTAATAAATCGGGCTCGGCTCTAGTGATTACTATCATATTAATAATGGCAGTGTCGTCACTAAATTTTCTAAAAAAATTAAGTTTTCAGTGGGCATTTACTGCGATTATATGTTTCCTGGTGGTCAGCATAATTATGACTGTTTTTGTAGTAGACAACCTAGAGGATATTATTGTAGGTGGGTTAGGCAAGGACTTGACTCTAACTGGGCGGACAGAATTCTGGCCACAGTTAATCGCTGCGGTCAATCAGCGTCCCTGGTTTGGCTACGGATACGATGGATTTTTTCAACAAGATAAGTTAGGAGCGGGTACTCCTGCTTATTTTATTTATACTCCAAATGGATTTCAACCGAAAAATCCTCACAATGGCGCCATCGGGATCTTGTTAGCCTTCGGTTGGCCGGGATTAATTTTAATGATGACTTCCTTGGTACTCAATTTAGCTTACGCAGTTCGGTATTTGAGTCGTAGCACCCTGGAAGAAGCGGGAATGCCTATTTGTTTTCTAGTGTCTATTATTATAAGCAACATCACAGAAGGTTATATTATAGAGATAGCAAATCCTTGGCTGAGTTACGCAATGTTGACGGTTCGACTTGCGATAGATAATGCTAACAATAGTTCTAACAGTAGCACCAGTAACCCTCAAAGGCGTTCTTTAGCTCACACTGTCCATTGAAGTAACCATTGGGCGGATCGTGGGTCAAGTAGGGGAACATCTCATATTTGTAAAAACACTTCTTCTGATTCCTTCCTTCTTCCTCTTTCCTTCTGCCTCCTACCTCCTGCCTTCTGCCTCCAAACTCCAATTTCTAGGTTGGCTGCTTTCATTGAGACGCTCCCTCAAGTTGTGGTATGTTGTTATAGGATCAACCAGTCTAATTTTGCAAGATTGCCGACCCTGCCAGAACCGCGTTTGTGTTTTGTAAAGATTTAAAATATTCTGATGCTAGATAAGTTAACTGCGGTCAGTCAAAGGCTCGGCCCTAGTCTGCGCCAGGTACTCAGCAACATAGCTTGGCTGTTCACTGACCAAATCTTGCAGATGGGTCTAGGCCTGTTTGTAGGCCTTTGGGTGGCTCGCTATCTTGGTCCGACACAATTTGGATTGCTCAACTACGCGATCGCCTTTGTATCGCTGTTTAGTTCAGTGGCAACGATGGGGTTGGGTACTCTGGTAGTGAGGAATATCGCTCGCGACCCAGAATGCAAAAATGAGACTCTGGGAACAGCCTTCGGACTGCAATTTACTGGTGGCTGCATCACTTTGTTGTTCACTGTCACCGTGATTGCGCTACTCAAGCCCAACGACACTCTGACTCGGTGGCTGGTAGGTATCATCGCAGCAGGAACTATCTTTAATGCTTTTGAGGCTATCAATTTTTGGTTTCAGTCCCAAATCCAGTCAAAATATACAGTGTTGGCTAAAAATTCGGTATGTTTTTTAGTTGCTGCTGTCAGAATTGGGTTAGTGACAATTAAAGCCCCCCTGCTTGCCTTCGCCTGGGTTCGATTGGGAGAGGTGGCATTGGTAGGAATCGCTTATGTATATTTTTATAAGCTTACGGGGAATAAAATTAAGGATTGGCATTTTAGTTGGGAACGGTGTAAGGAACTGCTATCGGAGAGTTGGCCGATAATTTTGTCGGGATTGGCAGTTTATGTGTACTCAAAAACCGATCAGATAATGCTCGGCGCCCTGAATCAAAATGCTCAACTGGGCTATTATGCTGCGGCTGTTAAAATTTCGGAAATCTGCGATTTTTTGCCGATGATCATATCAAGCTCTATTTTTCCCAAATTAGCGAATTTGAGAAAGACAAATTATGAAGAATATCTAAATAAATTTCAAATTTACTCGGATATTATGATATTTTTATGGTTGGGGGTGGCCATACCGATATCATTACTTTCTCCCTGGATAGTGCATCTGCTTTACGGTGAAAAATATGCGAAGTCAGCAGCGGTACTGGCTCTCTACGTTTGGGCGCAATTTGGCAGTAACTTTGGAGTAGCACGGAGCACATATTTGAACATAGAAGGTCAGTTGCGCTACGGCCTTTACTTAACTGTAGTTGGATCTATTTTCAATGTAGCGTTGAACTTTTTACTGATTCCTAAGTATGGAGCTTTTGGAGCAACTGCAGCTACTCTTATAACTTATTTTTACGTGATTATATTAGTCAATTTCTTGATTAAGGAATTACGCCCCTTCGGAAATTTCATCTGGCGATCCCTTAACTTATACAAGGCAGCTTGTAGAATCAGAGGATTAATAAAGTGATTCAAATTAAACCTAAAATCGAACAGCGATCGAATTGCCCCTATTGTGGAACAGAACTTCATCCCAAAAATGTTCTGTGGCACGGTATCCACATTGTTCTAGACTCTAAGTGCGAGGGATGTGGCAGCGAGATAATCGACGATTTGAGAGTAGGTCATGGAGTGAAAAACTACATCCAAGTTAATTTAATAAAAGGAGAAGTTTTTGCAGCCGATACTTACAAAAAGGAATGGTTAGGCAAACCATTACTCTATTCACTCCAAAATCCTCAACCGGAACAACTTGAGATTGTAAAAGAAATTTTTAAACCCTGCAATCGGGTAATTATCTTAAACTGTATCGATCATCTTTATGGTCACTCCCTGCTCAAGTTGCTAAATGCACAAAGGCACTTAGAATGCAATTCTGACTACGGGTTAGTTGTGATAGTTCCTAAGTTCTTAAGGTGGATGGTTCCCGATGAAGTTGCAGAAATCTGGACAGTACCTATGTCTTTAAAAAATGGTCAGAATTACTATCCCAGTTTCGCCGAGTTTGTTGAAGAAGAAGCTAAACGCTTTGATGAAATTTATGTCAGCGAAGCCCATTCTCATCCCAGTCAGTTCGACATCACGCGCTTTACTCGAGTTCCCAAACATAACTTTGAGAACCAAGAAATTAAAATTACTTTTATTTGGCGCGAAGATCGTTTATTAGTTAACCGTTTGCTGTTTCGAGTGCTTAGAAAAATAGATCAACAAGCAATGTCACTGCGATTGCAAAATTTAAAAATTCAGCAGTTATTTGAGAAGATCAGGTTGCAAGTACCAGAAGCACAATTTGCAGTGGCTGGCCTGGGGACAAAAACTAAGTTTCCAGAATGGATTAAAGATTACAGGGTGGATAGTTTTAATGAAAAAATTGAAAAGGAGATTTGCCACCTTTATTCAGAGAGCCGCTTAATAATTGGTCTTCACGGCTCCAATATGTTGCTACCGTCTGGTCATGCTGGTATGACAATTGATTTGATAGATGAGCGGTGGGGAAACTTTGCCCAAGATATTTTATACCAAGAAAGCGACCCGAGAATGGCTACTTTTCGCTATAGATTTTTGCCGTATCAGACTAGCAATGATACACTGGCATTCATAGCGGCTGTAATGCTTCTCAAGTGGTCTAAGTTTAAATCCCAGATTACTGCTGATGTTATATAACGTCCGGCTACTTAGACATAATACCGAATTGGCTAGCATTCAACTATTTTCCGTATTATAAATATGGATGAAGTTGTCAATGTTGTGAAAGTCTTTGACATTTTTTCTCAACCATTGTTCATCCTTGTCCCACCACTTAAACTTCAGCAGAAAATCAATCTTTTGTTCATCAAACCTATAGCGAATAAGTTTGGCGGGAATTCCTCCACAGATAGCATAAGGTGGCACATCTTTGGTGACAACGGCTCCGGCTGCGATGATGGCTCCATCACCAATAGTTACACCATCTACAACAATAACATTTGAGCCAATCCAAACATCATTACCTATATGGACAGTTTTTTCCTCTTCTTCAAAATATTTTTTGTCTACAAAGGTTGTCCCGACTAGCATCTTGGGCGAATAAAATATCGGATGGCTTGAAACAAAATTTCCTACAGGATGTACGCCTAAGCGAATGATGCAGTTTGGCCCAATCGAACAAAAATTGCCGACAACACCATTGAAAATTCGCGTATTATCGCGCACATAAGTGTAAGAACCAATGACAGAATCTTTTATGGCTACGCGACTAGACACACTAACATTGTGACTGATAGTTGAATTGGTAACCAAAGCCATATAGTCTTGATAAAAATTATCATATTTAAACTTGTTGTTCCACCAATTGACTAAAAATCGCAGATATTCAGTGATCGGATTTTTGAGTAGAGAACTGAGAAGTGTTGACATTTTAGACATCGTTACTAATTACTTATTCAAGGTTAAATATTGTGTTCCCGCATAACTTATTTATTTTTTTCTTAATACGCCTGATTAATGGGGGATGATAATCATAAAATGTATCTTGAGTGAATTGATCGGCTACAAAATTTCGGATCGCGTGGTTGGGATGCCTTAAAGGAAAGGTTATTGCTTCCGTTGGCATATTACTGTATATACTATCTTCTCCTGAAGTATGGGTAGCTTGACTGCCAAATCCAATATTAGAAATTAAATTTTTTTCTGGAATAATAGCAAGTCCATTTTGAACCCAACAAGTAAAAAGCCATCTAAAAAACCAATTGTTGAGAGTTCCATCATAGGAAACTTGAAAAGCACTATCCCAAACTTTTACAGATTGAGGATTAGCTAATAAATTTTCGAGAAAACCTGCTTCCCGAAGTTGAGGCCATAACTTCATGTCAATATCATAGTATTGCCATGCTCTGCGCCAAGTTGCCCATCCCCAACAGTTACTAAAACGCGAAAAATAGTAACTGTCTTCTGTTCTTTTTCTCCCAAACTGTAAATTTACACCAGCGATTGACATAATCCGTTTGTCATCTCGATAATGCTCTAATAACTGCTCACAAAAAGGGAAGAAGTTTGGGTGGGGCAAACAGTCATCTTCTAAAATAATTGCTTCCTCTACGGTATTAAATACCCAGTCGAAACCGCTAGAAATGCGATCCTTGCAACCAAAATTAATCTCTGAATAATTTTTCAGAACTTCACAGTCCCAATCGACCCGATCGATAATTGCACGTACAGCGGCGCACTTTTCAGCTTCCCCAGGTTTGTTGGCACGAGGGCCGTCAGCAATTACTAACAGCTTAGGCGGCTTAACTTGTCTAATCGCCTCGAAGACTTTTTCGGTATTATCAACTCGATTGAAAACAACGAAAACAATGGGAGTTTTTATCTGGGAATGTGGCATTTAAACTGTTCAACTCCAAGGATTATAAATATTTTTGCTTAGTAGAACTCATCATTATAAATGTGCTAGGAAGCTTGCAGGGTTGGTCTGTTAACTTAAGTTCTAAATTCCAATTTATCACCAAAAAGTTCGCGGGTCAACTATAATACAGCAATAGTTTACCCAGCCAGACTTCTAGGACTGACGCTCTTAAACTCTCAAACCTTGATACCCCGACCCCCTTGGCTAAGTGGTGCACTCTTAAAGCCCTCTTGTGAAAGGGGGGAGCGACTGCGTAAGCCCTAATTTCGTTCTTGTAGCGGCGGTTGCAACCGCCGAGCGAGTGGCTAAATAAAACACTGTTACTTTTAGCCTTACCTATCGTTAAAAACCGCAACACAGGGAAGAATGAACCGTACTAATATCGCCGTCCTTTTAACTTGCTTCAATCGCAAACAGAAAACATTGGCTTGCTTAGAGGCTCTTTTTAACCAGGCACTTCCAGCCAATGTAGATATTTCCACCTATATAGTCGATGATGCCAGTACCGACGGTACCAGCGAAGCAGTTCACCAAGCCTACCCTCAAGTCAAGATTTTTCATGGGGATGGCAATTTATTCTGGAACGGCGGAATGCGCTTTGCTTTCACCGAAGCCATGAAAGACGATCCCGACTACTACCTTTGGCTGAACGACGATACAATTATGTATCCAGAAGCCCTTAAAACCTTATTAACAACCAGCAACCAACTCGCTCAAAAAGGAGAAATAAAAGCCATCGTCTCCGGTTCTACCTGCGATCCCCAAACGGGTAAAACTACTTACGGTGGCGTGGTGCGAGACCACCCCCTTCTTCCCTTCCGATACCGCCTCGTAGAACCAACTCAAGAAGCTCTACTTTGTAGCACAATACATGGCAACTGCGTTCTACTTCCTCGCAATGTCGTCCAACTTGTGGGCAACCTAAATCCTGCTTTTGTTCATTATATTGGCGATTGGGATTATGGTTTACGAGCGAGACAGAAAGGATGTACAGTTTGGATTGCTCCCGGTCATTTAGGAACTTGTTCCCTCAACCCACAGGTGACAAAAACCGCTGCCAAAAATTTGAGCGAAGGGTTAGATAAAATGAGCACGCCTAAAGGTTTATCTTTTAAAGATGCGACCCTGCAACCGCCTGGAGAATGGAAGGTATTTACTCAGCAGCATGGTGGTTTGTTGTGGCCAATTTATTGGCTGCTACCTTATCGAAGGTTAGTTTGGTTGTCAGTGTTGAGTAAACTGGGATTGACTAAAAACAAAACTCAAGGTGAATAGGATGGTTGACAAAAAGGAATTTCGCATCGCTTGGCTCGTTCCTTCGGCAGAATTTGGGGCCTATTGGCCGCCGGTTTTACATGAGCTCAAAAAACTAATTCCGAACACGATTTTTTATACAGGTCGTCTCTGGCCTCGCTACGATCCGGAAGCTCCTGGTACAGAAGTAGTCGAAGTTGTGGGAGATACTCAATTCATCACCACCCAAAAGATAGAAACGGGGTACAGTCGTGGTTATATTAAGGCTACTCCTGGGATTATTTTTCCTCTTTTGAAATTCAAGCCCCAGGTCATTTTTGCTAGTGGATTTTCGATCTGGACATTGGTAGCTATAATCTTTAAGCCTATAGGGAAATGGCGACTGGTTTTAGTTTATGAAAGTAGTTCCCCGAATGTAGACTTTCGAGATTCTAAGGTGCGCTCGACTATTCGACGCTGGATGGGGAAATTTGCTGATACCTTTGTTTCTAATAGTCGCCGAGGTAAAGAATATTTGGTAGAAGTGATTGGGGCCGACGAAAGTAATATCTTTGCTAAACCTTACATGGTTCCTGATGCTAAAGCTTTGGTACAAAAGTTAGAAAATAATAAGTCTGTATCGTTGTCATTTCCCCACCCAATTTTTTTGTGCGTGGGTCAAGTAATTTCTCGCAAAGGGATTAAGAATCTGTTAGAAGCTTGCACAATTTTGCAAAGCCAGGGGTACTCGAATTACACAGTCATTATCGTTGGAGACGGAGAACAGCGACCGGAACTAGAAGCACTTACAAAAGAATGGGGTTTAGAAAAACAAATTGTTTGGACAGGGTGGATAGAATACGGATACTTGGGGTCTTATTTTCTAGAAGCTGATGTGTTTGTTTTTCCTACGTTAGAAGATACTTGGGGAATGGTGGTGCTAGAAGCGATGGCATTTGGTAAGCCGGTTTTGTGTTCAAAATGGGCTGGGGCTTGCGAAATGATCGTTGAAGGTGAAAATGGTTATATTTTTGATCCCTATCAGTCGGAAGGTATTGCAAACGCGATGCGGGACTTGATTGATTGCCCCGAAAAGTTAGTGATGATGGGGCAAAAGTCCCAGCAACTGATCGCTGAACATACACCAGAAAAGGCTGCCAAATTAATAGCAGATGTGACAGCGCTAGTATTGGAGAAAAGTTGATGAAAGTTCTTTTATCTGCCTTTGCCTGCGAACCGAATCTCGGCTCCGAAGAGGGAGTAGGATGGAATACTGTTATCCAATCTGCTAAACATCACGAAAGTTGGGTATTTACTCGCACGTTTTGTCGATCGTACATTGAAGCTGAACTAGAGCGGAACCCAGTGCCAAATCTGCACTTTGTTTATTTTGATCCGTTTGGGTGGAGCGAAGATTGGAAGGGGAAACAAGGATTGCTGCAACTTCACTACTATCTGTGGCAAATCTGGGCTTATTTTATCGCTCGGAAGCTCGATCGCGAAATTGGTTTTGACATAGTACATCACGTAACTTATGTCAAACATTGGTCTCCAAGTTTCTTGGCGCTGTTGCCGCATCCTTTTATTTGGGGGCCTGTGGGGGGTGCAGAAGCAGCACCAAAGCCTTTTTGGCAAGATTTTAGCCGCCGGGGCAAAATTTACGAAACGCTGCGGGCATTGGCTCAAAGCGTAGGAGAACGAGATCCGTTTGTGGGTCTGACGGCGCGTCGCAGTGCCGTGGCGCTGGCAACTACGGAAGAAACCGCAGCCAGACTGCGATTTCTCAAAGCAAAAAACGTGAAGATTTTCTCGCAAGTCGGTTTATCGCAGCAGGAAATTCAAGAACTAGAGAAGTTTTCTCCCCCGCCTGAGCAACCAATTAGATTCATCAGTGTCGGTCGTCTCTTACACTGGAAAGGGGTGCACTTGGGACTCCGTGCATTTGCGGAGGCGAAGCTGGAACAATCGGAATACTGGATTGTCGGAGACGGGCCCGAAAGGCAGCGCTTGGAAGCTTTGGCAACAGAATTGGGACTGGCAAATAAAGTATTTTTTTGGGGAACTTTATCTCGCACTGAAACTCTTTCTAAAATGGGGGAGTCTCACGTTCTCCTCCATCCGAGTTTGCATGACTCTGGAGGTTTTGTGTGCACGGAAATGATGGGGGTTGGCCGTCCGACGATTTGTTTGGATTTGGGGGGCCCGGCTACTCAAGTGACGGCTCAAACGGGGATTAAAGTGGCTGCTACTGACCCCGATCGCACTGTGCAAGGTCTAGCAGAAGCTATAGTGTGTTTAGCGCAAAATCGTGAATTGCGAGAGCGCTTGGGTCGATCGGGTCAAACGCGCGTCAGGGAAATCTATGATTGGGATGTTAAAGGTCTATTCTTTGCCCAATTGTGCGAAGATGTATTCGATGGAAAATCAGGATAAGTTCTGATTGTTCGATCGGGCAAAACAAAGAAAACTATATTTTTTCAGGCGGTGAAACGTGGGCGTTGCAATCATTACTGGCTCGGCGGGTTTAATTGGTTCTGAGGCGTGTAAGTTCTTTGCCAAACAAGGCTTAGATATAGTTGGCATCGACAATAATATGCGCCAGTTCTTTTTTGGTGCTGATGGTTCTACAAACTGGAACCGCCAACTGCTCGAAAAGTCTTTGGGTACCAAGTATTATCACTTAGATGTGGACATTCGCGACTATGAAGCGATTACCAATATCTTTCAGCGGTACGGCGAGTCGATCGAATTAGTAATTCACACAGCAGCCCAGCCCAGCCATGATTGGGCTTCCCGTGCTCCGAAAATAGACTTTACCGTCAATGCCAACGGCACTCTCAATCTTCTAGAAGTAACTCGCTTGTACTGTCCTAAAGCGGTTTTTATTTTCACTTCTACCAATAAAGTATACGGCGATACGCCTAACACTTTGCCTTTAATTGAATTAGAACACAGGTGGGAAATTGAACCAGGCCATACTTACGAAAGCGGCATTCGGGAAGATATGTCAATTGATCAGTGCCTGCACAGTTTGTTTGGTGCTTCTAAGGTAGCTGCTGACATTTTAGTCCAAGAATACGGTCGATATTTTAATATGAACACCGCTTGTTTTCGCGGCGGCTGTTTGACGGGCCCAAATCACTCTGGAGCTCAATTGCACGGCTTCCTCGCCTACTTGATGAAGTGTGCTGTCACGGGAACTCCCTACACCGTGTTTGGCTACAAAGGCAAGCAAGTTCGCGATAACATTCATAGCGCTGATTTAATTTCGGCATTTTATGAATTTTATAAAGCTCCCAAAAGCGCCCAAGTTTATAATACAGGAGGAGGCAGGTACAGCAATTGTTCGATGTTAGAAGCTATCCAGATGTGCGAGGCCATTGCGGAACGCAAGTTTAATTGGACTTATGCTGAAGGAAATCGCATTGGCGATCACATTTGGTGGATTAGCGACAATTCAAAATTTTCCAGTCACTATCCCAACTGGAAAATGAAATATAACGTTAAACAAATTCTACAGGAGATTTATGAGTGTAACCGCGAGCGTTGGCTGAAAGAGGATGCCAATGATTGAGCGGGGCAAGAAGAATGTGGTGGGAATTTTGGTAAATGATTGAAGAATACAAGGTTAAACAAATCTTAGGGGAGATTTATGAGTGTAACCGCGAGCGTTGGCTTAAAGAGGTGCTCCATGATTGATAAAGGGAAAAAGAATGTACTGGGCATATTAGTTAATGCCGTTAATTATGAAGCGGCTGTTAGCAAAATTATTGCGGCAGCCAGCGCCGGAAAACCAATGTCAGTTTCTGCTCTAGCGGTTCATGGGGTAATGACTGGCGTTCTCGACAGCACTCATCGTTATCGGATTAATCACATTGACTTAGTATTGCCAGACGGACAGCCAGTCAGGTGGGCGTTAAATTTGCTCTACCATACGGAATTGCCCGATCGAGTTTGCGGGCCGAATGCGATGTTACAAATCTGCGAACGTGCGGCAGAAGAAGGATTGCCTATCTATTTGTACGGCTCTCAAGCTTCTGTACTGGAAGCTTTATCTCGCAATCTCTGCCAGCGTTTTCCCAAGTTAATTATTGCTGGAACTCAGCCTTCTAAATTTAGGCACGTTTCGCCCCAGGAGAAACAAGAAATTGCACAGGAAATTCGCAACAGCGGTGCAGCAATTACGTTTGTCGGTTTGGGGTGTCCCCGGCAAGAAGTCTGGGCTTACGAATACCGGGACGACTTATCAATGCCGTTGATTGCTGTAGGTGCTGCTTACGATTTTCATGCGGGTAATTTGGCTAAATCTCCTGACTTTTTATCTAAAATAGGTTTGGAATGGCTGTTTCGGATGATGAAGGAACCTCGGCGTCTTTGGCAGCGGTATGTTTTTTTGAATCCGCTTTATATCTGGTTGTTTTTACTACAAGCTTTGAAAATCAAACAGTTCGACCCCACAGACGCGACGCCGCCTGTAGAAGAAGTATTATATGGTTGAAATTTAAAAGTTTCTTGTGAATTATGGGTACTCACAAGAAAAATTTAAAAAGCAAACACATCGTAACTACTCGTTTTGAGGTGCAACTGCGATCGCATAAGCTGTTCCGGCATTTAAATTGTCTGTCAAAAAAAATTAAAGTCTTGTGGGGTGGGCGTCCCGCCCGCCCTGAATATACAATTTAAATTCGCGACAGCTTATTCAATAAAATTGATATCAAATCGGGTGGCATCCGAAGTATAGTGGGAGCTTAAGAGCTCGCGATTTGGGTAGCGATCTCTTAAGCCCCCACTGATATCATGTCCGAGCGATTAACCATAATATCCCGGTCGGGGCGGGTTTTTGAGATTGTCAATTATTGGCAGGTATTGTTCGTGAGGGGAGGCCCTACAACAATCGCGGTCGCACGACCGGACATGATATGACATGATCCAAATATATGATTCCGATGCAACCGGAAACGATCTTACGCCAGAAAACAATTTTTAAATTATCTATGTGGTAAGGTGCGGACTGCACACATTACATACAAAGTTTGTGCCTCAGTTTTGATCGAGTCAGGTGGATTGCTGGGTCAATAGTCGCATTTGGTTTGACTGTAATCCTGCCATGGGCGATGATCGCAGGGGATCACAAAAGTAGTATGAGTGTATAACCAAACTTGATAATCAAACCAAAAGTTTATTGCCCTTACCTCGATTTGGCTATGGCTTTTGTGCCACAATCCGGATCGAATCGTACTTGTTTTCATCAGCAGCAACAATTGTTTTCAGCAGTAGCTTCCAAGCTTGGAATTTACTGTTTTCTTGGAGCTTTACTATCTGATGAGATGCCATTGAATCGAACACACTGAAAATTTTTCTTTCATCATCGATCCAACTGTTGGCAAATTGGCGATAGTAGCCATTAAACTCAGTAGAAATTATCTCAAATCCCCCTTTTTCACAGATAGCGCGGAAGCTCTGCGGTGTGAAGAAATACAAATGCCTTGGTACATCTAGATGCATCCATGCAATCCCTGATGACTTCAGCCCAATACAAGAGTTATTTGGTACTTCCATTACCAATTTGCCACCATCCACGAGCAATTGCATGGCATTGCGGAGTGCAAGTAAAGGATCTCTGGTATGTTCGAGTACGTGGTTCATCACAATTATGTCGTACTGTCTAGACTTGACTTCCGGGGGCAAAGATTCAGCAGTACCATAAAATACATCAAGACCTCGCTGTTGGGCCAAAACCAAAGCTTGTCGATCGGGTTCTACACCCCAGACTTTGTGATCATCTGCTTGCAATTCTTGCAGCAGGTGCCCGTTGGCGCAACCGATTTCTAATATCGAGCAGGAAGCAGTCCCGAACTGTTGCTTCCACCATTTACTTGTGACATCTACTCCGCGATCAAAACGCCAAGCTAGATGGGTACGCAATTTATCGAAGAAGGAAATAGAAGAGGCAGATACGAAGCCTGTAAAGTCTATATGATGAGTATAATACTCATCGATGTCGTAGAAGCTGGCGATTTTGTTGAAATCGGGTAGAGGATGAATGCATCCAAGTTGTGACTTTTCGCACCAATACAATTGAAATGACTCTTTGTTTGCAGGTCTGCGCCAATCACCGGGTATGAATAGCCACGGTTTCATACTCTCTCCCGATATCGGGCAGACGACGGTAGGGCTTAAGGACGTTTGACTTGGCATTGGAGTTTTCATTATTTAGGTACTTGACGTACTAATAACCACTCGTGTCGGATGTCAAATCCAGAAATCAATTATGTGCGATTAACAATTGCAGAATCCGAAATACAGCAGATGACTGCCCAAAAAATATTAGGTTTCGGAAACACGATTGCTGCGGCGTGGTTTTCAGCTTACATCGAATTTAAGCTAACCCATTTAACTTGCTTTGTCACTTTGCATAAAAAAACTTCACATTCCGCGATCGGGATGTGAGTAAGTTTTCATATATTTACGAATTCAGCAATACTTCAAGTATAAATTAAGTTATAAAACTGGGTAGCGATGTAGGCTGCGAGCGAGACCAATAAAAACTTTCTTGCATTTGTACCTCAATAATATTGCTGAAATCTTTTGCGAAAGCGAAGTATAAAATTTGCCATTTCATATATCGGTGGGCGCAAATGTTGCGCCCGCTACTGTTCCTTGATCTGAAAATTTAGCTCCCAATTGAGTTGGGAAGCCAAACTTTTCTTTAATCTTCAGCACAAGAGCTGATTGACAAGCGCGCATTTTTATGAGTTTGTAGCGAATGCCTCCTATCGATCGGCGTAAGCCCCCATCCGTTCTTTGATAAACCGGATATAAAAATGCCTGAAAGTAGACTTAATCACGCGGGGCATACCAAAGTCGATCGGCATCATGTTTTCCGGCAACTTCCAATCCAAAACCTTGAGATTTTCCGGCTGCAACAGCGGAAAATCAAGATCCTCTAAATTCGAGCACAGTCCTAATCTCATCGCCGCAGCTACAGTGGGAACCGCCGCCGGATCAGCATTAATAATTTCAACTAAAGTTCTGTCCAAAGCAAACACATCATCAGACGCGGCCAAAATTCCCAAAAATTTAGGTTCGCCGCCGCTTGGCCCGTTACCTTCGTGACCGATAATGCCATCCAAAATCGTCAAATTTGGGTTAATTGCCCGGGCAGTTTCTACCAGCATTTCACCGAATCTGGCGCTATCTTTGCCAGCTTCCATGTGCCACCAGGCCTTCATTTTGCCAGGGACGCAGCCGAACAAGTTTTTCACGCCCATTGTCACGGTTAATTGAACGTGAGATTTGAGTTTGGGCAAATTAATCACTACATCCGCTTCCATTGCTTCTTTGCAAATTCGCAGATGATTGAAATCTTCGCTGACAGTTTCGTAGCGTTTTCCTTGAAACTCAACTACTGGCAAATTCAGTTCTTCCAACAGTGGCAAATAACCGTTTGCTTTGGCTACACCCATAGCGCTACCAAAAGCTGGACTATCGCCTAAAAATGGTTTTCCTCCGGCTTCAATGACCATTTGAGCGACGCAGTAAACCAATTCTGGGCGGGTGACGCATTCTTTTGTAGGGCGAGAACCGGTGAGGAGATTGGGTTTGAGTAAAACCCGATCGCCCGCTTTGACAAAAGCCGAGATTCCGCCCAAGGGTGCGAGCAAACTTTCTAAAGATGCTTGCAAGATTTGGCGATCGTATGAATTGGCCTGAACTAAACTAACAGCAGACATAATTATGAATTAATTTGTAATTGGTTATCGATGGGGGAATAATCTCAATGTAACGCAGGCACGGAACACCCTAAGCAGGGTGATCTGCGCCTGCGTTACCAAGAATCATCTCAATACAAATGAACCCTAACTATTCATCGGCAATCTACCAACAGCAGCCCGCTGCATGGTACTAACTCGCAGTGAGTTAGAGAATATTCCTTGACCTTGCAGTTCAGGGATAGCAGGTTTTACTTCTACTTTTACCACCCTGGCTGTGCAGATAAAAACCGTTTGATCGGCTAAATGGAAAGTCAACCAAGGTTGATTTAACAAAGTCAGCACTTCCTCTTGGAATTCTTGTGCAGGCATCGGAATAGTGAAAGTTTCAGCCTGACCTTCCACATAATGAAATGTCACTTGAGTTGTGTTCTCTTTATCTTGAGTTAATTTGGCAAAAGAACCTGCGCGCATAAATTTTGCTCCCCAACTTTAGACTATAAAAAAAACAGAATTAAATCTAAAAAAAATTAATTCTGAATTGTTTAACTTTAACCTGTGACAGCGATCGGGCAGAACTCAGAAGGCAGAAGGCAGAATTAAATCGAGTTCAGCCTTCTAGTTTCTAGCTGATTCCTGCGATCGCCTATACGTTAGCAGAAGATGTTGGCATCGCACTCATTTTCTCTAAATCTAGAACTTTTGCCAAGTCTTCTGCACTCATTAAACCCCGTTCTAGCACAATTTGCCGCAAAGATTTGCCGGTTTCTAGAGATTCTTTGGCGACAGCGGCGGCGTTGAGATAGCCGATGTGAGTGTTGAGGGCGGTAACGAGGGCGAGACTACCTTCAGCATAAGCGAGACATCGATCGCCCTTAGCTTCAATTTTGGCGAGGCATTGTGTAGTCAGGGCGCTGATGGTATTGCCTAAAATTTCGATGCTGTGAATGAGATTGTAGGCAATCAGGGGCATCATCACGTTTAATTCTAATTGTCCCGCTTGGGCGGCCAGGGCGATCGCGCTATCGTAACCCATAACTTGAAAACAAACCATCGATGTCATTTCTGCCATCACAGGATTGTATTTTCCCGGCATAATAGACGAACCTGGTTGCACAGGAGGCAGTTGAATTTCTTTCAAACCAGTTTTCGGCCCGGAGTCCATCAAACGCAAGTCATGGGAGATTTTAACGCAATCCTGAGCGAGATTTCGCAGTGCACCAGACACATTTACAAATGGTGCCATACTCTGCATAGCAGCCATTAAATGCTTTGCTGGTTTCAGAGGTTGGTCGATTAATTCGGATAGAATTTCAGCAACTTTTTGACAGTATTCAGGGTGAGTATTTAAGCCTGTTCCTGCCGCACTTCCCCCCAATCCCAGGGATGTCAAATCATCGGATGCCCTGTCAATTCTCAAGGTATGTTCTTTCAAAATTTGCGCCCAAGCACCAAAGGTGTCGCCGAGTCGAACTGGCACAGCATCTTGTAGGTGAGTGCGGCCGGATTTAACAATATTTTTGAATTCTTCTGCTTTGTTTTCTAGGACAACTACAGCATCCGACAAAGCCGGAAACAGAGTTTTTTCTAACGCCAACAATCCGCCGATCCGAATCGCCGTCGGAATCACATCATTTGTCGATTGACCGTAGTTTACATGATCGTTAGGACTGACGCGCTTGTAATTACCTTTTTCGTCGCCCATAATTTCCAAAGCGCGATTTGAAAGAACTTCATTAACATTCATGTGGTGAGAAGTTCCGGCGCCGGCTTGGTAGACATCAACTACAAACTGATCGCGCAATTTGCCAGCTAGGATTTCATCTGCTGCTTGGACAATTGCTTGACTGATCTCTTGGGGAATGCAGCCGAGTTCGCCATTGGCGAGCGCCGTAGCTTTCTTAATTAAAACACAAGCATCAACGTATGTTGATAAAGGCTTAATGCCGCTAATCGGGAAATTTTCAACTGCGCGCAGGGTTTGGATGCCGTAGTAGACATTAGATGGGATTTGTTTGTCTCCCATCGAGTCGCTTTCGGTGCGATAGGTTGTGGTTGGCTTTTGGGTCATATTGTCTGGTTTGTGATAATTAGGAATTGCACGCACAATTTTTTTGTAACAGCGCTGACTGCCACTGCTGCTTTACCGGGTTCGCTGGCGCCGGAAAGCACAAGTCACGATTGTAAAGAATTATCTCACACTTTGGGGTTAAATCTCAAATTAATCCCAGTTCCAAAAAGACTGCAACTGCAAGCAATATCTAAACTTTGGTGATACAAGCAATCTCAAATCTTAAATAGTACAATGGCGAGCGCCCTCCAGCAGATAAACTCAGATATAATCATAGAAGTAAACCCACTTCACAAGATTATTAAACTAAAATATGTGCTAAGACCCTAGCCTAATTCTGTCCTTTTTTCCGTCCCATTGTATTGAGTAGTTGCGACAGATGCTTGTTGATAATCACATACCCCTGTTCATTTAAGTGTAGTTCATCTGCTCTGTATTTCCGCAACATCATGCCCTGACTATCGGCAAGAATAGAGAAGGTATCAAGCACTATAGTTTTTTCTCCAGCTAATGTGGCGATGTAGGCATTCACTTCTTTAATCGCCGGACTTATCTCATCAGACCAAAAAGGCTTGCGCTGTAGTGGCGCTTCTCCTACTGGGAAAATAGTAGTCACGATCGCTACTGCACCTAGATTCGTAGATTCTTCTACAATTCGCTTAATATTCGCTTGACAATTGGCAACGATCGCATCTCTGCGTTCGGGAAACAAGCCAATGGTTTTCAGATCGTTAATACCAACCTGAATGATTACTAAATTTGGTTTTAGAGGGCGCACATGAGCGGCAAATCTTTGGATCGTCTGAACTGAGGTTTGAGAGCTAATTCCCCGGTTAATGAACTCATATTCACTGATACTAGGCGATATCCAACTAGCTGCTCTAGAGTCACCAAAGAAAACCACACGAGTTTGACCGGTATCAGTAACTTGCTTGAGATTTGTAGGATATTTGCTCAATCCCAGAGGATCTAAACGAGTTTGATTGAGCTCGCGATAAAACTGTTTAGCTCGACTGTAGAGACTAATATTTAGAAAAATTGAACTTCCCAGCACTACTAATACCAGAGTGCTCAACAAAATACTACGTTTGGTCAATATCATGTTTTTAGGTTTGGGCTGCAATTTACTCTCACATCTTACGAGCGATTAAGAGTTATCTACCACCGCTGTTAGCTGCAGAGGACTCCAATTCACCCTAAGTTATATTCCTTCAAATTCTCCCATCGATCAACCCGAATTGTTATTAACTCTACATCCGTTAACGCTTCATGCGCTCCTTTTTTAATTATCGGTGAGTTTCTGGAACAGTTGGATGCGATCGCCAAAATTACCGATTTGCCTCTGATTACGGGGAAGACAAAACAGGCAGAGCGCGATCGGTTATACGAAGCATTCCGTCACAAAGAGATTCCCGGATTAATTCTATCTCGCGTGGGCAATTTTGCCGTCGATTTACCCGATGCCGATGTGTTAATTCAAGTATCGGGAAAGTATGGTTCTCGCCAAGAAGAAGCGCAGCGCCTCGGACGAATTCTCCGCCCGAAATCTGACGGACATACTGCGAGTTTTTATACATTAGTATCGCTACAAACTTGCGAGGAAGATTTTGCCCGACACCGCCAACTATTCCTCACAGAACAGGGCTACAACTATCGCATAGAAGTCCACAAAGATAAAAGACAAAAAGACGGCGCACGATCGGCATCACCATCGAACGAGATGGGAAATTAATTTTGGCAACTCCCCCAGAAGTGCCAATAGAAACATTAGAAAAAGTTGTCAACGATAAGCGTTTATGGATTTACAGCAAACTGCTCGAGAAAGAATCCCTCAATCCTCCCACTGCTGCTAAAGAATATGTATCAGGCGAAGGATTTTACTATCTGGGACGCAGCTATCGCCTCAAACTGGTGGATGGAGTCAAGAGAAAGCCACCCTTGAGATTCTATCAAAGTCGCTTTGAATTGCAGCGGGAAGCCCAGACGCAGGGGAGAGAAGCGTTTATTAGATGGTATTGCGATCGCCTTTCCTCGATTTTAGATACACAAATTGCTGCTGTTGTCTCACGCCTCGAAGCTTCTCCGCGTTCGGTGCAAGTGCGAGATTTAGGCTATCGCTGGGGTTCCTGCAGGCACAAGGGAGATTTATATTTTCAGTGGCGAGTGGCGATGCTACCGCGAACCATGATAGAGTATGTGGTGGCTCACGAGTGGGTGCATTTGATTGAACCGAACCATAATCATGCGTTCTGGATAGGGTCGAGCAAATTGTGAGTGATTGGTGCGATCGTAAGCAGTGGTTAGCCCAGAATGGGGCAAGCTATGACCTTTAGGGATGGGTAAGAAGTGGCTGCGATCGCTTTCATAATTGGGCTGTAGAAACTTGAAAACTCTCGCTATACCTTTATTCAACTGTGATATCAAATCCGTTTGATGGCACACACAATAGAAATGCTCCAGCTAACGCCCATCTTGGATTATCGCATTTTGATAGTGCTGCCTATTAACCGAATTTGATATGAGACCTTACTGGAGGGTGAGACAAGTTTGAATCGAAGTAAATACTGGACGCTAGCATAATGGAAAAGTTATGAGTCAACTGAAAATATCATCTTCTAGGAGCCAATTTTAATAGATGCCTACAGATACTAATAATTCAGAAAAAAATAGTGTACATCTAGAAATAATTCAAGGGTTAAAAGTTCAACCCGAATACTTGTTTATATTTGGAATCCTTTTAATTTTTGCAACAGGATCGGTTTTAGTTGGAATAACTTCAAGCAGTCCAAGCGTTCAATTACTTACATTTGCAGTATTCTTTATCTCTTTGACGGCTTCAATAACTGTTATATGGCTTGTTATAAGCAGTAAAAAAGATATTCGTCAACTTAGATTAACTGAAGAAATATTGAGATTGAATGAAAAAGTTGATCGTCTTTCAAATGAAATTGAATCCGCTTGCAAATTAATTAATATAGTGCATTATGGCTCCCTGATATTTCCTCCTGAGCAGCTATACAGTATTTGGAAAAAATTGATGTATGACTTAGATAATAAGTTCTATGCTTTTAGCTATATTAATCCAGAAGAATGGACACAAGAATATGCTAGAAGATTGCTGTCTCCACTCAAAAGCAAAATTGATACTGACCATGCTGATGTAAATCGGATATTTGTAATTGATGAATTGAGTGAATTGCAAAAATTAAGTGAGGTCATTGAATATCATCACAGGTATGGAATAAATGTTTCATATGTTGAGGCTAAGCAACTGCATGAATCACTTCCTCCGATTTGTGAAAAACCTCTTAATTTCGGGTTCATACTTATTGATGATATGCGTTTAGCTATATTCCGCCTTGACGAGAATCGTAAACTCAAGCAGATTGAAGTTGTTTCGGATAAAGAAATATTTAAAAAATATCAAAAGATTTATGAGCGTACTCGATATATAGCAAAACCTTTACATTCTTCAACTTCAATAATTTAATTTCATAGCATCCCACCGTCTAACAACGCTGCTGCACCGGAACGAATTTAAGTTGTTGTTAGGAGGGAGTATCCCAATTTTGCAACTTGCCCCAAAAATTAACGGGAGAATGAGTCTTTCAGAGAGTGCTAGGAATGTTTTTGCACATTTGGGATGCTCCCACAAAGATGTTTAGTCGGCGTTGCATCATAGACCTCTGACAATATGACTGCTAACCCCAAAGGAGGATAGATTTGGCTAGTACAACTCTATCTCACCCGAGAACAAGAAATTTACAAAACACGTCCTGCGGTTGTGAGTAGTTCGGAAATGTTTAGTTCTATCCCCATTCGCATTATAATTCCTGTGGCTACATTGCCACCTAAATTTTAAAGTCGCCCTTTCATGATTCTGATTCAGCTAACAGAAGAAAACTGTTGAAACGCCGACTCAGCAGGGAAGGTTTTGCAAGGGCGGAGTGTAACTACTGAGCGATTTGTCAGATGTATCGGAAAAGTTTCTGAAACGGTTGTGCAAGAATTAGTAATAAGCTTAATTATCTGTGTTGATTATCCTCCATAAAACCAGGAATGTCGATCGCCCGAATTAGCTTTCTGAACATAAAACATACCAGAGGCTAGTCAATAGGTTGGGTTGCACTGGATTCAGGTCAACAGTGGCAAACCATCATCTAGTGGCGTTTCCTCCCTAAACCCAAACCTACCAAACTTACCCAACTATCCGCCCACTTCCAGCTTCAAAATTTACTATCCCGCAGGATGTTGATTTATTCCCACGGATCTGATTTGTTTGTGACACAATAGAATCTAGTATCCATCTATGTGAGGATTTTTCATGGCTCGTTTTAATCAAATCCTTGTCCTTAGCGCCATCAGCCTTATAGCTTTGGCTGGTTGCGACAGCGCTAAGGAAGCTTCCACTCCGCAAACTTCACCCGCCCCGGTTCCTGCTGCTACTGCTGTTAAAACTGAGAAAGCAGCATCCCAGGGAAACTATGCAGAATTGAGTGGTGTGGTGTCCAGTACCAAAGCAGCAGTTCAGGCTGGAAACTTTACCAAAGCCAAAACCGAATTTGACAAATTCGAGAATGCCTGGAAGAAAGTAGAAGACGGTATCAAAGCTAAAGCTCCTAAAAGCTACGATGCAGTTGAGGATACCACAGAAAAAGTGATGACTGCGCTCAAAAAGTCTCAGCCAAGTAAAGACCAAGTGCTAACTCAATTGCAGTCGCTTGAAAAGACTATTACTAGCATTCCTAAGTCCTAAATTTAAGTGGTGAGTGCTTGATTCTAAAGTCTGGGACGCAGAAACCGAGTTTTTTAACTCCGGTAATTGGTTCAAACCTTGAATAAAAGTTAAAATATCCGGTTTATGTGCGTCGGAGTGCGTAAGTCCTGTGAGAGTTATGCGATCGCAGTTACTTAGAAAAAAGCACTCAACGTTCGCTCCTTATATAACCTCAGTATTCCCAAACTTTCAACCACTATGAAGAGAGCATTTCGCAAGTACCACCGCATTCTAGGCCTTATTGTTGCTTTGCCGATCGCGCTGACTGTCTTGACTGGAATGGTGATCACAATTGTCCGAGAGTGGCCGCTTGGTATAGAAATTTCATCAAGATTCTTGTTAAAAATTCATACAGGTGAAATCTTTCACCTGCAAGCAATTTACCCGATTTTAAACGGCTTGGGAATGATTGGCTTGCTAGTGACTGGTTTAAGTATGTCGGGTGTGTTTGGCCGGAAAAAGCAGCCCACCTCCCACGATTAAAACCACAGAGGTGAGGAACTTTGGCCGGTTATATTGTTGGACTGGCTAGAATCAGGAACGCTCTCACCTTTGAGAGTCGTGACAATATATGTAGGTAACGCAGAAATATAACAAAGCTGAAGGGTAAAAATTCAATGAAACCCACTATTGATGTCGAACAAACCGTGTCAGAAAATTTGCGACTTCTGTCGATAGAAAAACAAGAGGAAGTGCTCGATTTCGTTCAATTCCTCTTGTACAAAGCCCAACAGACAAAGCAGTTTAGCATAAGTTCCGAATCTGGCACTTCAACAACAGAAACACCGCCTCTCCAGCGCTCGCTACTAGACGGCGAAGACTATTTAATTGACCCAGCTACTACTCGCAGCCACGACGCTTTTTTGAAAGGCTACGCACCCGAAGACGAAGGACTTTATGACGACTATTGAGCCTGGTGATTTTTGGGTAGCAAATATTCCCTTTACAGGCGGCGCAGGCTCTAAAAAACGCCCCATACTTTTACTGTGGTTGGATGGCGAGGATGTGGTAGCAGCAGTCGTTACCTCTGCAAAACCCCGCAGCCAAACTGATGTATTTCTTAATGATTGGTCTGCCAGCGGTTTGCGCGTTGCTTCAACAGTACGCTTGTCTAGATTAGATTGTCTGGAAAAGTCTTTGTTGCTAGCAAAAATCGGGCAAATTTCTCAACCAGATGCAGCAGAAGTGAAACGAGTCTGGGATTTGTACGTTAAGCCTCAATTTTAATAACATATAAAGGTTCTGCGTAAGTCCCGATCAGTAAACAGGTTAGGTTGAGAAACCAGGTGACTGCATCAGTCCAAAAAATGCGATCGCGCACATTACTCAAACTTTTCATCTTCTAAAGCGCCATCCGACAAAGTATATTCATCTTCAAAAACTTCTGACCAAGAAAGTGAGGTTAATTGACATTTTTTACCCATTTCATCCTCGGCATCTTTCACCGCAACTTTAAAACATTTCTCCCAGACAGACTCAATAAAATCACGGTTTAAACTAGGCATTTCTTCTTGACTTTCTTCAATCTCACGCCGCGCCGAACGAATACTAATAGCCCAGCTAGCAGTTCGTTTCTCAGGTTGAGATTTCCATTTAATAATATGAAGCATTAAACGAATTAACTGGCTTTTTACTGCTCGTTTTTCGGTTCTTCCCATTGCTTCAATTAAAGATTCTAAACCTGCCGTTGCTTCCATAGATTTTCCTTCTTTGAGAAGTGTCTGGACTGTGACAGCCGTTTGATAATGAGAACACACTGCTAACCAGTCCCAATCTTGTTTAGTCAGCATTGCCCTATCCTTGAAATTGCTTATATTCCTAAATTTATCATAGCGATCGCCCTCAACTGGGCCCTCCCGATCCCATCCCCAACCACAATACTTAATAAAAACTTTACAAAACTTACCCGATCGCCCAACATGGGTTAGAGTTATCCTAGAAAATCCAGCAATCCTGCAAAGCGTCAACATTCTCGTCACTTATCCAGTTTCGATGACTCAAACCCAAAGCACCAAAACCGCCACCGCACCAGCAATTTATTCCTTGACAATTGCTCCCGCCTGTGTGTTGCGGGGTCGATCGGCGATCGCACAAGCCGGAGATGCGATCGCCCGTTTCGGAAAGCGGCCGCTAATCGTCGGCGGCAGCAACTCCCTCGCCGCCGCCCAACCCTACCTGCAACCAATCCTCGAACAGCAGCAGTTAAAATCCGCCGAAACAGCTTACGGCAAGGATTGCAGCGAAACCTGCCTCGAAACCCTCCGCGCAGCAGCCCAAACCCATCAAGCCGACTTCATCATCGGTGTCGGCGGCGGCAAAGCCTTAGACGCAGCCAAACTCGTCGCCCATCAGTGCAAAATCCCGATCGTCACCATACCCACATCAGCAGCCACCTGTGCCGCTTGGACAGCCCTTTCTAACATTTATTCAGAACAAGGTGCATTCCAATACGATGTCACATTAGCCAGATGTCCCGACTTATTAATACTTGACTACGGCTTAATTCAAACCGCACCGCAGCGGACATTAGTAGCAGGAATTGGAGATGCGATCGCCAAATGGTACGAAGCATCAGTCAGCAGCGGACACTCCGAACAAACCCTGATAATTTCGGCCGTTCAACAAGCTAGAATACTGCGCGATATTTTATTCCAAAAATCAGCCGCCGCCCTCAAAGAACCCGGTAGCGAAACCTGGCAAGAAGTCACAGATGCAGCCGTATTGCTAGCAGGAGTAATCGGCGGAATTGGTGGCGCCCAATGTCGCACCGTCGCCGCCCACGCCGTCCACAACGGCCTAACTCATCTATTAGCAAGTCACGGCACATTGCACGGCGAAAAAGTTGCCTACGGCATTTTAGTACAACTGCGACTAGAAGAAATGCTGCAAAACAATCAACTCGCCGCTAGCGCCAGACAGCAACTGCTAAAATTCTACGCCGAGATTGGATTACCCCAAACTTTAGACAACCTCGGACTCGGAGACATTACCATAGCAGAATTGCAGCGCGCCGCCGATATCGCCTGCAATCCCAATTCCGACATCCACCGACTGCCTTTTAAAGTTGTTCCCCAACAATTAATGGCAGCGATGGTTTCTACCACCGCACCTGTGGGAGAATTAAAGATTAAGAATTAAAACAGTTTGTAGTAAGGACTAAAGTCCTGAAAAGGCTGTGCTAGCAAGGACGAAAGTCCTTACTACAAACCAGGAAAACTGACAACTGACACAAAATAAATGACCTTGGATTGGATTAGCCCTGCTGACAGGTTGCAAAAACTACCGCCCTACGTATTTGCCCGTCTCGACGAACTCAAAGCCCGCGCCCGCGAACAAGGACTCGATTTAATAGACTTAGGAATGGGAAACCCCGACGGTGCCACTCCTCAACCAGTAGTAGAAGCCGCTGTCGCAGCCATCCAAAATCCTGCAAATCACGGCTATCCACCATTTGAAGGAACTGCCAGTTTTCGCCGTACTATTACTAAATGGTACAGCCGTCGCTACAATGTTGAACTCGATCCAGAAAGCGAAGCATTGCCTTTGTTGGGTTCTAAAGAAGGTTTAGCACATTTTGCGATCGCCTATATCAATCCAGGGGACGTAATATTAGTACCGAGTCCTGCTTATCCCGTATTATTTCGCGGGCCAATCATTGCGGGTGCAAAAGTTCACAACATCATCCTCAAACCCGAAAATGACTGGGTAATTGACTTAGCCGACATTCCCGACAGCGTAGCCGAACAAGCCAAAATACTCTATTTCAATTATCCCAGCAATCCGACTGGAGCAACTGCACCCCGCGAATTTTACAAAGATATTGTGGCTTTCGCACACAAGCATCAAATCTTGCTGGTTCACGACTTGTGTTATGCGGAATTAGCCTTTGACGGCTATCAACCGACAAGTTTATTAGAAATTCCCGGCGGTAAAGAAATCGGCGTCGAATTTCACACCATGTCCAAAACTTACAATATGGCAGGCTGGCGCGTCGGTTTTGTAGTAGGAAATAGCAAGATTATTCAAGGTTTGCGGACATTAAAAACTAACCTAGATTACGGTATATTTTCCGCATTGCAAACAGCAGCAGAAACAGCACTGCAATTGCCGGACAGTTACTTGCACGAAGTGCAGAATCGTTACAGGACTCGCCGTGATTTCATGGTGGAAGGATTGGCAGAATTAGGGTGGAATATTCCTAAACCTCTGGCTGCAATGTATCTTTGGGTTCCCTGCACTCGCGGCATGAGTTCTACTGATTTTGCCCTGAATGTTTTGCAGCAAACGGGTGTTGTGGTGACTCCTGGTAATGCTTTTGGGCCGGGCGGCGAAGGATATGTGAGAATTAGTTTAATTGCAGATTGCGATCGACTGGGAGAAGCCCTGCGGCGTTTGAAACAAGCAAACATTCGATATTAGTCATTAGTCATTAGTCATTAGTCATTAGTCATTAGTTATTGGTTATTTGTGGGTTGTTAGTTGTTAGTTCTTATTGGTTATTTGTTGGTGATAATAACCAATAATCAACTAACAACTGACAACTGACAACTGACTATAACGTTTTAATTTGCTCAATCACCCAATCAAAAGTTTCCATAACTTGGTTGAGGGCAGATTCATCTTGCAAAGTAAACAAAGCCAGAGTCGGCGACCTTCTCTCACCCGGTTCTGTAGGCAGCGACAGACCGATCGAACTCAGCTTACTTCTCAATTCCAGCCAATTTTGTTCCGCATTAAAAGGCTGCTGGGAACCATAATTATCAGCAGAAATCTCCATTCTGCCAGCAATATCTACAGTGAATAACTGATAGGGCTTTCTGCCCTTTTGAGGCAATTGAGCGGCGAAACCGCCGTAGGCATCCCCCGTTCCCCACTGGATTTGAACTTCGGGTTCTTGACTTTTTGCCCACAGGTAAATTTCTCTTGCCATTTGCGCCTCGTCCGCGCCTCGTCTAGCTTTGATTTCCGCAAAAAATGAAGATTCATCCCAGCGCCTTCTTTCGCGCGTTGCGCTGGATTTTTTCTGCTGTGCTTCGGCTGTCTGACCGATCACTCTGGGAACCAGCGTTTTCAAACCGTCTTCGCTTACATACTGCTTAATTTCCAGGGCCAAAACTTCAACCGGGTCCATTTGTTCGTTGAGAAATTCCACAACTCGACGCATTTCAGCGGAAATCTCGTCAGCTACAAACACTAAGCGAACTTTACCAGCTTGCAAATTAGTTTTAACCTTCTGCCAAAATAGGTCTTCATTAGCATCCGCACCGAGAAACTCTTCAAAAATCTGTTCAGGATCGCGACCCCGATCGCGACAATTAGCTTCAAACAGAGCAATAATTGAATCGATGGGCCAGTAAAACAACGCATTAGCAGCATAGTCGATCGACTGACCCAAAACTTTTTGCCGCAGTTCGGCATTCGGAGTTCGCCGCACATCCACCAAAGTAGGAACGGCATTTTGGTCGAGAAACAAATGATCCAGCGACCACTGCACCGCTGTTTCCTCATCGCTGGGTGCAGCTTCCCGCGAAATTAACAGCCACCTGCGCGCCGTCGCGCGATCGATTTGGTCTCCCGCGATCAAATTAGGATAAGTTACTAGCAAGTCTTGTAACTGGTCTTCCGAGTCGTAGGGCTGTTCCATCATTTCTACCAGCCTGTCGTCGTCCTGAATCAGATAAATACCTCCAGCCATGCCAGCCCACCTACTTAATTTTAGATTTTAGATTTTAGATTTTAGATTTTAGATTTCAGGCTTAGTTATTAGTCTTCAGTCTTCAGTCCGCAGCCAATAACTTCTGAAGGCGGAAGGCATTAGTCAGAATTCAATAAAAATTTTGAAGTCAATAATTTTTATTGTTTGTTAATTCAACAAAAAATCCCTTCTGACTAATGACTGATGACTAATAACTGATGACTAATGACTAATCACTAATACAACCAGTAAATACTCGCTGTGCCGGCCCAGTCATGTAAATCCGCCCAGAAACTTCTGCCCATTCGATTTCCAAAACGCCGCCGGGGAGTTCAACCGCAGTTACCCGATCGCACTTGCCTACCAACACCCCAGCTACCACAGCAGCACAAGCACCAGTCCCACAAGCTAGAGTAACACCCGCGCCTCTTTCCCACACCCGCATTTTTACATAGTCTGAACGTACCACTTCAATAAATTCCGTATTGGTACGCTGCGGGAATGCTTTGTTGTGCTCGAATTGAGGCCCGACAGTTTCTAAAGCAATAGCCGCAACATCCTCTACAAACGTAATGCAGTGAGGATTACCCATGCTGACACAGGTAACAGACCAAGATTTATCAGCAACTTCGATCGGCACATCTATAGCTTTGGCATCCGCTGCAGCCAAAGTTGTCGGAATTTCCGCCGCCAGCAGCCGGGGCACTCCCATATCCACCTTAACCTGACCGTCCGATCGCAATTCCGGGGTAATCACACCAGCCAGAGTGTGGATGCGGTACTGAGTTTTCGCCTCTGACCCTTCCAAATCGGCGATAAACTTAGCCAAACAGCGAATCCCGTTGCCACACATTTCCGGTTCCGAACCGTCGGAGTTAAAAATCCGCATCGTATAGTCAGTGTCGTTTTGACCCGGAAGAGCAAATATCACACCGTCTGCGCCAATCCCGAAATGTCGATCGCACAAATCCACAGCTTGTTCTGGCGTGATCGCCGGTTCTGACGAGTGGCGGTTGTCAATCAGAATAAAATCATTTCCCAGTCCGTGATACTTCGCAAACTCGATCGGCATAAAAACAAACCTCTTTTGGTTAAAACTGATTAGATAATTTGCTGACCAAATTACCCATTTCCCAGTATTATAAAACTTTATGCAATTTATAGTCCTTTCTACTGAAATATAAACAAATATAATATTTATAACTCCACAGGGATATCTAATTAATGCTGATGTCAATGGCTCAATGAATATCGGTCGAAAACTAGCTACCAACTAATTTCTCTCTCATCGGGTACAGGCACTTGTAGTTGCGGCAGTAAGGGTTAAACGGTATAAAGAGAAGAATATGGTTTAAGGTAATATTTGACTATATTTTTCTGAACTATGTCTGAATTTGAAACCGGATTGCCCAGCGTTCGCTTAATACAAAGCTACATCAAAGACAAAAAACAGGTGGAGATCAAACTCCTTACCGGCGACTTAGTAGCTGGCAGAATTTTTTGGCAGGATAATAGCTGCATTTGCCTCCTCGATCCCTCAGAAACACAAATTCTGATCTCGCGACCAGCCATTGCTTATCTCAAACCCAACGGCTGAGAGTGGGGAATGGTGAATGGGGCATGGGGCATGGGGCATGGGGCATGGGGCATGGGGCATTGTTGACTGTTCGCTGTTGACTGTTCGCTGGAAAGCTCACCACTGCCAACTGCCCACTGCCAACTGCCCCATGCCCCATGCCCACTGTCAACTGCCCACTGCCCACTGCCCACTGCCCGCTGACTAATCGCTAAACAGCTTTTCGATGACTTGGGCCTTGACCAAAGGCAGCTTTAAAGCAGGTTGTGGCACCGGTGGTGAGGCCGTCCGCTGCATCAAGCCGAGCTCGTAGAAGCCGCCACACAGCAGCAAACGATCGCCTTCTTGCAAATTGCTACTTCCGTCGGGCCAGCGAGTAAATTTCCCTTCCCGGCGGATCGCCCGCACCTGCACCCCGTACTGGGTCAGCACATCTACCTCTGACAGTTTTTTGCCCGCCCAAGGGCTCTTTGCTGGCAGCCTCAGCCACTGGCAAGAACTGTCACCCTGCGGTACTGCAACTTCCCCCTTCGCCAGCAACTCAAAACTGATGAGTTCTTCCGGTTCTCCCACTACAAAAAGTCGATCGCCCGGCTGCAAAGCTGTCTTCCCGTTAGGATAATCAATTTCCTCGCCATTCTCGCGGACGATCGCCATCACACTGACGCCTGTCAACTGGCGCAGGTTAGTTTCTTCCAGAGTCATGCTGGCAATGGGAGAACCCGACGGCAAGCTGTACCACTCGCTGTTCATATCTCGAACTGCCAC
This sequence comes from Microcoleus sp. T3_A4, assembly GCF_036700465.1. Lineage (NCBI taxonomy): Bacteria > Bacillati > Cyanobacteriota > Cyanophyceae > Oscillatoriales > Microcoleaceae > Microcoleus > Microcoleus sp. T3_A4. The sequence continues at coordinate 135,806 of NZ_JAUBOY010000004.1, read as the reverse complement.
TTTCAAATCCCGCGAAACCGCCAAAGGTTCGCGCGGTGGCCGCAATTCCAGATAGCGGCTGCTGCGAATTTGCTGCACTTCCCGCCCGATCGCCATTGCCGAGATCCCAATACTAGCCAACAAGTGGGCAGACAGTTCTAAACTAGCCTCAAACTCCGGCTGCACGACTTCCCAGGCCCCCAGTTGGTAAAGCAGTTCGATATCTTTATCTTGGTTGGCCCGCACCACAATATCCAAATCCGGGACTAATTCTAAAGCCCGCTTCAGACACAAGCGAGTGCTCATGGGATCGGGAAGGGCGATCGCCATTGCTTTTGCCCGTTCCACCCGCGCGGCTTCCAATACGTGCAAGCTGGCAGCATTCCCGTAAATGTAAGGAATTCCTTGCATTCTGCACTCTTGAATTCTACTTTCTGACTCATCGATTACCACAACAGAACAGTTGCGGCTTTGCAGCATTTTGACTAAAATTCTGCCGACTCGCCCGTAGCCACAAACCACAACATAATTTTGTTCCGGCAAACTTTCAGCTATTTCCACAGGTTGAGATGTTTCGTCAAAATAGCGCTGCAAAGGCCCGAAATTTTCCGCCCATTTCAATAACTGTGGCACGCTTCTCAACACAAACGGAGTTAGCACGAGGGTGACGGCTGTCGTTCCTAAAATTAACAGGTAAACGTCCCGCGAAACCAGCCCCATAACTTGGCCGGCACTAGCGAGTACAAAGGAGAATTCTCCTATTTGAGCTAAGCCCAAACCTGCGATCAATGCTGTTTTTAGTGGATAGCCAAATAGTCGGACGATCGGCGTTATAATCAAGAATTTGCCGACAAATACTATAAATACCAGTCCCAGAATTACTTCTAGATGGTTCCACAGAAACATCGGGTCAATTAACATCCCGATAGTGACAAAAAATAAGGATGCAAAAATATCTCGCAAAGGCTCGACATAAGTTAGAGTTTGGTCGGCATATTCCACCTCCGAAATCATTAAACCCGCCACAAATGCGCCCATCTCGATCGAAAAACCCAAATATTCTGTAAGCAGCGCAATCCCTAAAGCCAAAACCACAACTCCCAGCAAAAACAGTTCCCGGCTTTCTGTTTGCGCGAGGTAGCGCAGCAACTGCGGTACGATCCAAATGCCCGCGACTACAGCACCGATCGCAAATAACCCGATCCGCAGCAGGGCCCACGCTACCGTCATGCCGATCGCCTCTGCTGGCTGATTGAGTGCGGGCAAAACTGCTAGCATTAGCCCCAAAGCCAGATCTTGAACTACTAATATTCCCAGCATGACTTGACCGTGGGAAGTACCGGATTCATTGCGTTCCATCAAGCATTTCAGGACGACTGCGGTCGAGGAAAGCGACAGAATCGATCCTAAAAACACGCCTTGAGCAGGCGATTCTACCCACCCTACAGCCAAGGAAATTGCAGTAGTAATGGCGATCGTCAGCACAATTTGCAAGCCCCCCCCGCCCAAACTAATGGTTTTAACTTTCTGGAGTTCGGCGAAAGAAAATTCCACTCCCAAGGCAAATAACAGAAAGGCAACCCCGAATTCAGCCAGGGTGTCTACCTGAATTAATTCTTTAATCAGCCCCAAACCGGCCGGCCCAACTACGATCCCTCCAAGGAGGTAGCCGAGAATTACCGGCTGTCGCAATAGCGATGCAAAGAGTCCTCCTGCTGCGGCAGCAGCGAGAACTAGAACTAAGTCAACGATCAGTCGGAAGTCTTCTTGCACAACTTTATGAAAAAAGTATAAAGTTATATTATAGTGTCTAATGTGTTGATTATGTTTAGTGGGTTGAATGTAGTTGGGGAGTCAGGGCAACTGCAACTATAGAACCAGGTATTTTCTGATACCAAAGAGTTTCACTCCTCAAAAGAAGCTTAACCTCTGGCAAGTAGATCGAGGCATTGCGCCTTGATTGAGGGTAATGTTTCACCTCAACGATATGAGCGCGGAGAGATTAAATCAAGTTACTTTATTTAATGAATTTCAGGCGGAATAAAGTGGTGTTGATTACTTTTTTCTATTGGGCGGTTTTATCACGGTTTACGTTCACAGATCGGCGCTCGGTAAAAAGGATTAGTTAACATCGTTTTTATTTATTCAAGCCCTGCTTGCGGATTTACCCGATATACTGGATAATTACTCAGGCACTTTTGTGTCTTTTTCTAGTAATCCCCGGTTTTGCTAACAATAAAGATTTAGGTTTTAGACAAGTGATTTGGTCGTTGCTCTTGATACCTCAAAATGACTTGTCCATTCGGGATGTAGGTTGGACAAAGCTGCCATCGCACCTGTAAAAACTGCACTAGAGGCGATCGAGTCCCTAACTGTAGGACACCCGTATTTGCTCGGTCACGAACTGAGCATTGCCGATTTTTACCTAATTCCGGTCTTCACCTACCTATCGCAGACCCCAGAGTACGAAGCAACGATGGCTCAAACTCCGAAACTGCGGACTTGGTGGAATGAAGTCAGTCAACTTCCCAGCGTCAAGAAAGTCTGTACTTGACATCTGTAGCATTTTATAAATCACGGGTTTACAACCATGTCGCATTTATTTGAGCCATTGGATCAACGTGGCGTTACCTTCCGAAATCGCATTGCAGTTTCTCCCATGTGTCAATATTCAAGCGTTGATGGATTCGCGAATGATTGGCATCTGGTTCATCTCGTCAGTCGAGCCGTAGGAGGGGCAGGGCTTGTCATGACTGAAGCAGCGGCAGTCGAGCCTGAAGGACGAATTACGCCGCAAGATTTGGGAATCTGGGACGATGCTCATATTGAAATGTTGGCGCGAATCGTCGAGTTAATTCACCGCAACGGTGCGGTTGCGGGAATTCAATTGGCTCATGCAGGTCGAAAAGCCAGTACAGCACTTCCGTGGGAGGGCGGCGATGTGCTTTCGGAATCTGAGGGAGGATGGACTTCGATCGCCCCTAGCGCCATTCCATTTAAACCCGATAGCCCCGCCCCCATTGCTCTGAGTATCGAAGAGATTCAGAAGCAGACGGCACTCTTTGTCAACGCAGCTCAACGCGCCCTAGAAGCCGGATTTGAGGTAATCGAGATTCATGCTGCTCACGGCTACCTACTACATGAATTTCTGTCTCCCTTGAGCAATCAACGGACTGATGACTATGGTGGCAGTTTTGAGAATCGCATCCGGTTTTTATGTGAAGTTGTACAAGCGGTGCGAAATGTTTTGCCCGATCGAATACCACTTTGGGTTCGCATCTCTGCAACCGATTGGGTTCCAAATGGTTGGGACATTGAACAAAGTATTGTACTCAGCGATAAATTAAAGTCACTGGGCGTTGATTTAATCGATTGTTCTTCAGGCGCAATTGTATTCGGTGAAAAGATTCCCACGGGTGCAGGTTATCAAACTATTTTTGCCGATCGCATTCGACGCGAAGCGAACATCGCCACCGGAGCCGTTGGTATGATTACTGCACCCGCCCAGGCTGACCACATCATTCGTACAGGTCAAGCAGATATGGTGTTACTTGCCAGAGAAATGCTGCGCGATCCTTATTGGCCGATGCGGGCTGCGAAGCAACTACGTCAGTCGGTGCCTGCTCCAATTCAATACGATCGCGCTTGGTAATTAAGCGGATTTGCGATCGTCGGTTTTACACAAATCCACTAGGAATAACTTTTTTAGTGTTTCTGTAAACCAGTCGCTCAATAAAGGCTTTTTTGATGCGGCCTCAAGTACAAGGCAGGTTCCCATTGCCGTGACGTGATTCGATGCGAACGCTAGCGGATGCAGTCACTCGGATAGCGCTCTTTGGCTTGTTTTAGGCGCATTTCTGGCAATTGTCACCTGAAATCACCCTCGAAGAGATGCGGAGTTTGGCGGCTGCGCCGTGTTTTGATGAACTGCTGCATTAGCTGGCTGACGGGGAACTCAGCAAGGTGTGTCGGTGGGTTCGATCGCACATCCCCTGGCGAGGTGTTGGCACTCCCAATTCGTTTCTCTGAGTGCATGATTGTGTCGATCGCACCTTCCCCCGTCCAACCCAACAATCTAATCAATCTCGCAACCATAATATCGGATAATTGTAAAGCAATTCACCAAGCCAAAAGCATGAGTATTGACCAATTAAACACAGACTACGGCATTGCCGGGAACCTCACCTTCGCCACCGGAAACGGTGGTTTCCCGATGATTCACATCGACAACGGCCAAGCCAAAGCCTTAATTTCTGTGTATTCCGGTCAAGTGCTCTCCTTTCAACCCGCCGCCGAAACCACAGACTTGATGTTCGTCAGCGAAAAAGCTTACTACGCCGAAGGGAAAGCCATCAAAGGCGGTATACCCATCTGTTGGCCCTGGTTTGGCCCAGATCCCGAAGCCTTGGGGCGTCCGAGTCATGGGTTTGTGCGGAATCGCCTCTGGAATGTGCTAGAAACCGCCACAACCCCAGACGGCGCAACCAAAGTCACTCTCGGACTCAAGGATACCGATGAAACTAGAGCAATTTGGCCCCAAGCCTTTGAACTGGCGATCGCAATTACGATCGGCACCAGCCTCACGATAGAATTAATCACCCGCAATCTAGGCGACAAAGCATTTCCCCTCACCCAAGCTTTCCACACCTATTTCCAAGTCGGCGATATCAACCGCGTGCAGATTTTAGGCTTAGAAAATAGCCAGTATCTTGATAAAGCGGATGGTGGTGTCGAAAAAACTCAAGTGGGTGCAGTAGTAGTAACAGGTGAAGTCGATCGTATTTATCTTGATGTCACCAATGAATTAGTCATTGACGATAGCGCCCTCAATCGTCGGATTCGCATTAAATCATCTGGTAGTAAATCCGTCGTAGTGTGGAATCCCTGGGTGACAATTTCTGCAAATATGGCCGACCTTGATGATGCAGATTATCAGCGTTTACTCTGCGTAGAAACGACCAATGCAGCTACAGATATTGTCGAAGTTCCCCCTCATGGTGAGTTCCGCTTGCAGGCAATTTACAGTGTGGAACGCGACTAAGAAATTAGAGCTTAAGCTTAGCGGTGATGGGGTCAAAATTCTCCGTCAGCGGGTCAACATTTCAATTGGATATTTTGGGCGTTGCTCAAATCCCACCCACAAGACTGGGATTGTTTCTTTAAATACAACTTAAATGCCGATTAGCTGATTGAATTGAAAAACTCTGTCACCCTAATGACTAATAATACCAAATCAAAAATTTCTCCGCTGTTTATTTCTTAGTCCGCGAAAGACGTTCGGCTAAGCTGACTCGAACCGTCTAGCCACAGACAAAACTTTGTATGATCGGTTTCAATCGCCGACTCCGATCTTTTTACTTACCATCAATTATTATGCAAATCTTCAACTGGACAAAACTTCAAAATGGATCAGACATTCGCGGTATCGCCCTCGAAGGCGTTCCCAATGAAACAGTCAACCTAACGCCCGAAATTGCGACAATCTTAGGTAAATCCTTTGTCAGTTGGCTGGTGCAAAAAGTCAATAAACCAGCGGCAGAATTAACGATCGCGATCGGGCGCGACAGTCGCCTATCAGGGCCAACCTTAATGCAAGCAGTCATGGAGGGAATCGCCTCAGTTGGGGCAACCGTGTACGACTTTGAAATGGCCTCAACCCCCGCCATGTTTATGAGCACCATTACCCCTGGTTTTGATTGCGACGGCGCGATTATGCTCACTGCTAGCCATTTGCCATTTAATCGAAATGGCTTAAAGTTTTTCACTGCCAAAGGTGGGTTACAAAAGCAGGATATTACAGATATCTTAACACTAGCCCAAAGCAATTACTTTCAGCCCGCCTCATCGCTCGGTAAGATTACAAAGCATGATTTTATCTCAGTTTATGCTAACCAATTTGTCACCAACATTAGGGAAGCAGTCAATCATCCCGATAATTTTGAGCAACCACTAACAGGATTAAAAATTGTTGTAGATGCAGGAAATGGTGCTGGCGGTTTTTATGTTGATAAAGTTTTAAAACCTTTAGGTGCAGACACCACGGGCAGTCAGTTTTTAGAACCCGATGGTACTTTCCCCAATCATGTGCCAAATCCCGAAGATAAACAGGCAATGCAGTCAATTTGTCAAGCGGTAATTGAACATCAAGCGGATTTTGGGATTATTTTTGATACCGATGTCGATCGCAGTGCGGCCGTCGATCAAGTTGGCAAGGAACTCAATCGCAATCGCTTAATTGCCTTGATTTCTGCCATCATCTTAAAAGAACACCCAGGCTCTACCATTGTCACGGATTCTATCACCTCCGATGGCTTAACGCAATTCATCGAACAAGATTTAAAAGGGATTCACCATCGCTTTAAACGCGGCTACAAAAATGTGATTGACGAGTCGATACGCCTCAATGAAGCCGGACAGGAATCATGGCTGGCGATTGAAACCTCTGGACATGGAGCTTTGAAAGAAAATTACTTTCTGGATGATGGCGCTTATTTGGTCAGCAAATTGTTGATTGAATTGGCTAAGTCAAAGCTAGCAAATCAATCTTTGCCGGATTTAATTGCGAATTTAAAAGAACCCGAAGAAAGTGCAGAGTTTCGGATTAAAATTGGTGTGGATGATTTCAAGGCTCACGGCGATCGGGTTATTGAACAACTGCAACAATTTGTCTCGACGCAAGCAGACTGGAAAATAGTTCCCAATAACTACGAAGGTCTGCGAATTTCCTGCACGTCAGCTAGCGAATCCGGCTGGTTTCTGTTACGCTTATCACTCCATGATCCGGTGATGCCTTTGAATGTGGAGTCGAATGTTAAGGGTGGTGTCGCTCGCATAGTGGCTAGGCTTTTAGCTTTTTTCCAAACCACCGAATCTCTTGATTTTTCGGCACTATCGATTTAAGTTTTACTCGTGTCAGACTATTACTAAACCCAACCCAAGGAGGAATTTCATCATGTGGCTTTTAACCATAAAATGTTCTGCTGAAAGCTGGGATACCCATTCCAAAGCTTTCAAAGCGATCGCTGATAAATATCCGGCTACGCCTCTTTCTTCCAAAAAGATGAAAGGCGATGGTCAACGGATTATGGAATATCAGCTTGAGAATGTCAATGATGTAGAGGAATTTATGGAAGAATGCTTAACCTTAAATGGTTTCACCGCTACCTTTGAATCCCTATAAATTTAGGTGATAAGATTATAGCCATTCTCAATTTTTATCTACGGCTGTTTCTCTGGACTCATTGCGGATTGCTATAGTTAGTCTAGATAGTTAAAAATATATCAGCGAGAGAAAGGTTAAGGACTGCTAGTGATGGTAATGACTGTGAATCGAGACAACTGCGGGCTAAGTACGGAAATAATTACAGGTCGGATTTTGCGGTGGGGGCAGTTGAAAGCAAACAAGCTAACCGCCAGTTCGATCGGGGGAATTGTTGCTGGCTTTCTGAGTTTTGCCCTGCCGGTGCAAGCTTTGCAGGTAGTTGTGACGCCGGCCAATCCCCAACTGGGAGATACGCTGTCAGTAATGATTCAGGTTGACGGTAACGGCGGGGAAACTCCCAAAGTGTCTCTACAGCAAAAAAACTACCCCGCGTTTCCGATCGGCAACGGCCGCTTTCGGGCCCTGCTACCGACGACGCCGCTAGAGAAACCCGGTGGTCGCCAAATCCAAGTCGCAGGTGACGGACAAGTGCAGAACTTGAGCGTCCAAGTGCGCGATCGAGATTTTCCTACTCAATCCATCTGGCTACCGCCCGGGAAAGACGAGGAAGGTACAGATGCTGAATTCGATCGCGTAGACGCATTTAAAGCACTCGTGACACCCGAAAAACTTTGGGACGGCAAATTGTTGCGCCCCAACTACGGCGAAATTACCACTATTTACGGGGTGCGACGCTATTATAATGGGGTATTTGCTCAAGACTACTACCACCGCGGCGTGGATTACGCGGGTGCTTCCGGTTCCCCTGTAGTGGCACCAGCAGCCGGTCGGGTGTCTCTAGTGGGACGTGAATCGCAAGGCTTCAAAATCCACGGAAACGTGGTTGGTATCGACCACGGTCAGGGCGTAGCAAGTATTTTGATGCACCTCAGCCGGATTGATGTCAAGGAAGGCGATGTCGTGAAAGCCGGTCAAGTAATTGGTACTGTGGGGTCAACGGGGGCTTCTACAGGCCCTCACCTGCATTGGGGACTTTACGTGCATGGGCAGTCGGTCGATCCTGTACCTTGGCGACTTCAGGGAGTTGAGTAGGAGTTTTTACAGGTTTTGACGGATTTATCAGTCAATTATGGGGTAAGTTTGTGGCTAGGGTGTGCAGATAACTGTGATGGGTTATCAGTATTGAGTTAGGATTTGTATAAAATTTCTCAACTCAACTCTCAAAACTCGAATCTCAAGACGCTAACAATCGCGTCTTCACAAAACTTTATTGATGATGCCGTTGAGCGGGGACGCATATATGAGTATTGAAAAAATTGTTGAACAGGCTTTGCAGGATGGCTATTTAACGCCGTCTATGGAAGCTGAGGTGGGACGGATCTGCAATACGGCTTCGGAATTGTCGATCGAAGAGTACATGGCTCTCGATCGTCTGATGGGCTCTTTGTTGACTGGCGAAGTTGTAGTTCTGCCACGCAAACAGTTCATCAACGTGATGGAAGAGTTGGTACTCAGCGATGCGATCGCTAGGGTAGCAGAAATTGAGGCGACGAGCGACCTGAGTCTGGATGTGGGAGATATTGCAGCTTATGCTTTAAATAGGCTGCCACCTCTGTACGCTACGACGGAAGAGGGCGCTCACTTTCAAAGGGCTAGGGCTAAAGAGCAACTTCACGATTTGATTTCCAAAGAAGTCAACGCAGCGATCGCCCGCAACTTGGATCGGCCCGACACCCCAAACCCCACAGCTTTGGGCAAGTCTTCGGGAAACGAAGTTCTTTCACAGCTAAGCACTTGGCTGCAAGCTAACGCCACTAATTTTGAGCCCCAGCCTTAGTACCACCCCAACAGCTATATTTTGATTAAGTCGATCCCGCTCAATTCAGAAAGCGGGATTTTTAGTTTCTGGGCAACCAACATCTGAAGGCACAAGGCCGAAGCCAGAATTCAAGAAAAAAAATTAAAAATTTAAGAGTTTTTATTTGATGTAAAAAATAAAAAACTCCCTCTTTCTTCTTCCTTGTTCCTGACATCCGTTACATCCGTTAGAGAATCCGTTGCCGAACTTCCTTCTTCCTTGTTCCTGACATCCGTTACATCCGTTAGAGAATCCGTTGCCGAACTTCCTTCTTCCTTCAAACGATTAATTGCTGCTGTCAGAAGACTCAGCGGAGGGGCCAGCGGTAACTTTTGTTTCTCGCTTTTCGCGTTTTTTCCGTTCCGCTTGGATGACATCTTGAAGCACTATTCGTGCTTGAGCCATTTTTTCCAAATTGCTGCGGTACAAATCTAAATCTTTGCTAACTTTGTCTTCTGGCAGGTGCAAGGCCACACAGACTTTAGCGATCGCGTCGTTTCGCGTTTCTTGGTCTTTTACTAAGTTAGGGTCAGCTTTTTCTAACAGCGAGAACAAACCGATCGCGAACAAGCGGCTGTACTTAAATTGAGGGTTGCTGGCGATCGCCCCTAAAGACGCTTGCAAATCCGCTGTATCTTCAAAGCTGGTAGAGCGATCGAGCCACGAGAGCAACTCTTGCCCAGAAAGTCTATCTGCCAAGCTTTCCAATCGCTGAGCGTCTTGGTTGTAGCGCTCTGGATCGTCTTCTAGGGACTTGCACAAAGCGTTAAAAATCGAAACTCTGTCGGCTTCTGGGGCGTACCCAAGCATGAATCGATCAAAAGCTGTCACTACACCCAAAGCATAAATCGGGTCGTATTGAAAATCGGCATTCGCTGAAAGCAAGTGCATTTCTACCATCAACTCTTCCACCACTCGACGGTAAATTGAGTTGATCGGTCGAGTGTGAATCGTATAGAAACTTCGCTTAGTATCTGAAACAGTACGGTTATTGTTCACCTGAGTCTTATAGATAAATAATTTTGCCGTAGCGGGCGTGCCAGCGCGGCGTGAGTAAAGTCGGGGGAGTCTATCTGCGATCGGGCTGACAAAAATTGCCAGTTTTTTAAGCGTTGCCGCCGGATTGCGAGACAATATTTTATCAAAAATATTTTACGCGCGATCGGCAGCAACCATTAATATGTCGCAATAGGAGGGGCAAAACCCCAGTATCTTTACAATCATAGCTCTTCTGGGATCGCTCATCAGAAAAATGGGTAGAAACCCCGTCCTTATAGAACGGCTTCACAAAAAGACACAAAACCAAAGCGACTAACTCACAAAAGACGTGCTAGAGCGTGAAGATGGAAAAAGCCTACCGCTACCGATTCTACCCGACCGTCGAGCAAGAAAATCTCTTGCGACGGACAATGGGTTGTACCCGGTTAGTGTATAACAAGGCTTTGCCGGCCCGCACGGAAGCTTGGTACGAGCGTCAAGAGAGGGTTGGCTACAGAGAAACTTCCTCGATGCTGACGAATTGGAAAAAAGAAGAGGAACTCGACTTCCTCAACGAAGTTAGTTGCGTACCTCTTCAACAGGGACTCAGACACCTTCAAACAGCTTTTACCAATTTCTTTGGGGGACGAGCCAAGTACCCTAATTTCAAAAAAAAACACAACGGTGGTAGCGCTGAGTTCACCCGCGTCAGCTTTCCGTTGGGAAAACGGGCAAGTGTTTCTGGCAAAGTGCAATGACCCGCTACCTATTCGCTGGAGCAAACAAATTCCAGCAAGCTGTGTTCCTTCTACTATGACGGTAAAACTAACACCGGCTGGACGCTGGTATGTCTCTATACTTGTAGACGACTACACGCTCAAACCACTTCCCAAAACAAATAAAACAATCGGCTTGGACGTGGGAATTAGTAGCCTGAGTGCTACTAGCGACGGCAATAAGATTGCCAACCCCAAGCATTTCAAGCAGCTTCGTAAGAAGTTAAAAAGGAAGCAAAAAGCTCTAGCCAAAAAGCAAAAAGGAAGTCGTAACCGTGAAAAAGCGCGGGTGCAACTGGCTAGAGTCCACGCACAAATAGTCGATGTCCGCAAAGATTTCTTGCACAAGCTAACAACTCAAATCATTCGTGAAAATCAAACGATTTTCGTTGAGGACTTGGCTATCAAGAATATGGTGAAAAACCATAAATTAGCTCTTGCTATTAGTGACGCTAGTTGGGGCGAGTTAATTCGCCAGCTAAGTTACAAGTGCCAGTGGTATGGGCGAGAGTTTGTAAAAATAGACCGCTGGTTTCCCAGCTCTAAACGCTGTGGAAACTGCGGTCACATTGTTGAAAAATTGCCGTTGAATATTCGAGAATGGGAATGCCCTAAGTGTGGCGCAAACCACGATCGTGACATTAACGCAGCAAAAAACATTTTGGCGGCTGGGCTAGCCGTGTCAGTCTGTGGAGGGACCGTAAGACCCGAACAGAGCAAATCTGTTAGGGCGGGTGCTATGAAGCAGAAATCTAATCGGTGACGATTGGGAATCCCTGTACCTTTAGGTCAGGGTGGATGTCAAAAATCTAATCTTCTGACTTGCCCCGATCGGCTAACCCTGTATCACAATTAAGTTTTTTTTGTCAACCCCTAATCCTGAAACATCAAACAAACATGACAATTTCTCCTGAATTAATAGCTTTAGCCCAGTACATGGCGGGCGAATTTGACAACCGGGAACAAGCGCTAGCAGAGCCGACGTGGTACGTCCACCTTCGTATGTGGCAAAGACCCCTGCCGGTTCGGTTATTTTCCGAACCCAGCATTGCCCTGTTTGCCGAACAAGCCAACATTCTGAAATTAGACAACCCATACCGCCCTCGAATCGTGCAACTGAGGCACTCACAGATAGCGCCAGGACTGATTGAAGCTCAGTATTATATGTTCAACGACATTACAGCCGTCAAAGGAGCCGGTTGCAACCCCGACTTGCTTAGAAAGCTAACGAAGGAGCAAATCCAACTCCTCCCCGGCTGCACCCTCTCGGTTTCAGTGGAAAATTTAGCCTCAAACAGCTATCGCTTTCGCGCATCTTTGCCGGAGGGCACTCGCTGCGGCTTTGCCTACGGGGGGCAAAATTACCAAGTAGACTTGGGATTTGAAGCCGCAGGCGAGGAATTTCTCAGCTACGACAAAGGAATAAGCCCCACGACAGGCAAGGCTATCTGGGGAGCTTTAATGGGCCCTTTTAGATTTGTCAAGCGTCAGGATTTTGCTCCTGAGATATTGGTTTGAAGCAAGAAGCAACAAGAAACAAGGAAGAAAAATTTAGCTATCTAGGATAGAAGGCAAGACTTTACCTGGACCTATTCTTCTACTTTAGTGTTTTGGTGAACCTCTCAATCTCTCAAGAAAGAAAGAAAACATAAGGAAGCTGGCAAGAATTTACCTGCTTCCTGTTCTTGTGCAGGGCTCCGGTGCATTTTGTGAGCCTCAAGCTTAAATTGAGCTTACACCGCAACCGATGCCAGCGGGAGTGGTCAACTTGCGCGTGGCACCCCCTCTAGAGCTTCTTCTTCCGTTTCAAAGATTTCAAACACAGAATCCATCATGGTGACTTCAAACACCAGTTTGGCTTCGGGATGAACATTGCAAATGCGGAAACTTCCCTTAACTTTATCCGCATCCCGCATACCTGCTACAAGTGAGGTCAGGCCAGAGCTATCGATAAAGTTAACCTGACCAAGATTCACTACAACATGGCGGCTAAGTTTGGAAATACACTCTTGCAACTTGAGGCGGAATTGCCAAGCTGTAGTGATGTCCAACCGTCCTGTCGGTGCTAAGACGATAACTGTTGTACCGTCTTGAAGCGTGTGGGTTTTTTGATCAATATGAATCACTGACCCTTCCCTCAAATTTATTATCTATCGCGGTGGTTACTGTCCCAGTAGTTTAACTCAGGTCGGTGACTGCTGAGGCATCCAATTCGCCCAATCTTGCGGTTTTAAGAACTTGGAGTAGAGTTCGGCTTCGGGAGAGTTGGGTTCTGGCTCGTAACAATATTCCCAGCGTACCAAAGGTGGCAGGGACATGAGAATCGATTCCGTGCGTCCGTTGGTCTGCAAGCCAAAGGTCGTGCCTCGATCGTACACCAAGTTAAATTCAACGTAACGGCCGCGACGGTAAAGTTGGAAATTACGCTCGCGCTCGCCGTATTCTTTCGATCGGTGCTTTTCAATAATAGGGGTGTAAGCCGGCAAAAATGCCCGGCCACAATCCTGTACGAAGGCGAACAGCGACTCCCAAGTTCTAGGTTCCGGCACGCCGATGTTGTTGCTGCACTCAGCCGCTTTGCCTTTGACATTATGGTCACGGTAAAGCGCGCCTTGAGCGCTTTGGTAGTCAAAAAACAGGCCACCCACGCCGCGGGTTTCTTGGCGGTGGGGGAGATAGAAATATTCGTCGCACCAAAGTTTAAATGTCGGATAATATCCGGGATGGTGGCGATCGCAAGCCGCTTTCAGAGTTTTGTGAAAATGAGCTGCATCCTCAGCCAACGGGTAATAAGGAGTCAAATCCACACCGCCGCCAAACCACCAAATCGGGCCGGCCTCAAAATAGCGGTAATTCAAGTGAACCGTAGGCAAGTAGGGATTGCGGGGGTGCAGCACCATCGAAGTGCCAGTTGCATAGAAATCGTGACCTGCGGCTTCTGGGTGCTTTGCCAGAATCAAAGCCGGCAAACTTTCGCCCCAGACTTGGGAAAAATTGACTCCCCCTTGTTCAAAAACATTGCCTTCCCGCATGACGCGAGAACGCCCGCCGCCGCCTTCGGAGCGTTCCCAAGAGTCTTCCTTAAATTTGCCAACGCCATCGAGCTGTTCGAGGGATTGACAAATTTCGTCTTGTAGGGTTTTCATAAATTGGCTGACTCTAGCTCTAGAGTCAGCGGGCGGCAAAAACGGGGAAGTGGCGGTTTTAAGTGTTGTAGAAACTGTCATAAAATTTTCTGTTGTCAGATTTGAGTTTTAGATGGGCGATGAATCCCAAATCCAGTCGTCATGTAATTATGCCACCGTAGGTCTGCAAATGATCGCTATGAAGTTACATTAAAAAATAGCAATAAAAATATACTTAAACGTGCGATCGAAAATTCGCTAACCCAATTGCAGAGCTATGGTGGAGAACACAATGCCCAATACACTCGATGTTAGTTCAGTCTTAGAAATCCTGCGACCCGTGCAAGACCCCGAACTACAAAAGAGTTTGGTGGAATTGAACATGATTCGTAACATAAAAATTGACGGCGGTGTCGTCAGTTTTACTTTAGTGCTGACAACGCCTGCTTGCCCGCTGCGAGAATTTATTGTGGAAGATTGCCAAAAAGCGGTCAAACAGTTGCCAGGAGTTGAAAAAGTGGCGGTGGAGGTGACAGCCGAGACGCCACAGCAGAAGGGAGTGGTCGATCGCCAAGGCATTGAAGGCGTGAAAAATATTATCGCAATTTCCAGCGGTAAAGGTGGCGTCGGCAAAAGCACGGTGGCGGTAAACGTGGCCGTAGCGCTAGCGCAAACCGGCGCTAAGGTAGGTTTGCTGGATGCGGATATCTATGGGCCCAATGACCCGACAATGTTAGGTCTGGGAGACGCGAAAGTCATGGTGAGGGACGGAAAAAGCGGGGAAAGCCTCGAACCCGCCTTTAATTACGGCGTCAAATTAGTGTCGATGGCGTTTTTAATTGACAAAGACCAGCCCGTCATTTGGCGTGGCCCGATGTTGAACGGGATCATTCGACAGTTCCTCTATCAGGTGAATTGGGGCGATTTAGACTATTTGATTGTCGATATGCCTCCGGGTACTGGAGACGCGCAGTTGACAATGGCGCAGGCTGTGCCGATGGCCGGTGTTGTGATCGTGACCACACCGCAGACTGTGGCTTTGTTGGACTCTCGCAAGGGTTTAAAGATGTTCCAGCAGTTGGGAGTGTCGGTGTTGGGAATTGTGGAAAACATGAGCTATTTTGTGCCGCCGGATATGCCTGACAAGCAATACGATATTTTCGGTTCAGGTGGCGGGGAAAAGACTGCTGCTGAGTTGGGAGTGCCGCTGTTAGGCTGCATTCCGCTGGAAATTCCGTTGCGGGAAGGTGGCGATTCGGGGGTGCCGATCGTCGTGGGACAACCGGGTTCTGCTTCAGCTAGGGAGTTGCGGGCGATCGCGGGCCGCATTGCCGGTAAAGTTTCCGTAGCAGCTTTAGCCTAACAAACTCTCGTTTCGGGGCTTTGCCTCGCGTCTTCCGGTTGACGAAGATTTGCCTAGTTCTCAGGCTCTGCTTGGGAACTAGAAACGATAAACGGTAAGCTATAAAGAGCAAACTTAACATTCAAACAATTATGATTTTTCCAGGTTCGGCAGTTCGAGTTAAAGATAAGGGTGAGATTTACTACGCCTTTCAAGGACAAGTCCAGCGAGTTACCGACGGAAAAGTCGCGGTACTGTTTGAAGGCGGGAATTGGGACAAGCTGATTACGTTCCGCCTGTCGCAGTTGGAACTTGTCGATGCTACGGCTGGCCGCGCGAAATAGTCAGCGGTCATTAGTCATTGGTAATGGGTAATCTGTAATTTGTAATTGGTAAAGTACCCAAGACCAGGCTACTAAATGAAAACCCTTGACTAATGACTAATGACTGATAACTGATGACTAATGACTAATCACTAAAACTATGCGTTTACCTTTACCCCAATTTGCTATAAAAGAGCGCCATCCCGATCGCATTGCTGAGGTAATCGAGACCGCAACTTCGGAGTTTCTGGCTCAATGTTTAGAACCGGAAGACTTAAGCTTTCCCGTGATGCCACCTTTTGGGAGTTGGGTGAAGGCCGAGGATGAAGAGTCGAAAAATCAAATTTACGGCGTGGTTTATTATGCCACGACTAGCCCGATCGACTCGGTGCACAGAGCTCGCGCTTTGGGTTTGTCGCTGGAAGAGTTGCGGGAGGAACAACCGCAGATTTTTGCGATGCTAAAAACCGAGTTTCGAGTGGCGATTGTCGGGTATGAGGCTGCGCCGGAAAGGTTGAATGGTCACGGCCCATCTAGGGGTAAAATTTATCAGTATTTGCCGCCGCGCCCGCCGCAAATTCACCAGGCGGTTTATCGCTGCGAACCCGATGAGGTGATTGATTTTACGGTGCAGTTGGATTTTTTGAGGACGCTGCTGGGGGTGGCTAATGCGCCGGTGGAGGCGCTGACGGCGGCGGCGATTCGGGAGATTTATCAGTTGCGGATGCGCGATCGATCTTGGTTGGTGGAAGCGGGGAGGAGTTTGAGTGTTTTGTTGAAGGATGATTACGATCGGTTGCGGGTGATTTTGAGTCAGATTCATCCGTAGGGAAAAGCTGAATAGTATGTTTGAGGCCGATCGTCAAATAGTGAGGCGATCGCACCAGCCAGACTCTGGTATTTGATCGACCTTACAATTAAATTGAGAAAGAAGAAACGATCGCACTTAATTTAAAATGCGATCGCCCCCTTCAGTTTTGCAGAACACTGCGTCTGATGTCAAAGAGCATTTTTGCCCAATTTAATCTAAAGAAACATAGCGAATCAAACTCCGCATGAGCTTGCCGATAGTCGGGGCAGGTAAAATCTGCGACCATTCTTGAACTGCTGCAAAACGACGCAAGTAGAGTGCGCTAACAATTTTATCGATTCCCTTCTGCGAGCCAATCACTAGGATCAGCACAGGTTCCCGGTCTGGTTCAGCAGGCACAGGATTTGGCTGTGATGTCGGCGAGGTCGGGATTTCGTTGATATCTGTGGAAACAAAAAGCTGTGTTTGAGTCATTGCGGTCTATCTCCTCGATCTAATAGGTGCTAATTGTCAACTGAGCGCAGTGTACCGCATTAGATGACAATCAGCAACGTTTACAGGAGGGTGACTCTCTGACACAATCGGGAGCATGGGAAGAGCAGGTAAAGCCCTCAAAAAAATATTAGAGGCATACGATATCAGTCAATATCAATTGGCGGCAAAGATGGAAATCGATCGCTCAAACGTTAGCCGTTGGGTGAGCGAAGAACGAGACCCATCTGCCGAGGCGGTATTTGCGATTAAGCAAGCGTTGCAGACCTTCAATCGGGAGGCGGCTAATGAATTCGTCAGGTTGTACCTGGGAAATGGCGAGGAAAACGATTAGGTTATCAGGTGTGGATGAGACCTCACCGATCGCCCTTGCTGCATTCAAGGGCGATCGCCTATTAGTTTGCAATCATTTATTTAAAGCGAGAAAGATTATATGTGGGTAGAGATAACAGGGGTCAATCAAGTTCCCGAATGGGGTGTGTTGAAGGTAAAAGTTGAGGGGACTTCGCTGATTTTGAATCGTCAAGGGGTGAATGTCACTTGTTACCGCAATGCTTGCACTCATTTAGAATATCCGATCGACATGGGTAAGGTAAATAACGGTATCATTACCTGTCCGTTTCATAAGTATCAGTACAAATTAGATAGCGGTAAATGTTTGAATGCACCCGCCGATTCCCTGGAATCTTATCCGGTAAAGATTGAGGGCGATCGCATTTTTGTGGAGATAGATTAGTTATTCGTTATTCGTTAAGTCCGACAGGGGTTTAAACCCCTGTCTCATAGCTCAAGTCGTCTCCAGACGACTGTAAATTAATATGTGATATCAAATCCGGCTTAAATACCCCCTCACTCTCTTAGTCTGCGGAGGCCGACTTTGCTTTTGTAGTAGCGGTTTCAACCGCCCAATCATCGAGGGAGTAGCCAACCCGGATTTACTGTCAACCTACCATTTTCGCGCGCCGCTGACGGAAGAAAATCGCCAAAAGCCCGATCGCACCTACCACCAACAGCAGCCATTCTTCGGGTTCAGGAACCCCCGAAACATTCAGAGGATTATTCGGCTTACTCAACTGTTCCTTACCGGATTCTACCTCGCGTTCAAATCGATCGCTCTTAGCTTCCGCTGCTTTTAGCTGTTCCCTTTGCGCGTCATTAACTAACACAATCATCGAAGAATAAGGCGTCACCACTTTGAAATTTTTAGCTACTGCGTGCATCGCATCCAGTTGCGTCAATTGATTGGAAGTTTTCTGCTTGCTAAGTGCAGTTATCAACTGGCGCGCCGCTATCGGTTTAAAGCCTTCATTTCCGGCATTTTTTGACTCTGCAACGGCGGCCGATTTTGCACTTTTTTCCGACTGTGGCGTTTTGGCATAATTCCAAACATAGCCGTCAACAACACTAACGGTAGATTTGCCCGAAGCTGTTGTGGTTGCTACTCGCTGCATCGCCTCTTTCATATCCGTAGCAACTCCGCCGCCACTATCTTGAATCACCTTCAAAGTTGCGTCGTCGTAGCCGGGGGGCAAACCACCCAAATGCACTGTCCATAGGGGTGCAGAGATGGAAAGTTTAAGTTTGCGATCGTCCGACAATTCGTAACTGTGGCGATCGCTCACCAAAAATACAGTATCATAACTTTTCTCGCCCCGCAACTGTGCAAACTGTTGCAGCATATCTTTGAGCTGGATTGTACCGTAAAATGTCACCTTTGCCGCATCGAAACTGCGTAAATCTTCCACAAACTTAGGTGGCATTCCCGCAGCGCTGGCGACATACAAATCAACAGCATTTTTGCCTGCTGCATTAGCTTTCAACCATTCAAAAGTCTCTTTTACTTCCTTACTTTCCGCCGCCATGCTGCGGGAAGTATCGAGAATAACTGCAAATTTTTTGCCTTGCGGTAGCGAGTAATTTGCATCAGCCAGCGGCTTAGCAGAAATGATATTTCCTCCCGGTAGAATCGCCTGCTGCGCTGTTAGCGGTTGCTGTGCGACTGCGGGCAAAAAGGGTGGTAGCCAAGTTTCTCTGGCTTCTTTCCCGCTGTATTTTACCTCTTTTCCGGCGATCGTGCGGCGAGTATTTTGGTTCCAAAAAATGTTGCGTTTTTCAGCCAAAACAGGCATCGCCCAACCCTGCGGCTGGCGCATGACTTTGTAAGTCAGCCACAGGTGCATTTCCGTTGGCCCGTCAGTTTGGGTGAATTCTCGTTTAGCCGGGATTGGAAAAGCCCGCAAACGGTATTGTTTGGGGCCAATTTGTTCTAGCAAAGCCGGATCGACTCTTTCTACTACCTGTTGGTTGTAGACTTGCTGGGCCGCACCGCGAGGCGATACCGTAAATACAAAACGTTTGTTTAAATCCCCAGTATCTCCCAGCCAAACTCCTGTAACTGCGGCGCTTTCAGGCAGGGAAAAGTAGTAAAATACTTCTTGTAAGTTCGGCGTTTGATTTTTGTAAACTTCGTAGAGTTGAACGTCAGCCCAGTCGCCGTTTTCTTTGACTGTCACTTCTTGCGACTGCAACCATACTTTTTCTTGATTGACATTCAGCAAACCTGCTTTAGCTTCTTCCCGGTTTGATGTTGACTGTACCGCGTGTTTTACTGCTTCTCTGTCGCCTTTTTGCAGTTCCGTATCGAAGAATTCGCCGTAGAGTTTTTCGGCTTTTTCCACATCAGCACTAGAGCCTTGATACAAAAACGGCGACATTAAAAAATTATAGCTGTTCTGCAAGGTGTGAGCCGCTTCGTCAGGGAAAATCCAAATATTTTTGTACATCTCATAAATGTGGTTGTTTTCTCCTACAGTGCTGAGGTAGCGGTAAGGGGACAAATAAGCGTTAACTAAGCCGGATCGAATTGCATCAGATTTGGCTAATAAAGTTTGGCGGCTGCTGTCGTTTGCGGGGGGAGTCGCCAACATTTTCAGTGCTGCAACTTGTGGCTGCTGCTGCAAAGCCGAGAAAATAGCCAGCCAAGCTGCTATGACTCCCAAACTTCCGATTAGCGCTTTATTTTTCCCGTATTGTTCAGCAAAACTCTGCCATATTTTCCGGCCGGAATGAATGTAGAGAAAGCCGTACAGCGAAGGCATAACCACGAACAAGCTACAGGTTAAACCAAACAATATAAACGATAGCGGTATCCAAATTAAAGCAGAGGCCCACGCCCCGTATTTAAACATCTCCAGAAATGGTGAAACCCATGTAAACTTGAAAAATTGAATGACGAAAAATAAGAATCCATAAAGTGTATACAATGCCACAGGTACAGCGTAATAAAGCAGCAATGTTGCCGCCCAAATACCAACTACTAGCATTAAACTGTGGCATCCTAATTGCAGCCATGCACTTCGTTTTTTTCCGTTTGCTTGTAAATAACGAGGCTGTTTATTATGAGAAGTTTGAGAATCTGAGATATTGTGAACATTTTCTCTTTTACCCAGATATCCGTATAGCATTTCCACTGAAAATGCCGCGATGCACAAAACAATAGTAGCGATGATTAGAGAACTAGCTGGAGTGAGTTCTCGCAGCAGGAACAAGCGGAGCAAACAAAGCAAAAATAGCGGTGCTTCTACGCCGTAAAACCAACGCATTAGCTGTAGGGGTTGCTTGCCAAAACGCCTACCTCCTATTACAGTACATACAGTGGGTACTGCGATCGTAGCTGCCATGGTCAAAGAAAACTCTAGCGGGATGGTGCCATCGATTGTCGCCATAATTAATGGCACTCCTATAATAGGCAAAAGTCCCAAGTAAACAATCGATAAAAACGTCAAATTCCACGCCCAAAAAATCGTTTGAAAAATTCCATCAAATACCTGTTTAATTTTCATTTATTTCTCCTTGTAAGCTTTGTTTAATGGTATCGTATACGTTACCAGCAAACTCTTTTACTTCATAATTTTGTGCTTGTACCGGACTGTCAAATAAAATAGAAACTAGCACCCAATTGTGATTTTTGTGGGTGAGGTCGCTACCGATACGGGACATGAAGTTATCTGTAGTTAGCTGTGCAGATTGCAGCCAGTATGTAGCGGATAGTTGGTTGTCTTGGAGAGACAGCCAGCGCCCCGTTACAGCAGGAGTTAGCTGTGTTTTTTCTATGCGATTGACGGGAATTCCGCTCGCTACAAAACACAACTCGGGGGCGTGATAAGTTTGCCACGATGTGCTGGCTACTGTGAGCATGGAACCGCGCAAGTTGCCGGCGACAAATCTGATTTTTTGTGTTTGCGTGTCCGGATAGTTGCCAAAGAATTTTTGTTCGGTAGCATTCAGGGGAATCGACTCTGATTTAATATATTCAGGCAATCTTAAAGGTGCGATCGCCATTTTTGACGTTTCTACATGAGACAGTTGAGCCATGACTGCCAAAACTATGACTGCGGCAATTATTCCGGGTTTGGCTAAAGGGTGATTCTGTAGTATTTTTGAGTTGGATTTTGCAGAAATACCGCTGGTTTTTTTTTGCTGAAATTTCGGTACTCGTTGCAGCATTAACCAGGTTACAAAAGAAGCACATACTAAACCGACAATTCCCAGAGGAACGTGCATAACTTGTGCTAGGTTTGGCTGGTTAAACACTTCTGAAACCAGGACTAACACGGCAACCCGGGCAGTGTTAGCAGACACTAACATTAAGAGATTAGCAGCGCCGACGGCTAGCCATCTTAAACTTAATTTACGCCCTTCCAGCCAGGTAGCAGCTAGCAAAAATAGCGTTCCGACTAAGAGGGTTTTAATGCCGCTACAAGGCACGTCAACGTGAGCGATGCCGTTTTCCAAAACGATAATATCGTAAGAAGAAATAGCGCCAACGTGCAGCATTGACAGCAACTGTTCTACTACCTGAGCAGTCAGCACTCGCGCCGGCAAACCTAAGCCGCTATTAAACTGACTGTTGAATGGTAAAATACAAGCCAGCAAGCCCGCCACAGGCAAGTTTTTTTGCCAAAAGTTCTGCTCGACGAATAAGCCGCACAGCCCGTAAGTTCCGAGGATAAATAGCAGGACAGTAACTTGTTTGATATCAATTATGTACTGAAGGGCGATCGAGCAAATACCCGCACTCAACATCAACAGCAGCGGATATCGCCTCAAAACGAAATTTGGCGAAAATCCCGGCGGGCGATTTTCTTCGAGGGCTGCGCTAACGCAGTTCCCGCTCGATCGCACTACTAATGCTACAATCAGAAAGCCAATTACTATTTTATATAGTGTGGGTATCTCAACAAACGAGGATAACAGCCACTTAACAGCCGAGATATTGGCCCAAAACCAAGCAAGCGCCAGCAAAAAAGGAGCCAGCCAAACCAAATTAACCGCAGGATGAGGAGTAACAGAATCTGGAATTGCAGAATCAGTGATATTGGTGCGCTGCATGATACCGCTTGACATTCACGTTGGTGACATCTTAGCTCAGCCAAATTGGTAATGTCCAGACCGATTATTTAAGTTTTGTCAAGCTTCGATTTTCTCTACAGAGAAGCTAGCGTTATAATAATTAATTTTAGCGGAGGTAAAAATGAGCGAAAAAAGCCCAGGATACAAAATTGTTAGCGATAACCGACAAGCGCGCCATCTCTATGAAATTATAGAGACATACCAAGTGGGAATCGAATTGAAGGGAACCGAAGTCAAATCAATTCGGGAAGGAAAAGCCAATTTGCGGGACGGATATGGTTTAGTTCGGAACGGGGAACTGTGGCTAATCAACGTTCACATTTCGCCTTGGAGAAGTGCTAGTAACTATTTTAATCACGAACCCCGCCGCACCCGTAAATTGCTGATGCACAAGCAGGAAATTCGCAAATTAATCGGCAAAGTGGAAGAAAAAGGCTTGACTTTAGTGCCGTTGAAAATGTATTTGAAAGGCGGCTGGGTAAAACTTGATATCGGTTTGGGTAAAGGGAAAAAACTGTACGACAAGCGCGAAGATTTGAAGAAACGCGAAGACAAGCGGGATATGGAAAGAGCGATGAAGCAATTTTAGTCATTAGTCATTAGTCATTAGTCATTAGTCATTAGTCATTAGTCATTAGACATCTCCGAAAAATCAACTCAAACCTTTGATACTCGAAGGTGGAAATTTAATTTATGGAGATGTTTATTAAGCTGTTCTGCATTTAAATTGTATCTCAAAAAAAAATCAATTCTTGTGGGGTGGGCGTCCCGCCCGCCCTGAATATACAATTTAAATGGGCGACAGCTTAGTCAGGAGTCATTAGTGGTTCATGATTGGTGATTGCTGATTAATGATTGGCTATTTTAAATCGATTTCGGTTCATTACTCATCATAATATTTTTCAAAATCCTCAAGGGAGGATTTTGAGGACTTCCACCGTCACTACAAACTTAATTAGAGTTATTTCACCGGAGTCCGTCTTACAGCAGATTCCAGGTTGATGAACTAAACCCCAGCTCGTTCCATCCCCGTAGGGAAACGGCCCAGGGTAAGTCCCTACACTTCATAAACCTGGAATACGCTGTATCTCCTCATACAGTCGCATACTGTCGATCGACTGACCGCCGACTAAGTATTATTACTTAAGCGAGGGGAAGAGTTCTACCTTCTTCCTGCTTCCCGCTTCTTTTTCCTGAAAATATCCGGATGGCTTGTGGAGTCTCATGAATGATTAACCTATGCTCGAATACCTCTGGCTAGTGGGAGCATTACCCAAGCATTCGGCTGTGGACTGACAAACTCTTATGAGAAATAGGCTCAAACCTGAGTCATTTCTTAAGATTATGATGCCATTAGGGTGGCAATTAAATCTGGTAAACAAAATATCGCCCAACTCTCAAGTTAAAAAATGCTAAAAATGACACCATTAGCTAACATTTTCAATGCTATGAAAGAGCCAGCGAAAAAGCATCAAAACTCCAAGTGGGGAGCCTTCTTGCTGATGCTAGCAGTAGGCTTTGGCGGCTGGCAAATTGGGTTGCCGGAACTGGCATCTTTTTTTAATAATAGGGCTTTTGAAAACTACAAAGCCAATCGATTCGCTGATACTCAACAAGCATATGAGTTAGCGCTCTGGGTAGATCCAAAAAGCCGAACAGCTCTTTACAATTTAGGATGGCTTTGCGAAGAGGTGCAAGATTTACAATGCGCCAGAGCAAAATATCTGCAAGCTGCCAAACTCGGTCTGCCTGCTGCTTACAGCAACCTGGCTAGGTTATATATAGTTGATCAAAAAAACTATCCGGCTGCGGTTCACTTCCTGTGGCAAGGTTTGAAATTAGCTGAGGACGATCGAGTAAAATATTCTTTACTCAAAAACTTGGGATGGGCACGCCTGGAACAGGGTCGATATTCAGAGGCATTGCAGCATCTGGATGAAGCGATTAAACTTGATAGTGAAGGACCAGCAACTTACTGCTTAAAAGCGCAAGTCCTAGAAAAGATGAAAAATACTAAGGAAGCGCTACCGCAGTGGAAAATTTGTCTAAAGTATGCGGATTCTCAAGAATTCGATGAGGATATATGGATAGGGATGGCACGTCAACGATTAAACGAGGAAAAAAGAAATAAATGAAACGCACAGTTTTGCTTTCATCAACCCTACTGGCAATTATAACGGTCCTGGAGCTAAGTCAAGCCTCAAAAGCAGTGCCAACTCCTGCGACTGTTAAACCTGCCCTTAATCAATCAGTGGAAATGCTGTTCAGCTCGAATCCGTCGATGCGACAGTGCAGAGATAGAAATGGTGGAAAATATGCGTGTCCGAGATTCATCATGACTCCGGAGAGCGAAGAATAAGAGTTATTTTCAATAAATTTTGTAGAGTGTACCATCACCACTTTACACAAACAGGTATGTAGTATGTAGTAGTAGTATGCAGGGTGCGCACTGCGCACCTTACTATCGATCATTGCTGTGTCCTTACAGCCACGATGTAGCGATCACTTCGATATCCGCTGCTGATTTGTCCAATTTACTCGTCCCACCTTCTGAGCCGCTTTTTTCGCTGCTTCGCCGGAAATAATATCATCGGCTTCAACTTGCTTCAAACCTCGGTCAACTTTGTCAAGGAAGTAAACCCTATTCATAACTTCCTCAAAAGTAATCTCTGGTGGGATTTCCTCTACGACCTTTAAGACTCTATATTTTACTGTAAGTAGTTGGACAGAATTAATTACACAAAATAGAATCGGAAATTCTCTTCCTGTGAGCCTTGCAAAATTATATCTGTGTAAATATTTCTGTCCATGTACTTAATATCTGACATGACCCAGACTTTTTTGTTGAGTCTGCTCTAGGATAACAGTCTCTGTCCTCCTATCACAGTAGTCCGTGTCAGTATATCTACATAATCGTAGATTTACTTAGTTAGGCTAACAAATTTAGACAGGACGAAACCTAGACTGAAACTGGATTATATAAATTTGAGATTCAAATTTTACCGATAACCTCTAATTTTCAAAGTGCTTCAGATAGATAAAAAGCAATCAGTAGCCTCCGTCTAATTACTGAATAATGGGAAATACTTAGTATTAAATGAGCAGTTTGAACAGTTGGCTAAACAGTAGTTTTCCCGATAGCTCTAACAAAAATTTTAAGTTACAATTGCTTGAAGCGATGAAAGTGCCTTCACTCATTTTTAGAAACTCCAAGTTGTGACTGCATCAGTCTGATTTTATTTGACTGATTGCCCTTAATGTGAGGAGATTTTAAAGAATTTCCTGTTACGAATAAGCCGCTACTTCAAATTCCTTGGAAGAGGGGGAATTTGGGTATAGCTAAATTCAACTCCTAAATAGTTGCCCATTACTTGAGGAAAATTGAGATGAAAACACTTCTAGATATAATAGAGAAAAAGAATCAGGAGTTTGCTCAGTTGCCGTTTTTCGAGTATATGAAAGATGAAAGTGTGGAGCCTCGCCAAAAACTGGCATTTGCGCCAGTGATTACCCCACTGGCGCTGGAGTTCAGCGAGTTGTGCAAGCGGGTTTTGCGACAGGAACCCACGACAAACAAGATTCAAGAAATCGTGAATCGGCACACTTATGAAGAACATTTTCACTGGCAATGGTTGCTGGAAGATATGGAGAAGATGGGCATGAATTATTCCATGCCTTTCAGCGACGTTGTGCGATTCATTTGGAGTGAGCACACCAAGGTATCTCGCTCCATGCTTCCTCTGTTTGAACGCTACACCTACCAAGCCGATCCGATCATGAAGCTGGTGGCGATCGAGGTTTCTGAAGTCACAGCCAATGTTTTTTTCCGGGCAACCAATCCGGTGGCAATGCAACTGCAAGCCATGACAGGGGATGAATTACGCTATTTTGGTATGTGCCACAATCACATTGAAAATACCCATACGCTCCATACTCCAGCCTCTTTGCAAGCCATCAGAGAAATTGAAGTGCCAGAGGAGATTCGCCAACAAGCGATGGAGTTTATTGATGTCGCCTTTGACTATTTTGCAGAACTGGTCAATGAATTTTTGGTTTACATCAAAACTCATTCCTACGAAAATCCGTTTGGCAAGGCGGCTCTTTCAGAGCCAGTGTTGAGCGCCGTCTAATTTATTGCCATTGGTCAGTTGTTGTAGCGATGGTAGAACGGATAACGCTGCTGTTCTACCATCGTTTTTCAGTAGTATTACTTTTATACTTACAAATGGCTTGTGCTCTATCTATTCCATCGGTTTATGCTGAAAAAAATATGAGTGTAGTGTGAAAGTAACCTTGAGAGTGGATAGAATGAATCCATTGTCTTGAATAGGGTTTATGCTAAAGAGCTTGATTGGAATTCCAGGATATCGAATTCATGAAATGATTTACACCAGTTCCAGAACGGTGGTTTACCGGGGCTGGCGAGAGTGGGATCAAACCCCCGTTGTGATCAAACTTCTAAAAACGGCTTATCCCAGCCTGGTTGAATTAGCACAATTCAAGAACCAATATGCGATCGCCCAAAGTTTGAACATGGCTGATGTTGTCCGTTTCTATAGTCTGGAAACCTACCAAAATCAGCTTGCTCTAATTATGGAGGACTTCGGAGGAATTTCACTCAAGGAGTATGCAGCGCTTTGGGGCCAGCAGTCTGAAGTGAACACCTCACTTGATAAGGCTCCTCGCTACGAGCCACTGTTTCTCACCGAATTTTTGCAGATTGCGATCGCCCTTGCCCAATCGCTCCACAATCTCTACCGTCATCGCATTATTCATAAAGATATCAAGCCTGCCAATATTTTAATTCATCCCACCACCAAGCAGATTAAGCTGATTGACTTTAGCATCGCTTCCCTGCTGCCCAGAGAAACGCAACTTTTGACCAGTCCTTCAGTGCTGGAGGGGACGCTGGAGTATTTATCCCCCGAACAAACCGGGCGGATGAACCGGGGCATTGACTACCGCACCGATTTCTATTCGCTAGGCATCACCTTCTACGAATTGCTCACTGGCCAGTTACCGTTTCAATCGGACGATGCGCTCGAACTGATACATTGCCACATCGCCAAACAAGCCCCCGCCGTCCATAACCTGAATCCTGCCGTGCCCCAGCTCCTCTCGGAGGTGGTGAGCAAACTGATGGCGAAGAATGCCGAAGATCGCTATCAGACCGCCTGGGGACTGAAGCACGACCTGGAAACCTGTTTGCATCAATGGAACGCAACGGCCATCATTGTGCCGTTTAAGCTGGGATACCGGGATACTTGCGATCGCTTCGTGATTCCTGAAAAGCTCTATGGTCGGGAAGCGGAAGTGACCATGCTGCTGGCAGCCTTTGAGCGGGTGCAGCAGGGTGCCACCGAACTGATGCTGGTGGCGGGCTTTTCCGGCGTGGGTAAAACGGCCGTCGTCCACGAAGTGCACAAGCTGATCGTGCGCCAATACGGGTACTTCATCAAAGGCAAGTTCGATCAATTCCAACGCAATATCCCCTTCTCGGCGTTGGTGCAGGCGTTCCGCGACTTGATGGGGCAACTGCTGACCGAGAGCGATGCCCAGATCGATCTATGGAAGACCAAGATTCTGGCGGCACTGGGGGAGAATAGCCAGGTGATCATCGAAGTAATTCCAGAACTCCAACGAATCATTGGTGAGCAGTCTCCTGCGTCGGAACTGTCCGGCAGTGCAGCCCAAAATCGCTTTCATCTGTTGTTCCAAAAGTTCATCCAGGTTTTCACCACGCAAGAGCATCCCCTGGTGGTTTTTCTGGATGACCTGCAATGGGCAGACTCCGCCTCGCTCAAGCTGATGCAACTGCTGATGAGCGAAGCAAAAAGCCACTATTTGCTGCTGGTGGGTGCGTATCGGGATAACGAAGTTTCGTCCGCGCATCCGTTAATGCAGATGATCGAAGAACTGCAGCAGGCATCGGTCACGGTCAATAAAATTGCTCTAGCTCCCTTGACCCCCATCCACCTGAATTACTTGATTTCCGATACTCTAAATGCCTCACCAGAGCAAGCAATGGCCTTGACAAAGTTGGTGCATCAAAAGACCCAGGGGAATCCTTTTTTCAGCAATCAATTTATTAAATCGCTTTATGACGATGGACTGATTATATTTGATGCCTCGGTGGGCGGTTGGCATTATGACATCGCCCCAATCCGCGCTATGAGCCTGATTGAGGATGTGGTGGAATTTGTGGCCAAGCAATTGCAGAAGTTGTCGCTGGAAACCCAAAATGTCTTGAAACTGGCGGCTTGTATTGGCAACCAGTTTGACCTGGAAACGTTGGCGATCGTGTATGAGCAATCTCCCACAGAGACGGCTGCTGCTTTGTGGCAAGCCCTCAAAGAAGGAGTGATTTTGCCTTTGGGCGGCGAGGGATACAAATTATTCCCGGCCGATGGTTGGACACTTGTGACAGAAAATGCACCCATCCCTAGCGCTCAGGAAAAACCGATCGTCTCCTACCACTTTCTTCACGATCGCGTCCAACAAGCAGCCTACTCGTTGATTCCAGACGATGACAAACAGGCGACTCATATCAAAATCGGGCAACGGCTGTTGAACAATGTGCCAGAAGCCGAGCGAGAAGCCAACGTTTTTGAGATTGTGAATCACCTGAATATCGGTATCGAGTTGATTCGATCGCAGGACGAGCGGGAGCAACTCGCTCAACTCAACCTGATCGCAGGACGAAAAGCTCTCGCTTCCACCGCGCACAAAGCTGCTATGGAGTATTTGACCGGGGGAATCCGCTTGCTGCGATCGGACTGCTGGCATCGTCAGTATGTGTTAACCCTGTCTCTGCATGAGTCAGCGGCTGAAGCGGCTTATCTCTGCGGAGCCTATGAGCAGATGGAGGAACTGGGTGAGGCCGTGATGCAGCAAGCCAAGACTTTGCTCGATCGCGTGGGCATTTACGACATCAAAATTCAGGCCTATACAGCCCAAAATAATGTGCTGGCTGCGATCGCGATCGCTCGGCAAGCAATGGCACAGTTCGGCCTGGTTTTTCCTCTTGAACCCACCCCGGCTGACATTCAGGCAGCCCTCCAAGAAACGGCTGTTCTGCTGGGCGGGCGTAATCCAGAAGAACTGGTCGATTTGCCGATGATGACGGCGGCAGACAAACTGGCGGTTGTTCAAATTGTGGCCAGTGTGGCTCCCGCTGTTTATATTGCCGCCCCGAATCTGTTTCCGTTGCTCATTTTGTCGCAGGTGAAAGCCTCGATTCAGTATGGTAATGCGCCCTTTTCTGCGTTCTGCTATGCCTGCTACGGGATTCTTCTAAACGGGATTTTGCAAGACGTTGAAGTGGCCGATCGGGTGGGAAAATTGGCGTTAGGGTTGAATGCCAAGTTGAATATCAACGTCATCAAGCCCACGGTTTTATATGTCGTGGGTGCTTTCCTCATCTATCTGAAATCTCATCTCCAGAATGCTGTGCAGTTGATGTTGGAAGGCTATAAAATTGCGCTCGACACGGGAAATATCTACTACGTCGGCTTCAATACGAAAGATATTTGTCAGTATTCCTATTTCCTGGGGCGAGAACTGCCTCGGCTAGAGGAAGATATGCAGGCTTATAGTCTTGTCCTGAAGAATTTCCAACTAACTACCACCCTCAACTACTGCCGGATCTATCATCAAGCGGTTCTTAACTTACTAGGTAAGGCCCAGAATGCTTGTGTTCTGACTGGTCAAGCATTGAACGAGGAAGAATTATTACCTCAGCTAATTGCTGCAAATGAATTTACAGGACTTCACTATTTCTACGTTCATAAACTAATTCTCTGCTATCTGTTTGGGGATCTGTCTTTGGCGATCGCAACTGCTACTCAAGCCAGACAGTATCTAGGAGGAGGTACCGGATACGCCACGATTCCGGTCTTTCAGTTTTATGATTCGCTCACTGCGCTGGCTGCCTATCCTACTGCTACACCGTTTGAACAGGCAGAATTGCTGCAACGAGTGACTGAGAACCAGCAACAAATGCAAACCTGGGCCAGTCATGCGCCCATGAATTATCTGCATAAATTTGAGTTGGTGGCAGCGGAACAGTGTCGGGTGTTGGGTCAAACGGCGGTCGCGCTCGATCACTACGATCGCGCGATCGCGGCGGCCAAAGCCAACGAATACACGCAAGAAGAAGCCCTTGCCAACGAACTTGCAGCTCGATTCTATCTAGACTGGGGCAAAGAAGCGATCGCTCAGGTTTACCTGACGAATGCCTATTATGCCTATGGACGCTGGGGCGCGAAGGCAAAGCTAGATGACCTGGAACACCGCTATCCCCAACTCTTGGCTCCGATGGTGCAGGGCGAGGACGCAAGCTCTCCCATCCGGGCCGTTCGCTCCACCACCACCGGGGCGGGACGTAGTAGCAGTTCCAGCATTTCCGAAGCTCTAGATTTGGCAACGGTGATCAAAGCATCTCATGCGCTGGCCGGAGAAATTGAGTTGGAGAAGCTACTGGCAACGTTGATGCAGGTAGTGGTTGAAAATGCCGGAGCCGAAAAATGTGTACTGCTGCTGCGACATGAGGAAAATTGGGTGATTGCGGCCCAAACCGCGACCAATATTGAGATCGAAACTCCGTTAGAAGTGGGGACCCAGCGCTCCCAATTCGGTGAAAATTCGGCGTTTGGCTTGCGCTCGCGACCCCTGCGATCGAGCCGCGACATTCCCCACTCCGTTGTCAACTATGTTTCCCGCACTGCCGAGCCTTTAGTGCTGGATGATGCCCGACTGGAAACGACCTTTGCCACCGATCCCTACATGATTCAACAACAGCCCAAAAGCTTGCTGTGTATGCCAATCTGTAATCGTGGCAACCTGATTGGCATGGTGTATCTGGAAAATAATTTGACCATCGCCGCTTTCACCCGCAGCCGTATGGAAGTTCTGCGGTTGCTCACGGCGCAGGCAGCGATCTCGCTACAAAATGCAATGCTATACAACAAGCTTGCCCTGGCAAAAGCGCAACTGGAGCAAGCAAACCACACGCTGGAAGAGCGAGTGGAGCAGCGAACTCAGGAATTGCACGAGAAAAATCAACATCTCTCTGCCACCCTAGAGCAACTGCAACGCACGCAAACCCAATTAATTCAAACTGAGAAAATGTCAGGGTTGGGGCAACTGGTGGCTGGAGTGGCCCATGAAATCAACAATCCAGTGAACTTCATCTACGGCAATCTGATCCACACTGCTGAGTATACGGGGCATTTACTGGACTTAGTGGAGCTTTATCAACAGACCTATCCAGCGACCAACCGCCAAATTGAGGAGAAGATTACAGAAATCGACTTAGAGTTCCTGATTGAAGACTTGCCCAAGATACTGAGTTCAATGAAAGTAGGGGCCGATCGCATTCGTCAAATTGTCCTATCCCTGCGAAACTTCTCGCGACTGGATGAAGCAGAAATGAAGCCTGTTGACATCCATGAGGGAATTGACAGCACACTCATGATTTTGCAAAATCGGCTGAAAGCAAAACCCGATTGTCCTGCCATTGAAGTTATCAAAGAATACGGCGATTTACCAACGGTAGAGTGCTATGCAGGTCAGTTGAACCAGGTATTTATGAATATTCTGGCAAACGCGCTTGATGCTTTAGATAACTACAACGCTCAGCGTTCTGCAAAAGACGCACTCAATAATCCAAGTTGCATCACAATTCGGACTAAGTTATTTACTAACAATACTCAGCCTAGTCATTCTAAAAGAGTGGTGATTCAAATTCAAGACAACGGTTCGGGGATGACGCAACAGGTTAGACAACAGTTGTTTGACCCCTTCTTCACCACAAAACCTATTGGTAAAGGGACTGGATTAGGACTGTCAATTAGCTATCAAATTGTAGTTGCTAAACATGGTGGCTCCCTCCAATGCTTTTCTGAACCCGGTCAAGGGGCTGAATTCTGGATTGAAATTCCTGTTAGCCAAAGCAGTAGTGACTGTACTGCCGTGGCTAACTGAGTATTCGTAGGGCTTGGAGGAGCGGTATTTGAGAAATAATATCATTTCCGGTTACACTCCTTATGATGTTGACGGTTGACGGTTGACTGTTCACTGTCCACTGTCAACCGTCAACCGTCAACAGCGAACTTGAATTTACTATTCCGATGCTAACGGATTGGATATAAGGGGTGGAATCCTTGCTGGACAATGGTTTCAATTGCTGCGAAAGCGGATGATGTTAGGAGCAACACCCTCTTGCTCGCATCCGCACCGGGCGGGGAGAAAGCCCCGCCAGCAATTCTATCTACTCGCCCTCTGTCAAAGCTGAATCTTCCTTATGGTGCGAGTTGCTGTAAAAACTAGCAATAATCGCCACCATCAACCACCACAGCATATTAACTTCCGGCCGGTACCAAACTGTATCGACAAAACCGTGGGCCATCATGCCGGCTAAAGTTGCGATCGCCCCAATCAACCAAAACCCCTGATTCGATTTGAGATTTGGGATTTGAGATTTGGGATTTCGGGATTCTTCCTGTAAATTAGAGATGTTAAATTGTGCATCCCGCAGATTTTTGATCTGCAACAAACCTTGATTGACGGTGACAGTCATCAGCCAAAGGAAACACATTAAACCGATAAAACCGGTTTCCACCGCAATTTCCAGCAGCACGGAATAAGCGCTCAAAGCAGTGAATCTCGGCTTCATATAAAGCGGATAAACTTTATTAAAAGCAGTGTTTCCCGGCCCAATTCCGAGAATTGGCCGATCGCGAATCATGTCAATCACCGCCGTCCAAACATTAATCCGAAAATTGTTGCTGCTGTCACCTCGGCCGATAAACATACTCGAAACTCGATCGCGCAGAGGCTCCACTAAAGCCACTCCCAAAATTAAGGCCCCAGCCAAACCTCCTAACCCTAACGGCAGCGCCCAAGTTCGCCAGAACCGAGGCATCAAAGGGCTGTACCAGTACCACAGCAGCACTAAAAATACCACCAGTAGAGCCACAAAACCGATCCAAGCACCCCGGCTGTCCGTGTAGCGCAAACACGCGCAATTCACTATCAGCATCGTCAGCGCTAAAATTTTTGTTCCCCATCCTTTCCACACAAAAAGTGCGGCGGCGCTCAATGCAATAGCTGGCAGTAAATAGGAACCCAGCAAGTTAGGATTTCCCAGAAAGCTGTAAACTCGCGTGACATTGGCTTGAGTAGAAGTCGGATCGTTCCAAGTAGCTAATGGCGGCACTTTGTCAATCCACTGCCGCACGCCGTAGAAACTGACAACTAGAGAGACGTTCAAAAATACGGCAATTAACCACGATCGCCAACGGGGCGATCGCAATATCCGAGCCATCAGCGCAAAAAACAGCAAATACAGCGTTAGCTTGCTCCAACCAGTAGCAGCGGCGACTTTCACCGGCGACATGGCGGTTGCGACGGTGGCAATGCCCCAGTACAGCAGTACCAGCAAGTGAATCGGCGTGAAGGGGATCTCGCGATCGTCCGAAACAGTTAGCAGCACCCAAAATGCAGCGCTAGCCGCCATCAACACCCCCACCAAGGCATTGTTTACAAACGGCGCAAAACCGAAAGTCAAGGCCAGCAAAACAAAACCCAAGGGTTCTGCCCACTGCATCAGCCAGCTACTTTGTCGCCAACTGCGTAAAGAGCCGATCGCCAAATTGAATAAATAACTTCTACTTTGCCACTGAGAGAGTGGCAAATTTGCCAGAGTTAACTGTTGCCAAACTGAATTCATTTTTAGATTGATTATTGGGAATTGGGAATGGGGAATTGAGTCTAAAAGCATGGACAATTGGTAGTAACTCCAATCTTGCGCCATTCTTCCTGAAGGCTTTTCTGGTCGGCTCCACAAAGAATAAATTTCTTGTGGGTGGGGCACGCGAGCCCGCGCCTAAAAGGCTTATTGAGAATGGTGCAACATCTCAGTATTAATTAACAAATGACTTGTTTCTTCTTCCTTCTTCTTTCCATCCGTTACATCCGTTAGAAAATCCGTTGCCGAACTTCCTTCTTCCTTCTTTAGCCTTCCAACAATTCCGTAGCATTTGTGCAGGGCAGCCAGAGCACGTAGCGATATCCAGATTCCGGGGTTCCTTGAATCGAGAGTTGACCGCCTTGAATTTCCACCAATTGGCAGCAAAGCAGCAACCCCAAGCGTTCCCGCGCCCCGTAACCAGCTAAAACAGGTGCGCTATCCTCTGCATTCTGTGCCACCAAAGCCGCCAACTCAGAAAACGCCAGCGCTAAGCGCTGCGAACCCTGTGTCGGGAATTGCGGTTCGAGTCCGAGGGAGTCGGTTTCGGAGTTCGATGGCGAACCGCTACCAGATCCGGCATTCAACAAGTAGTCGGTGTAGAGTTTAGCATGGGGCAAACTTTCCCCTAACCAAGGATGAAAAACCCAAACTCCGATGTTGATACCGTCTTCTTTCCGAGAAACGTGGACTCGAATCACGCTGCCTGCCCCAGCAGATTGAATAATGCTAAAAATTAAGTGGTGCAGCATTTGCTGAACCTTATCTTTATCTACCAACCAGATGCGCGACCCGGGCCCCATCGACAAATTAATTTCTTGCTCTCGTCTACTTGCCGCGGAGGACAGGATGGTCACAACCTGCTGGCACAAAGTTTCTATATCGACTGCGGTTCGCTTCAAGGTGAAAGCGGAATCATCTAGTTCTGCCAGTTCCAAAATTTCTTCAACTAGCGATCGCAAAGAGCGGCTGCTGTCTTGGATCACGTCAATATATTCTTTTTGCTTGCTCGTTAAGGGGCCATAAATTTCTTGTTTCAACACGCTTGCCATGCCGAGGACAGAAGTGAGTGGTGTGAGCAATTCCTGCGCTAAATTATTTAGCAGTTTTACCTTAATTGAGTTAGTAGACAAATCGATAGGTTTGTTAGTCATCGCTAATTTTTATTGGTTCATTGTCGAGCGAGGTTTTTCGGTTCATTAGACCTCTTCCAAAAGTCTATAACAATTTGTTTATAATTCACCAAAAAAAACGTAGTGAATAAACATATATATTCCTTCTTCCCTAAAAGCTCTTGTTTATCTGAGTAATTAAGATTTAATCATTGCTTCTAAAGCTGATTGCAAGTCTTGAGTGAGTTCGGCAACTGCTAACCTGCGGCTGGTTTGATATCGATCCCAACGATCGCTCACTGATATGGGTTCGCCCACGGTCATTTGTACTTGCTGTTTGCCCAACTTGGGGCGACCGAAAGGATTTCCCCCTTTGATGCGAGCCAGTACGTCCCACAGCAGTAAAGTTGTTTCTGCCAAACGTTCTGCTGTCAGTTGTTCTTCGACGTACCTGCCCGTGACGGACACGAAACTTTCTACAAGTCTCATGTGCCACATCCGAAGACTTGCTTCTTCAGCGAGGCGATCGGCTAATCCTCTTTCTAAGGGAGAAAGTGCTGCAATATCTTTGATATCTTCTCGATAAATATACTCCCAGCCTGCTTGTTCCAGACGGCGGCAGCGGTCTATTAAACTGCCTTTGGGCTTTAAGTTAAAATATTCTTCTGCTACTTGCAAACCCACGTCTAACAAAGCTTTCAGTCGAGCCATCATTACTTCATTGCCCGAATCATTTCCCGTTTTTTCTGGTAGCGATAATGATGTCAAAATAGATGTTTCAGGCAGTAAAGTTTTATGATAAAAACGGCTGTAAAATTCTTCCATTACTGCTAGCAAATGGCTGCCAAGTCGAATCAGGCGCAGATATTGGAATTTGTGATTGTGGTTTTCGGAATCGGAATTTGCAGTCTTTAAATTTTCGATGTCGGTGCGATCTAATGGTGGCAGTCCGCAATCAATTTCTAATTGAGTTAAAAGTTTTTCTAGGGGTTGCCAAGGTGGGTTGATATAGCGGTATTGAATGCCGATCGGCACAATTAAAACTTTTTCAGTGCGTCCGGCTTTCACCAAATCTTCCAGGCACCAGAAGCCCATTTGAGCAATTCCCGGTTCGAGGGGGCTAACTATTTCATTGTGACCGTTGGTAGCGCCTTCTGGGGCGGCGGCGATCGGGAATTGGCTGTTGGCAAATAAATTGCGGGCCGATCGCAATCCGACGCGATCGATTTTACCGCGAACAATCGGAGTGCCACCGAGTTGGGAATACAACCAGCCGACTCCCGCACCGGCCCACAGGGGAATGCCGCGATCGTAGATAAAGTGGGAATGTACGGGGAATTGCAAGGGAATGCCTTTGGCGCGCGCTGCCTGGGGAACGAGTTTCCAAATTAGTTGTCCCAAACAGTAGGGATCGTCTGAGTTGGGATGGCGGAAGGCTAGCAAGAAGCGAACTTTCTGATTTTGAAATTGGTGGAATAGTTCGGCGAGGGTTTCGACGTTTTCGGCTTGAACGTGGCTGATACTCGTCCGAAATCGCAGCCACCAGGGGAGTATTTGCTTACAACCTTGCATCACTAGCGGGTTGTAGGCTGGGGGTATAAATTCCAGCGGCGGCTGAACTTGGCTAATTGAATTGGGCATTTTGCGATTTTAAATTTTAGATTTTAGATTTTAGATTACTAGGCTGCGGTAAAATTTTCCAATTTTTATGATGCTGAAGTTTTTTTATTAACCGCAGAGGACACAGAGGACACGGAGGAAGAGAGGAGATAGCAAAGCGTGTCAATTTAACGTCAAAAGTATTACCCGTCTTGGATTGAATATCATGTCCAGTCGATCGACCCCAATATTTTGGTCGGGGCGGGTTTAGGGGATTTCTGGCTTATATTACAGATCGGGGGTGAACTAGCCTTGACCAGAATTAGGATTATTTTACAGGACTAGATATGAAACCATCATCTTTTTTACCCCCCTACCCTTGACAAGGGGGATGCGAGGGGGTCAGAAACTCGACTAAAAACGAGATTTATCCTCAGTTTCAGCCTTCACCACAGCTTTTTGCAATCTAAAATCTAAAATCTAAAATCCTATTGTGCGGCTTCAAATATCATTTCCTGGAAGTTAATGACATCCGATCGCGGATCGCAGTGTGTGACTTTGACTTCTAGTCGATCGCCTATTGCGACCGATCGACCAAATCGCATTGCCAATTCTAAACCCAAATCTTCCAATAAAATCAATCCGAGATTGCTGTCTTCCCTCAGCCAGCGCAGCATTAAAGCTTCCCAAACTTCATCGGGGTTGCGCCGCAAATATTCCAATCCCCAATAGCGGTTAGTTTGGCGTTCGACAGTGGATGCTTCTTTAACTGCGGTGCCGAGACACATCACAATATCCTGTATTTCTTCAGCGGAAAAAGGTAGTGGTTCGCCCCGCAGGTGGGCTTTGATTTGGAAGTGAGTCAGCAAGTCGGTATAGCGACGGATCGGGGAAGTAACTTGAGTGTATAATTCCAAACCCAAGCCGGCGTGGCGTCCGGGGGTGAGGCCCATTTCGCTGCGGGGCATACACCGGCGCACGGCGCAAGCGCGGGCGGGGCCTGCGGGCACGGCCAGCAGTTCTTCATCGGGAGGAAGTTCGGGCTGCGGCTGATAGCGGTAGGGTATGGGCAGGTTGTGAGCTTGACCGTAGCGGGCGGCTAGTTCGCCGGCTAAAATCATCATTTCGGCTACTAGCATCCGGGCTGTGGAGTCGTCGATGACGTGGATTTTGATGTCGTCGCCGTTGACTTTGATGACTGATTCGGGCATGAAAATGCTGATTGCGCCTTGGGCTTCCCGCCATTTTTGGCGCAGTTTTGCTGCAGAGGCGATCGCTGCTATTTCCGGTTCTGCTTCGATTCCCAACTCCAGCATTTCGTCTACGTCATCGTAGGTCAAGCGGTAGGTGGGTTTTATGGTGCTGATGTGGATGCTGTAATCTTGAGCCGCGCCGATTTCGTCTAAGGTGACGCTGAAGCTGAGCGCGCTGCACTCTTTGCCTTGAATTAAACTCATTGGCCCGGTTGCCAAAGCTGGGGGAAACATGGAGATCATTCCCGTGGGCAGGTAAACCGTAGTGGTGCGCTTTCTGGCTTCGAGGTCGAGTTCGTCTCCGGGGGAAAGCAAGCGGGTGGGATCGGCGATGTGTATCCAGATCCGCTGCTGGCCGTTTTCGAGGAATTCTAAGCTGAGGCCGTCGTCGATTTCGGTGGTGCTTTCGTCGTCGATCGTGTAAACCTTGAGGTGAGTTAAATCGAGACGATTTGTGTCGGAGTCTGTTGGGGGATTTTCTAGGCAGCGTTGGGCCACTTCTAATACCTTTGCGGAGAATTGTAGGGGAATTTGGCTGCGCCGCAAAAACAGGTTTTCGTGGGTACTCCAGAGGCCGAGCTCGACTAGGAGGCCAAATGCTGCTTCGGGGTTTTCGGATCGTTGTAAGCTGGCTAAAGTTTCTAAGGCTGGGGTGCGGTGCGTTGCTTCTTCTCCCAGGAGGGCAAAGCGTTCTAGGGCGTCGAGGCGAGTTCGATCGCTATTTTCCCAATCTACATTTTCCCCTGCCAGCCGCTGTTTGACTCGATCCCAAAATCCTTGGGATTCTTGGTGTCGCTGCTGTTCTACTTCTTGCTGGTGTTTGATTTCAGCTACTTGGGCGGCCGGTCGCGGTTCGTAGCGATCGCCCTTTTGTTTGAAATACAGTTTGTCTGTTGATAGCAAACAGTAGGCCGCGTAACACTGGGCCGCACTACTCTCCGAAAATAGCAGCATTGCCAGGGATTCGGGATCTGCTGTTTCTCCGTCACCGACTAAAAGTTCCCAAGCGACTTCTAAACTCGACGGATCTGAGTATGCTTCTACTTCTTTGAGAAATTTGGGAATATCGGAGGGTTTGTATGTTTCTCCGACTACTTCGTAGGTGATTTGTTTGGGCGGTATGCTGTGCGGTTGACCGTTTTCGTCTACCACGACCCAGTTTTTCTTGCCGTCGGGGCGATCGGCAACTGCCAGACGGCGGTCGCCGTGCACTCTAAATTCTACTAACGTTCCCTTCTCCACTTGCCAGCTTTATATTTGAGATTTTGGATTTTTACAGTAGCCACTTATCGAGTTTCGAGCTTGCGATTTTAGATTTTGGATATTGGCAATTTTTCTGGTCAATTGTGAAAGTTAAAATCTAAAAAGTTGTTTTTTCTTCTTGCTTTTTTTTTAACTTTTGACTTGTGATTAAGACTTGCGCTGCTGCGACTCTTAACCCTATTTCGCGATTTTTTCGCTGCATTCTTGCTGCACTATTAATGACAGAAAGACGTTTTTTTCGCGCAAGCCTTATTCCCAGTCCAAAATCTAAAACCCAAAATCCCAAATCCTGTTAACCTTCTTGGTTTACGAAGGGCATCAAAGCTACAATTCTTGCTCTTTTGATGCTTCTGGTCAGGTCTCGC
Source organism: Microcoleus sp. T3_A4 (assembly GCF_036700465.1). NCBI lineage: Bacteria > Bacillati > Cyanobacteriota > Cyanophyceae > Oscillatoriales > Microcoleaceae > Microcoleus > Microcoleus sp. T3_A4. The sequence continues at coordinate 96,207 of NZ_JAUBOY010000004.1, read as the reverse complement.
TGCTGTTTTGCGGTCAAACCGGTAATCCGGCGGGGCAAAATTTTACCGCGTTCTGTGACGTATTTTTTGAGCAAATCTACATCTTTGTAGTCGATCGGGTCTCCTGGTTTGATGGGCGAAACGCGCCGGCGAAAGTAAGTCATGGTTTGTTGTTTGTTGACTGTTGTTTGTTGACTGTTGATTGTGAGTTTTTAGTTATTAGCCGTTAGTTGCTAGCCGTCAGGAAAGCATTGGTTAATTATCTGCTTTTCGCCGATCAATATCAATTGCCAACAACTGATGACTGATGACTAAGGACTAATGACTAATCGCTACTTGATCTCTTTGTGGGCAGTGTGGCTGTTGCAATGGGGGCAGAACTTTTTGAGTTCCAGCCGCGCCGTCGTGTTGCGACGGTTCTTGGTTGTGGTGTACCGAGACACGCCTTTTGAGCGTTTGCTTACGTTTGTACGGCACTCAGTACACTCTAGAGTAATTATGATGCGGACGCCTTTAGCCATAATTCTAAATAAATTTCGACTAATTTAAACACAATTTATTATCTTCTCACATTGCTCTGCACTTGGTCAAGCAATCTTCTAACTTTGATGTCGAGGGAGTAGCCACGGCGGGTTCCGACGACGATCGTCCCGCCGATGCGATCGTGGAAAGCTTGGGGAAATCTTTCGGCGGAGGTGAGGGCAACGCTACAGTCGATCGCCAGGGGCAGCATCAGCAGCAAGACGGCGGCGTTGGTAGATGTGAGTCCACCTATACCTGCGAAGGCTAAGGCGGCGCAAAAGCCCAGTAAGGCTTCGCGCTTGCAGAGTTCTTGCACTCCGGGAGTCCGGTGGAATCTGGTATCGGCAATTTTCATGTCCAAGGCCCAGCGCCCCAGACTTTGACCTTGGTTTTTCCTGACGATGGCTACGCGCATGATCAGCCACAGCAGGACAAAAAATATGGTTTGGACGATCGCATTATTGCCCAGAAGCAAACTGGGCAGCCAAACTGCGATTCCGTCGATGCAGAGGGCCGCGGCGCGGCGGCCGACGGATACTTTGGGAAGGAGGGGTACTAAATCGGAACTCATAGGCAAAAAGGTCGAGCGCCACTAGCTACTTTTTCATTTTTCATCTTAAGCTGTGGATTAATCGATCGGCATCAATGGCGCGTAACTCAACTTCCAAGCCAACCGCTAATTATTCAAGCTGAAAATGGATTTTCGCCAATTCCCAACTGCTTTTTCGACTTTTCCACCTGTTCCCACAGTGTTTGGATCTGAGTAAATGCCTGTTCCACAGAGATTTTACCGTTAGATGTCAAGGAACTGATGTAACCCACTCGCTGAGAAAACTCTTGTAAATTCGCATTAAATACCAAATTCTCTGGTTTTACCTCACCGTAATAGCGATTTTGAGGATATAAAAAATTTGAATTTGCTACCATTGCTTTAACCTCGCATGAAAAGTTGTTTCCTGAACTAATCAATAATATTATAAACTGCGAACACCTGCTCAAGTTGTGCCGTAAGTAGCAGAAATCATGTGACATTGGGCGAACTTTTTTGTGATGGGAATTACACGGACTGATCGGGGCAACAAAAACCTCAGTGATTTCACCTGTACAACTTACGCAGGCGGGGTCAACAACCAGGTTTCTGCCTTAAGGCTTATAACTTAGGATGTGGCGTCCAAACCAGGTTTTTGTTAGTCCATGACTGAGTTATTGAAATAAGTGACAAAAACCCCTGCAATGGATAATATTATTGCAGACATAAATAGTTAGAGTTTTAATAGGAATCTGCGTAATGTCTCCCAATGCGCTATCGCCCCGTCCCAAAACCCGGCTGAGGCAATTTTTAATTAGACTTGCCATTGCTGTAATTGCTGCTGTTATCGCCTTCAACCTCCCTCACTCCTTAATTCCAGTGTTTAAAGAATCCGCATCCCAAGCAACGCCGGCACCAGAAATCCAGAACTTGCTCACCGGCAAGCGCAAAATTGTGATAGTGGGCGACAGCATCACCGAGGCGGGGAAATACCCCGGAGGTTACGTTTGGCTGCTGGAACGCTATCTGAATGCCCTTTATCCCGATCGCAAAATCGCAATCATCAACGCCGGGATCGGCGGTAACAAATCGACTGATATGCAAGCGCGCTTCCAGAAAGATGCGATCGATCAAAAGCCAGGTTTAGTGATGATTAATGTCGGAGTCAACGACGTTTGGAACGCTTTCATAGACTTCCCAAACAATCAGTTTTATCCGGAAGGCAACTGGTCCGCGGGAGTGCAAGTGGCAGAATATCGGGAGAAAATAACTCAAATGGTGCTGGCCGCAAAAGCCGCAGGAATTCGAGTTGTACTGCTTTCTCCTACTCTGATAGGGGAAAGTATCGACGGCCCAGAAAATCGCAGGTTGCAACAGTATGTTGCCGCGATGCGAGAAATTGCGTTAGAGAATCAGTGCTTGTTTATTGATTTGAATACGCCTTTTCGGGAAGTTATCGGCACGTATCAAAAGCACGCGGGCAAGACTCTGAATTTGTTGGCTGCAGATGGAGTGCACCCCAATCAATCGGGATATCGAATTATGGCTTTTACTATCTTGCGCGGTTTGGGCGTACCCGCAAAGGATATTGAGAATTTGGAAGTCAAAAATTGAATCTTTGAATTTAGTTAACAGTTGACTTTTGGCTGTTAATTGAAAGTATCAAAGCTACAAGCCCCCTGATTTATATCGGGGGTAAATTATTCCAATATAAAATCTAAAATCTAAAATCATTCAATCGGCGGATGATACCGCTTTAACCAACAGCTACCGATAATCACCAACGCCACCACAACTATAATTTCCGTCCAAAAAAAGGAAAGGAAATCGCTGGCAGTTCCCACGGGAGGCACCCCCGGTTGAGCGTTGCGAATCGCGGGAAAAGCAAACAGCATGACAGCAGTCCAACTCAACATTCCCACTTCCGGCAACTTGCCTGATTTCATCACTTTCAATGCTAGCAAAAGCGCCATAATTGACAGCACCCACATGATCACAATTATCACTAACGCAAAGAATTTCACCGGCAGTGATCGAGTTGCAGAAACATCGATATAAATAAAGATAGATGAATTCTCTTCCATCGGCTTATAGCTGATGTCGAAACCGGGAACATCGGCATTAAACTTAAATTCCAGCGGCACGGGATTCAGTTCAAAGGGAGCAAACTTTTTCCCAATCGAAGGCAGCGGGTCAATCGAAATAGCTACTTTAGCAATGTGCCTATCAAACGGGTAATTGTTAATTTTTCCTTTGACTAAGTTAAACTTCAATGCAGGGACAATCATCGGTTTACCTTCTTTAAAGGTAATTTCCGAATCCGGTACGTTTGCGCCGTTAACTGTCATTAACAAGTCTTGAGCTGGGTAAGTTGGCCCTTTTTTATAGATACCTTTTAGTTCAAACTGCAAGCGGGCTTCTAATTCGTTTTTAATGGGATCAACGGCTATTAATGTCATTTTGACCTCAACCAAGCCTTTGGACGCTACAGTGCTTTCTGGAGATAGATTATAAGGCTCTTGAGCGTTAGCATTGTGAGAGTAAATAGATAAGATGATTGCGAAAATTGCGAGGAAAGTGCCAATTAAAATAAGTATTTTTTTGAAATTAAATATGTTGATAGTTTGCATTTATTATGATATTTTACATCTTGAATAGTTGTTAGCACTCCCAGCAGTCCGCCAGGGGTTTAAACCCCTGGCTCATAGCTAAAGTCGGTTGAAACCGACTAAAGAAACTCGATCGATAATAAATCTTGGTTTTAGTCCTCTTTTAGAGGACTTTCGCTGTGAGCCGGGGGTTTAAACCCCCGGCGGGCTGTGGCGCTCATCGGCGCAAGAACCAGGCGAATCAACGGGCAACTACGAACCGATAGGAAGCAGTACATTTGGTGTGAAACTTCCGTGCAAACCGTAGGGAATGTGCTGTTTTAAATGCAAGCGCGCTACCGGGCCTTTGGTGATGTCGCGAGCATCTAAAATCACTAAGGTCGATCGATGATTAGCTGCATCATACATTAAAACCAGCAGCCAGCCGTCATCCTCCGCAACAGCATCGGGACGGGTAACAAACACCGGTTCCCCCGCAAAACCGCGTGGTGCCGCACTCCAAATGTGCCTTTCACCAGTCACGAAATCAATTTTGAGGATAGCTTGCAAAGGAGCATTTCCCGTGGGAGCATCAGCAGCACCGATATAAAGATATCGGTAAGGCTGTCCGACATTATTGGGATGCAGAGTCGGAAACTCGCAGCACCGAGTTTCAACAACTTGATGCTGCACGGTTTTGTCTTGCAAATTTAACTTAAACCGCCACAATTCGCCTGCGGGGACGCTCTCAAAATCAACCTCGCGAAAATCGCCGTCCGCTTCTACTGTGGGAAATGATTCGTAACAAACTGAGTCAACAAAAACTTCGTCTCCTTCTTCCCAGGCGTTGCAGTGGTGGAAGACAAAACAAGGTTCGGTTTCTAATATCTTTACCTCGTCAGTGCCGTTGCGGGGAATTAAAATTGCTTGCGTTGGCTTGTTTGGCGAAAATTGAATGCACTGGGATGCACTCCGAAATCCTAACACGAAAAGCAGCGGATTGAAGCTGACGGGATTTTGGAAGAATATGCAGTAATTCGGGGTAATTACCATGTCGTGCAGGAAGGCAAAACCCGGTATTGCGTGGGCGTGACGCTGCAAAAGTTTGCCGCTTTCGTCGAGTTCGTAAATCGTGATGGTACTCGACAAACCGGGCTTGACCGAAAAGTTTACTAATCTGTCTCCTTTGCCATTTTTCCCTTTTTCAATTCTGGGGTGGGCGGCGAAGGCTTCACCGGGTTGTAAAATGCCGTCTAGAGTGTCTAAGCCGAGTGTTTCTAGGGTGCGGGGGTCGAGTCTGTAGGGCTGTGCGGCTTCCCAAAGTGCTAGCAGTTTGTCGCCCCAATAAATGATGTTGGTGTTGGCAATGTTTTTGATTTTGACATCAAAGATGTTGGCTAGCCAGCCCCCTGGCTTCTGTGTGCCGAAAACGCCTCGGTGGAGGATTTTTCCGGCTTTTTGTTCGGCGATATAGCCTTCTGTGTGTATGAATCGGTTGCGGAAATGGGCGCGACCTTCGGATATTGCGATCGCACAAACCATCCCGTCACCGTCAAACGGGTGGTGGATGCGCTGGCCGTTGACATCCAATAATCCCGGCCCGTTGCGAAAGAATGTGCCTTGCAAGCCAGCGGGGATTTCGCCTTCTATGTCGTCAATCCAGTAGTCGGATTCGTTGGGTTGGGATTCGTAACCGCGCTGCCAGTCTGTGCGATCGTATGATACGTTTTGAGCTGCGGTTTGAGATGCGGAAAGTTGTAAGTCTTGCATTGGTGTTACGGGAGCGAATTTTTTAACCGCAGAGAACACAGAGGGCGCAGAGAGAAGGAAAATCGGAGAATTTGGAAACACAGTTAAATTCATCCGTGTATCCGTGTCAAAATCCGTGTGTGCCTGCCTTTATTTGCTGTCTGCGGTGCGGCTTTGTGACCTTACTGTCGGTACTAAGTCGGGAAAGTATTCGGGCATGAAATGCTGTCCGCCTGGTTTGGAACTGCCGATTTCTGGTTCTAATACGGGAAGAGACTTTTGAGAATTTGGATCGGCGCTTTCTGTACTATCGGCGGGCAGCCAATTTAAGAAGGGTAGGGGCAGAAGTGTGGAGAGGTTTGTGATAACAATTAGCAGCCAGAGGTTATCGAAATTGCGATCGGTAATTCCTAGCAAGTGGGTCAAAAGTGCGCCGCCTTCGTGGGAAATAAGTCCTGCTAAGTTGGTGACTGACATCAATACGGCAAATAAAGTTGCTTCCACGCCTGGGGGACACAATCTGGCGGAGAGTACGAGCACCGGCATATAAGCAATTTGTCCGATTACTGTCAGGATCAGGCTGTCTCCGATGCTGAACCATTGATCGTCAATTCCTAAAGCTCTGTTGGCATGAGTTACTAATAATAAAGTAGTCATGCCCAAAGTAGCCGCAAGGACGGTTGACCAGCCAAAAATTACTCGAAATGGAACTGTTTTGAGGAAGCGTTGAAACAGCCAGATGCCGGCGAGGGCGGCAATGCTGGTAACGAGGCGCACTCGGCCCAGAAATTCTGGTTGAAAGCCTAATTCGTTGGTGGTGAAAAAGAAGAAGGCGGAGTCTGAGCTTGGGGTGGCTTGCCAGAGGAAGAGAAAGGCGGTGGGCAGCCAAATTGTTTTTTGGGTAACAGCTTGCCGCAGTTGTTTGAATTGGTCTTTGACTGTTTCAAAGTCGGTTCTTTTGTCGGTTTTTTCTTCGGCAATTAACCAAGCTGTTGCTGATACAATTAGCGGGAAAGATGCGGTGATTAAAAAGATAGTATGAGTGCTGAAGTGTTGCAGCAGGGAACCGCTGAGGTAGGCGGTAATTAGTCCGCCGAGGGCTGCAGCGCCCCAAGACAAGGATTGCAGGGAACCGGCGTCGGTAACGGATTCTTTTCTGGCCCTTTCGACTACCAGGGAGTCGGCGATTACGTCACTGACGGCGAGGGAGAGGGAACTCAGGGCGATCGCGCCTGTAGCTGCAAGCGGTGTGTGTACAATTGTTGCGAGGCTCACCCATGCTAAGGTTCCCAGCAGCCCGGAGAGGACGATGTAAGGGCGTCTGCGGTAGCCGAATATCGGTAAGCCGTCCGACATGAAGCCGAACACGGGTTTGATAATCCAAGGCAGGGCTACGACGCCCAGCATTGCCGAAACTTCTGCCGGACTCATACCTAGTTCGTCTTTGAGAAAGAAGCTGACGGCTAAGCGGGCTAGTCCGAGAATGCCTTGGACGAAGTAAATCAGTAAGATGGCTATGAGTTCGGGGGTTGGCTCATTCCCAAAGAATACTTTTTCTTTTAAAGATTCTTTGAGTTTGCTGACGCCGGAGGAGGAAACGAGCATTTTAGCAATATTTCTTAATGAATCTCAATATTTATAACACATTCTTAATGGCTTGCGGGAACTGTCGGAGGTGGGATGCGGAAGTGACGGGGAAGTGGCAGGTAATATAAAATTATGATGAGCTCGAATTAAAGGATTTTTGGTAGCAATGAAAGCAGAGATTAGAATTGTCTTTCTCGCAGCGACTTGGATTTTAGGAATGGGGGCTAATTTAGCCTCAGCAATACCCGTTGCTAACAAGCAAGGTGATTATCCGGTGCCACCTGCGAGACAGCGGGGCAACAGGCAGGTAAATTGGTTGGTTGTTGACTCTGATTCTAAAGGGTTAAATTGCCGGATGGCTCAGAGATTTCGATCGATTTCTGTAGACGGTTTGGATGCGCCTGCTGAGTTGTTTGAAAGAAATAAACATAATGTTTCGCAGTGGCCTGTGGTGACTGTTTTTCGGCGGGGACAGCGCTTGGAAGCGGTGACGGGAAATAATGCTAATCAAATTATGATTTCTGACTCTCAGGGCAAACCTTGGCTGCCGATTTCTACTGATAAGGGTAATTGTTTTGTGCGGGCTAACAGCCGTTTTATTAAACCGATTCGGGAAAATCCTACTACTTTGAAACCGTTAGAATAGCTAATTTTTTTTATAAAAGTGGGCAATTGGTGAAAGGAATGTTTTATGATTATCGATCCTAAAAATGTGCCACAAATTACGGGTTCCAAGTACCCTCAGCAATTCCAATCTGCTGTTGCGGGGAGAGTTAAAAAACGATTGGGCGATGCTGCCGGGTTGCAGAATTTTGGGGTGAATTTGGTGAGACTTGCGCCGGGAAGTTGTTCTGCTCTCAGGCATTGGCACACTCGTCAAGATGAGTTAATCTATGTTCTGGAAGGGGAAGTTACTCTGATTGCAAATTCGGGAGAGCAAGTGCTGAAACCGGGTATGGCGGCGGGTTTTCCGGCGGGTGATGCAGACGGGCATCATTTAGTCAACCGCAGCAATGCAGATGTTGTTTATCTGGAAATTGGCGATCGCACTCCGGGAGATAGTGCCGAATATCCCGATGATGATTTAATTGCCAAAGCTAGCGATAATGGTTGGATTTTTACTCGTAAAAATGGCGAGATTTATGAGGATTAAAAATTTATGAGTCAAGTGAATCTTTGGACTTCTGCGGAACACGCTTTGTGGTATCTTGCTAAAGCTGATGGAATTCCTCACCGCACTGAAGGTGAAGCGATTTTGTTGGAGGAAGTGCCGAAAAATGTGAAGCGAATTCTGGATGTGGGCACGGGAGACGGGCGGTTGCTGGGTCTGCTTAAGTGCGATCGACCAAATGTTGAATGTGTGGCGATCGACTTTTCGCCGACAATGCTGGAAAAAGCCAGAATTCGCTTTGCTGATGACCCGAATGTCACGATTATCGAGCACAATTTTGACGAATCGCTGCCGGATTTGGGCAAGTTTGATGCGGTGGTTTCTAGTTTTGCGATTCATCATGTAGCAGACGATCGCAAACGTTCGCTTTACACCGAGATTTTCGAGCTTTTGGAGCCCGGAGGCATTTTTTGCAATTTGGAACACGTAGCGTCAGCAACTCCCGCTTTGCATGATAAATTTCGAGAGGCAATTGGTATTAGCGATTCGCCAGATGATCCGTCTAATCAATTGCTTGATGTAGAAACGCAATTGCGCTGGTTTAGAGAAATTGGTTTTACCGATGCAGATTGTTATTGGAAGTGGCGGGAACTCGCTTTATTAGTTGGGGTGAAACCAGTCACCCCTGTCAACGTGGTGCAGAAGGCTCCCTAATGCTTGAAATTTCGTTGCAGCCGCAAACTCGCTTTGATTTTTTTCAATCGCGCGAGACAATAAACTTTGTTTATTATTGATCTGCAACCGATAGGATGACGTAAAGTTGATCGATCGCACCAGCTACACGGGCTGGGTGAAACCAGTTTCATAGCTAAACAAAACATTAGTAGATTGCAAAGCCTACGCACTTCCTTTAGCCAGCCCAACAGTGGAACTTAATAAAGTTGGTAGCGTCATAGATTCTAATTTGCAATATCGCACTACGCGCGATGGAAATCGCGATCGCTTCCGCTAACCCGCGAGATCCGCGCTAGAGCAACTCCGCTCAGTTAGCATCTATCAAAAAAAATGGCTACACTCGAAGGTACCCCCAACAACGATGTTTTAATTGGCTTTCCTGGAAGTAACTCCCTCTCCGGCAAACAAGGCGATGATACGCTGTTTGGCGCAGAAGGGGACGATCAAATCTTTGGCAACCAAGGTAATGACTACATCTTGGGCAACCAAGCCAATGATACCCTCTACGGCGGCAAAGACAGTGACAAGGTTCAAGGCGACGCAAACGAGGATTGGGTGTTTGGCGATAACGGTAATGATACCCTCGAAGGAGGGCAGGGCAACGATTTTGTGCGCGGCGGCAAAGAAAATGATTTGCTATCTGGAAATGAAGGCAATGATGTCCTATTTGGAGATAGCGGTGCCGATACCTTAAGGGGTGACGAGGGTGACGACATTTTTGTCATCGGGCGAGTACAAAATAATTCAGTTAATACCGGCAGTTCTACTCTTGCCAATGCTGACTTGATTGCCGACTTTAGCCTGGGTACAGACTTAATAGGACTCGATGGAGGCTTGGAATTTCAAGACTTGAATATCTCTCAAGGAACAGGCGATTTTGCCAGAGATACGATCGTTCGAGATAACGTGACAGGCGAATATCTCGCTATTTTAAAAGGTATTAACAGCAGCAGTATCCGAGCCGCCAATTTCACCACCTCACTCACTCCACTTACCTCAAACTCAACCCCCAGTATCTTAGAATTCAGCACCTCTAGCTACAGTGCCGACGAGGGCAAGAGTGGCACTTCCGAAATAGTCGCCACACTTCAACGCACTGGCAGCACCGAGGGGGCAGTCAGCGTTCAAGTGGAACTAGATACAACTTCCACAGCTACTGTTACCGAAGACTACATTAACAATCTGCCAGTTACTATCAACTTTGCCAGTGGCGAAGAATCCAAAACAGTATCAATTCCTCTTGTGGGAGATACGATTGTCGAACCAGACGAACAGATTAAAGTGAAATTGGTTAATCCTGTAGGTAGGGTAACTTTAGGAAGTCAGCCAACTGCTACTTTAACTATTATTAACGATGACATATCAATCCCCAGTCTCTTAGCATTCAGCACCTCTAGCTACAGTGCTAACGAGGGCAACAGTGGCAGTCCCAATCAAGTTGTCGCCACAGTTCAACGCACGGGCAGCCGTGAGGGGGCAGTCAGCCTCCAAGTGGAACTAGATACAACTTCCACAGCTACTGTTACCGAAGACTACATTAACAATCTGCCAGTTACTATCAACTTTGCCAGTGGCGAAGAATCCAAAACAGTATCAATTCCTCTTGTGGGAGATACGATTGTCGAACCAGACGAACAGATTAATTTGAAATTAGTTAATCCAGTAGGCAGGGGAATTTTAGGAAGTCAGCAAACTGCTAGCTTCACTATTATTAACGATGACATTTTGCCAACGGTCAGCATCGCTGCTATAGATGAGGCAGCATCAGAAACAGGCAACAATCCAGCCACTTTTCGCATCAGTCGCACGGGTGAGGGTGGCGGCAACTTAACAGTCAACCTAGCAATAGACGGTAGTAGCAACAATCCAACTAAACCTAGCGACTACACCCTCAGCGGTGGTGGCTTTTCTGTCAACAGTTCAAATGTCACTGTCACCATCCCTGAGGGACAAAATTTTGTAGATGTGAGCCTCACGGCTGTCGATGATATCCATGCTGAGGCACAGGAGACGCTGAAGCTGAAACTAGCAGATGGGAATTACCAAGTTGATGCTAACCAAAACAATACTACTGTCGCGATCGCAGCCAATGATACTGTAGTTGTCAATAGCAATGACAGCCTGATAGACTACAGTCTGGCAGAAGGTTCGTTTCGACAAGCACTGCTGAATGCTAACGCTTTTACTGGGAATGATACTATTACTTTCAATCTGCCAGCCGGGCCACAGACAATCAATCTCACAGGAGTATTACCTGAGATTAGTGGCGATGTCACTATTACTAATAACACTGGTTCTAGCAACTTGACAGTACGGCTGGATACGGGCGGAATTTACCGGATTTTCAAGGTAAACAGTGGAGTCAGTGCGACTTTTGATGGATTAACCATCGCCAATGGTTATACAAGAGACGGCGCCGGCATCTATAACGACGGTGGCACAGTCAATGTGACCAACAGCACTCTCTCTAACAACACTGTGACAGGTGACACTGTGACAGGTGGCAGGGGTGGTGGCATCTACAACAATGGCGGCACAGTAAATGCGACCAACAGCACTTTCTCTAACAACCGTTTGAGCAATTTCTTTAACCCCAATTTGAATCCCATCCCCAGTGGTGGTGGCATCCACAATGAGGGTGGCACAGTAAATTTGACTAACAGCATTTTCTCAGGCAACAGTGGCTTCGCACCAAGCAGAGGCGGTGCCATCTCAAACAATAGCGGCACAGTAAACGTGACGAACGGCACTTTCTCAGGCAACCGCGCTACCAATGGCGGTGGCATCTCTAACAATGGCCCAGGCACAGTCAAAGTAGCAAACAGCACTTTCTCTGGCAACGTTGGAGTGCGTTTTACCCTAGGGGTTCCGGCAGGAGTAAATGGTGCTGCCATCTCTAACCAAGGCGGTACTGTGGAGGTGACAAGCAGCACTCTTTCTGGCAACGATGCGGGCGGTGGCAGTGGTGGCGGCATTTATAACCGTGAGGGTGGCACAGTCAAAGTCACGAACAGCACTCTTTCTGGTAACACTGTCGGTAGTTTTTTTGAGAGTGGTTTGTTTGGTGGTGGCATTTATAACGATAACGGCACAGTAGAGGTGACGAACAGCACTCTCTCTGGAAACACAGCAACCAACGCAGGTAGCAGGGGTGCTGGCATCTATAACAAAGCTGGCACGGTAACGCTGACAAACAGCACTCTCTCCGGCAACAAAGCAAACCCCTCCAACAGTGTGCCATCATTTCCCTCGTTGTCTTCCCCTGCAAGTGGCGGTGGTATATGGAACGGCGGCACGGTGAATGTCAAAAATACTATCATCGCTCTCAACAGTGCCACCACTGACCCTGACGTTTTCGGCAGCTTCGCCAGCGGTGGCTACAACTTAATTGGCGACGGTACTGGCAGCACGGGTTTTACTGCTGTTGGCGATCAAGTTGGCACTGCTGCTGCACCTATTGACCCCCTACTAAACCCCCTGGCAGATAACGGCGGTTCGACTCAGACTTTGGCACTGCAACCGGCTAGTCCCGCTATTAATGGTGGCGACCCAGCTTTTGTTTTAACGTCTGGACCTTTTATCGGTCCTCCCTTCTACGACCAGCGGGGTATCTCTCCTTTTAATCGCGTTAGCGGGGGAATTATTGACATCGGCGCTTTCGAGTTCGAGTCTCCTCTTGTCCCTTAACACCTGTAAGATGCGTTGCAATGCCTTTGCTTTCAACTTAAGAGTGAGGGAATAACTCACGCACAGAAAGCAACGGTGTGCGCTTTGGGGGCGATCTAGAATTAAGATTTAGTAGGGTGCGTGACTCTCAATCATCTCACTGGTAAGTGAAGAACTCAAAGTCACACACCTTACTCAATTAGTCCTGGACGCAGAAACCAGTTTTTTTTAGGAAGAGACTGCATGGTTAATCTTTAATAGAAGCGAAAAACCCTGTTTTTAAAGGTATTTATGCGTCTAGGACTATGAATTAAATTAAATCCGGGACTTTAGGTTTGATTTGGCGCTCGTACCAGTTCATTAACGGGGTGGAAGTAATGCCGTGCAAAACCACAGAAATTATGATTGTTGTAAAGGTAATCCAGGCAATTTTTTCGGCGGTTTCGCCTTTTAAACCGTTACCAAAAGCATAGGTAAGATAATAGATAGAACCGACACCACGGATACCGAACCACCCGCAGAGCCAGCGGCTGGCGGGGTGCAAAGGACTGCCGATCGTACTAATCCAAGCTCCCACAGGCCGGATTATAAAAATCAACAATCCAGCTACTAGGAGGGCGTAGCCTCCATATGCCAACATAGGCTCTAAGCGCAAAAGTGAACCTAATAGTAAAATAGTTCCTACTTCCATTAACTTTTCTATACGCTCGGTAAAGTGCAGTTGGGAAAGCGGCTTTTCTGGGTTGCGGTAACTCCGCTGCACGACAATTCCTGCTACAAAAACGGCGAGAAATCCGTAGCCGTTGACTACTTCTGTGAGGGAATAGGTAAGCAGAATTGTGCTGAGGGCAATGAAATCTTCCATTAATTGATCGGCCGGTCTATAGTGTTGGAGTTGCCGATCGATCCAGGTGACGGCTTTAGCTACTAAAATACCCATAACGATACCTGCGGCGATCGCCCAAATCAAGTCAACTGCTACCCACTGCGCAAACCAGTTCGACCAGTTGTTATCTTTTAGCGAATAAATGCCGAAATAAACAAAGGGAAAAGCTAAAGCATCGTTCAAACCGCCTTCCGATGTTAAACCAAAGCGCAATTCATCGCGATCGTCTAGATGAGCTAACTGAACTTCTGAGGCCAAAACTGGATCGGTGGGAGCGAGAATTGCTCCCAGTAAAATCGCCGGGCCCCAATCTAATTTTACAAACCAATGACCGATAGCGGCCACTGCAAAAATAGAAATCGGCATTAAAAAACCGATCAGCCGCACTGTGGAATTCCAAGCCCAAAATTGCAGCGGGCGATTCATTTTTAAGCCGCAACTGAACAGAGAAACAATAACTACAAATTCTGTAAGCCTTTCTAAAAATTCAGCTTCGGGACGCAAGTCAATCAGCTTGACGCCGTAGGGTCCCAATCCGATACCGACAATTAGATAAATTAAGGCATAAGATACAGGCAATCGCGAAATCCAGCCGGAACCCAAGGTAACGGTAAGCAGGAGGATGCCAATAACTAGCAAGTTGAGAATGTAATCATCCACCATAGCGATTGCATTTTTAATCAGGTTACTAAGTGCGATTCTGGCACGTAAAATCTTCGGGTGCATCCACCGCCCGCTAGATTCAGCTATCCTCCGAAAGTTGCAGTTTTTATGCTAAATGACTAACAACTCACAACTCACAACTACTGACTACTGACTGCTGACTAATAACTAATGACTACTGACTTTTTTCGGTAGCGATGATGTGCAAATCTACGTGTTTGAGCGATCGCACTAACTGTTGAGTCAAAGAACCCCGCAGCAGCAAATGCCAGCGGGATTGCTGGCTTTCGCCGATCACAATTTGAGTAATGCGATACTGTTTAGCTACCTCCGAAATCACTTTGGCTATATTAGTCCCGTTTACCCGCAAAAATTGCCCCTTAAATTCTTGACATAGTTTCTCACAAGTTTCAACGTGCAAGCTTTCTGCTTTTGTTAAAAATCGGTCTGGATCGTTGACAAACACAGCATAAAATGGAGCATTCATGTAGCTAGCAATCCTCGCGCCCCGCCGCAGCAGTTGCAAGGAGTTCGGATAAGTTGAGATGCACACTAAAACTCGTTCGTGAATGTTGCAAGATTGACCTTTTAAAGTTGCAGCATCATCTTCCACATTGTCTGCGACTTCTCGCAGGGCGAGTTCTCGCAAAGCGATTAAATGACGGCGCTGGAAAAAGTTTTCTAAAGATTGTTCAATTTTTTCTGGAGCATAAATTTTGCCTTCTAGCAACCTTTCTTCTAAAGTTTCCGGCGTGACATCGACAACGACTATTTCGTCAGCATCTTCGAGGACGCGATCGGGCACTCGCTCTCGCACTACAACTCCGGTAATTCGAGCTACTAAATCGTTGAGACTTTCTATGTGCTGAATGTTGAGGGTGGAGAAAACATCAATTCCAGCCTTGAGAATTTGTTCGACATCTTGATATCGTTTTTCTCTCAGAGAACCCGGAATGTTTGTATGAGCCAGTTCGTCTATTAATGCTAATTGAGGACGGCGTTCGATGACAGCATCTGTATCCATTTCGGTGAGCATTTTTTCGCCGCGCCGCATTGTTTTTTTGGGTACTATCTCCAATCTTTCTGCTTTAGCTGCTGTCTCTTTCCGGCCGTGAGTTTCTAACAGTCCAATTACCACATCAATGCCTTCAGATTTGAGCCTGTGTCCTTCTTCCAGCATTCGGAAAGTTTTGCCGACACCGGGGGCCATGCCGATAAATATTTTGTGCTTTCCCCGGCGGGTAGTGCGATCGTAAGTGCGGTTCGGTTGGGCGTAAACCGCGTCTGGATTGTTGGTAAGTTCGCTAGAGTGAATCATAGCTGAGTAGTGAGTTGTGAGTTGTCAGTTGTCAGTTGTTAGTTGTCGGTTGACAGTTGTCGGTTGTCAGTTGTCAGTTGGCGGTTGTCAGTTGGTAGTTGGCGGTTGCTATAAATAACAAGTAACAAATGACTAATGACTAATGACTAAGGACTACTGACTATTGACTGTAAACTATTGTAAACGATCGAGAGCCAAATTCAGTTTCAGGACGTTAACTCCCGGTTCACCGAAAATGCCGAGAAATCTGCCATCTGTATTTTTGGCTACCAACATTTCTACTTGATTTAAATTCAGCGATCGTACTTTTGCTATCCGCTGAATTTGCGTGCGAGCTGCCTCTACACTAATGTGTGGATCGAGGCTAGAACCAGAGGTGTACACTAAATCAGCAGTTGGTTTGATACCAGCTTTGTTAAGGCGATCTAATTCAACTTTCACCCCTTTAAAACCATCTTTCTCATTGCCTCGCTTCAGCAAAACCGAGTTACTGGGGGCAAGGTTGCTAGCACCGGAAACGCCTGTTCTTTGACTAACATTTTCTCCCTTTGTCGGATCGTAATTTTCTGTCGCAAAGCTGCTGTAATTGGTGGTGCTGGGACGGCTCCAAAAATATCTTTCCGAGGAGAAAGGCTGACCGATTAAAGCAGAGCCAACTACAACTCCTTGGTTGGTAATTAAGCTGCCGTTTGCCTGGGAGTTGAAGGCCATTTGGCCGATTACTAGCAAGATTAAAGGGTAAATAAGGGCTGTAATTCCCCACAAAACCAGGGTAAGGCGAATGGCTCTAATTATTTCTCTCATAAATTACCTCGATCGGTTATTTGCTAAGGGTTAATTATTGACTAAAATCTTTCCGGCTGAAAGATGACTACGAACAAGTAAATAGAAAGGGCGATAATCACCAAACCTAGGAGACTTAAACCCCAGACAGCTTTTCGGGTCAAATCTTCACCCGCAGCAGCGTAGACAGCGGGGGCAACTATAGCATTGAAACACATTACTAGAAATAGCTGCACCGGGATTGGGTGGCGCTGCCAAAGCCTTTGTGTTAACTCAAGATTTTCTTGGAAATCTCTGGGAAAAACATCCTTTAGCAAATCATTTCGTTTCATAAATTCTCCTGATTTTGGGAATAAATATCGGTCTTTTTATTGGATGATTTTTTGGGTAAAATCGAGGCAGAGCCTCTGGATCTGCGTTGCCCGGCAGAGCCGGGGAACGAGATTAATCCGTGTATCCGTGTCAAAATCCTTGTCATGCTTTCCCGATCTATGCTAGCCCAACGGCGGTAATCAAAACATCAATAACTTTGATGGCGATAAACGGCGCGACTGCTCCGCCCAATCCGTAGATTAAAATATTCCGCTGCAACAGTTGATTTGCAGTCAAGGGTCTAAACTTTACACCAGTTAATGCTAGTGGAATCAAAGCGGGAATAATCAAAGCATTGTAAATTAATGCCGACAAAACTGCGGATTGACCGCTGGCTAAACCCATGACGTTTAAAGCCCCAACAGGGGAAAATATTGCCGGAATAATTGCAAAATATTTAGCGATATCGTTGGCTAGGGAAAATGTGGTCAGCGCGCCGCGAGTAATCAGCAATTGTTTGCCAATTGTAACTAAATCAATTAGTTTTGTGGGGTCTGAATCTAAGTCCACCATGTTCGCTGCTTCCTTCGCTGCTTGGGTTCCCGAATTCATCGCGAGTCCTACATTTGCCTGGGCTAGTGCGGGTGCGTCGTTGGTTCCGTCTCCTGTCATTGCTACTAATTTGCCTTCGGCTTGTTGCTTGCGAATTACGTCGATTTTGTCTTCGGGAGTGGCTTCGGCAATGAAGTCGTCAACGCCTGCTTCATCGGCAATTACTGATGCTGTAATTCGGTTATCTCCGGTGAGCATAATGGTGCGAATTCCCATTTTTCGCAGTTGGTCAAATCGATCGCGAATTCCCGGTTTGATGACATCTTTTAAATAGATAATGCCGTAGGTGTCGCTGCCTTGACAAACAGCTAAGGGTGTGCCTCCCAAGCGGGAAACTCGCTCGTAAGCTGCATCGAGATCCGGCCCGAAATTGCCGCCGCGCGATCGCACAAAACCCTTCACCGCATCAACCGCACCCTTGCGAAGCTCCGTCCCATCGGGCAAATCCGTGCCAGACATCCGCGTTTTTGCGGAAAAATCCAGCCCAGTGGCGTTAGCGCGATCGAAATCCACCTGTGCGCCCAAATTCTGAGCCAAACGGACGATCGACTTTCCCTCTGGAGTATCGTCAAACACGCTCCCATCCAAGGCTACCTGCGCCACTTCTTGCAGCGAGTGACCGTTAACCGGAATGAATTCTTCGGCTAAACGGTTCCCCAGCGTGATCGTCCCCGTTTTGTCCAAAATCAGCGTATTCACGTCGCCGCAAGCCTCCACAGCGCGTCCAGAGGTCGCTATCACGTTAAACTGAGCGACGCGATCCATGCCCGCAATGCCGATCGCGCTCAGCAAACCTCCAATGGTTGTTGGAATCAGCGCCACCAGCAGCGAAATCAGCGTCACCACGCCCACGGGAGTTTTCACATAATTTGCGATCGGCGGAATCGTCGAAACCACAATCAAAAACACCAGAGTCAGCACCGCCAGCAGAACCGTCAGCGCGATCTCGTTCGGCGTTTTAGAGCGTTCTGCGCCCTCTACCAGCGCGATCATCCTGTCCAAAAACCCCTTACCCGGATCTGCCATCACCCGCAGCGTCAGTTCGTCGGAAAGGATGCGCGTCCCGCCGGTAACGGAACTGGCGATGTCCGATCCGGGTTCCTTGAGCACCGGTGCGGATTCGCCAGTGATCGCAGATTCATCCACCGACGCGACACCTGCGATCACTTCGCCGTCGGCAGGAATGACATCGCCTGCGATCACTTTAATTTGGTCGCCGCGTCTCAGAGATGTCGAACTAACTTCTTGAATTGAACCGTCTGGTAGGAGTTTGCGGGCTGTTGTGTCGGCTTTGGTCGATCGCAGTGCATCTGCTTGCGCTTTCCCCCGCCCTTCTGCTATCGCTTCGGCAAAATTAGCAAATACCAAAGTAAAGAACAAAATAAACGTGACTAAACCGTTGAAAACTCTCTGATTTTCGCCGGGAACCGGGCCGAACAGCGTCGGGTCGATAGTTAATAATGCAGTCACAATTGTGCCAACCCACACCACAAACATCACCGGATTTTTCAGCATCACCCGTGGGTTTAGCTTGACAAAAGCTTGTTTAAAAGCTCTTTGATAAAGACCTTTTGTATTTGCTTTTGGCGTGTGCTTGCGAGACTCACGAGAGCCTCTAGCAGGTTTTTTTGGGGGATCAGGGGTATGGGAAGAAGTCATATCGATTGGGGATTTTTAATGAACCACAGAGAACACAGAGAAAGAGAAGAGTGAGGTTGAGAATTTTGGCTACTGAGGTGGAGGAGTTGGTGTTGCTAAGGGTGTTGTGGGTGCAGTTATCGGTGTCGGTTCAAATTTGCCGCTGCTAATTTCATATCCTTCGGCAATTGGCCCTAAAGCTAGAACTGGGAAAAATGTCAGCGCGCCCAGAATTATAATTACTCCTGCGGTGACGCCGGTGAACAAAACTGAATCGGTTCTGAGAGTGCCCGTTGTTTCGGGAACCAGTTGTTTGTTCGTCATGCTGTCAGCTAAAAGCAGTAGGGCAATAATCGGAACGTAGCGCCCCAACAGCAGGCTAAAACAGGTGCTTAAATTCCACCAAAGTCCGGTAGCTGCGGGTTGAGAGTCGGCCAATCCTTCCAAGCCAGAACCGTTGTTGGCTGCAGCCGAAGCGTATTCGTACATCACCTGGGAAATGCCGTGAAATCCCGGATTGCTGATGCCGCTCAAACTGTCGGTAAATGCGAGGGAAATGGCACCAGGGATTAAAACTGCGATCGGGTGAATTAACAAAACTACGCTGGCTAAAACAATTTCTCGTTTTTCAATTTTGCGTCCCAAAAATTCTGGCGTTCTCCCCACCATCAATCCGGTGAGAAACACGCTCAAAATGGAGTAAATAAACAAGTAAGCAGTTCCCGTTCCTTGTCCGCCCCAAACGATTTGCAGAAACAAATTAAACAGAGTAGCAAAACCACCGGGAGGCATTAAAGAATCGTGCATCCCGTTGACAGCGCCGCACATTGTCCCTGTCGTAGTGACAGCCCACAGTGCAGTCTCTGCCCAGCCAAATCTAACTTCTTTGCCTTCTAAATTTGGTTGTTGTGTGCCCAGTAAATTATTAATTTCAGGGTTGCCGCTGTACTCGCCAAATGCTGCAATCCCAATCAAGATAACGTAGATGCCAAACACCATCCAAAAAATCAGCCATCCCTGCTTTTTGTTGTTGGCAAACCTCCCGTAGGTGTGAATCATAGCTGTTGGTATAGAAACCATTGCTAGTGTTTCCAGCAGGTTGGTAAAAGGGTTGGGATTTTCAAAAGGATGAGCCGAGTTAATGGCAAAAAATCCGCCGCCATTTTCTCCCAGTTGTTTGATGCTTTCAAAGTGAGCTACTGGGCCGCGAGCAATGATTTGCGTGCCGCCTTCTAATGTACGAGCTACCGCCGGCCCTGCTAGGGTTTCTGGCACTCCCGACATTAGCAAAAGTAAGGCACTTATTAAAGAAAGGGGTAGCAGGATTCGGGTGATTGATTGAATTAAATCGATGTAAAAGTTGCCCAATGGACGGCCGGTTAATCCCCGGATAAAAGCAATCCCTACTGCTAAACCTGTAGCGGCTGAGGTAAACATTAAAAAACCCAGAGTTAACTGGGATAAATAAGTGAATGTTGTCTCGCCGGAGTAATGCTGTTGGTCGGTATTGGTAAGGAATGAAATAGTTGTGTGCAGCGCAGTATCCCAGGTTGGGGCAGTTAAGCCGGTGGCATTTAAAGGCAGCACTCCTTGAAGCATGAAAATTAGGAAAACAAATATGCCCATTGCTGCATTGCTGTACAGTAGCGATCGCGCATATTGCCAACCTGTCATCGAATCTATAGACCGGATATTGCTGGATTTATAGATGAGTTGTTCTAGAGGTTTAATAGCCGGGTCTAAAATGGTTGGTTCTCCCATGTACACCCGCGCCAGGTAATTACCAAAAATAGGGGCGATCGCTACTACAATGATTAGCGTTAATGCGATTTGAATTAATCCTTCAAGCATAACTGAGCCAATACTTCCTTAAAAGTGCAATCTGCTTTTAAAAATCAATATACTTGCCATTAGGATTTTTGATAATCAGCCCGCAGGTATAAGTTGCCGTTTACCCGTTATGCTTAGCTGCTATATATTTTTACGGACAGACAAATGTTTAACTATTTAGCAGTATCTATGCTGGCAGATATAGATGTTCTCTAAACGCTTGTTTTTGCGTCAAAAGAGACAAATTTCGGGAGCATCTCATATTTGTAAAAACACTTCTTCTGGCTCCTAAATTCTGACTCTTCCCTCCTGCCTCGCAGCAAGAGAGCCTCAAAACTCCAATTTTTATCTTGCTGCTTTCATTGAGATGCTCCCCAAATTTCGGCGATGAAAAACCGCAGGAATAAGGCAGAGAGTAGAGTGTAAATATAAAATATAAAATGGATGGATAAAGGATGTTAAGCAGCTTATTGAAAATCACAGACAACCAGGCAATTCAAGAGAAGTATTTGCGGGGGATGTGGTCGATCGCAAGTTTATTTGCGATCGTTGTAGTGCTGGAATTTACTACGCCGTCGGAGTATCTGTTTGGGTATTTATACACAGGGCCGATTTTACTGGCAAATTCGCGCTTGAGTCGGTTGGGTAAGTTACAGATTACGCTGGTAGCAGTAGCTTTGACGCTGTTAAATTTGTGTGTTCCTCCTGGAGAAATGATCGCCCTAGCGACAGTTGCAAATAGATCGATCGCAGTCATGGCTTTAGGGGTGACGGGATATTTGAGCGATCGCAACCACCAGTACCAAGAAGCGATCGCGATCGCTAAAGCTGAGTTGCAGTCGCAGCAGCAGCTAGCAAGCATCCGAGAAGATTTTGTCTCTACTTTGAGTCACGACTTAAAAACGCCGATGCTAGGGGCGATCGAAACAATTAAAGCTTTTCAGTCAGCAAAATTTGGGAATGTCACCGCCAGTCAGCAAAAAGTTCTCGAAACAATGGCGCGATCGCACAAAATGTCTCTACAATTAGTAGAAACGCTGCTGGATGTTTACCGCAACGATGCCGAAGGTTTAAAACTGCAACTTGCGCCCGTAAATTTAGTTGCTTTGGCAGAAGAAGTAATTGCCACCCTGATAGATTTATCGGCAGCGCGCCGGGTTTACATTAATATGAGTTACGGAGAGTCAGATTTCCGCCGCTCTTTGTGGGTAAACGGCGATGCAGTGCAACTTCAGCGCGTTTTTGCTAATTTGTTAACAAACGGAATTAACCATTCTCCTCGCGGTGGTAAAGTAGAAGTGGTGATGGAATTTTATTCAAGTTATCAGGTGGTGAAAGTTATTGACAGCGGGTTAGGAATTACTGCAGAGGAACTGCCCCGCTTGTTTGAACGTTTTTATCAAGGAAACGGCGATCGGCAAGCCAAAGGATCGGGATTGGGCTTATACTTATCTCGCCAAATTATTGAGGCGCACGGCGGTATAATTTGGGCAGAAAATAAATTGCCACACGGCGCTTTGTTTGGATTCCGACTCCCTGCTATCCCAGAGAAATGAAACCAGCTTATCCATTGCGAATTCTCCTAGTTGAAGACGACGAACTGTTTCGGTTGGGGCTGCAAACGCGGTTGCAGCAAGAAATTTGCTTGCAAGTAATTGCCGAGGCAGAAGATGGCGAAACAGCAGTAGAACTGACTCAGGAACACTTGCCCGATGTAGTGGTTCTCGATGTCGGTTTGCCGGGAATTGGGGGTATTGAAGCGTGCCGCCAAATTAAACAGCGACATCCAGCAATTCCCGTTTTAATCTTAACTTCTCATTCGCAAAAATCCTTAATTGAAAGATTGATTGGTGCGGGTGCTCAGGGCTATTGTCTCAAAGGAATTGCGGCGGAAACTTTGGTGTTGGCAATTCGATCGGTGGCGGCGGGCGCTTCGTGGTGGGATCAGGCCGCGACTGCGGAAATTCGGGCGGTTTTTGCTAATCCCGAACCTGTGAAAAATGGGTTAAAATCGGAACTTTTAGAGAATCCGCTGACGAAGCGAGAACAGGAAATATTAGCTTTAGTTGCGGCGGGAAAAAGCAATCAGGAAATTGCACAAATATTGTGCATTGCTCCGGGGACGGTGCGAGTTCACGTGCACGCGATTTTGCAAAAGTTAGAAGTGCGCGATCGCACTCAAGCAGCAGTGCTCGCTATTCAGAAAGGATTGGTTGCTGAAGAACTTTTGGCGATCGAACCCTAAAAGGTCAACTTTTGTACTGGGATTGTCGGTTTTTGAAATAATTAATTATTTGCTAAACGCGCCTCTACAAGATGAATCTGTAGCAGCTTCACGGAAAGTTAATATCAGTCTTGATTGTTAATTTTACTCATGACATTTAATGTGTGAATTTGCTAAGCTCGACACATCTTAATTTTCCTACGGTCATCTAACCAGAGGTGTAATTGTGCAAAATTTTACCAGTTCAGTTTTTAGTTCGATCGCCTTTCTCGATTCTGCTGTTCCAGATGCCCAAACTCTCCGCAACGGCATCGCAGCGGGGACAGAATTAATTATCCTTGATGCGGTCCGGGATGGAGTAGCACAAATTACTGAAGCGCTAGCGAGTCGCAGCAATATAAAAAGTATTCATATCATCTCCCACGGTCGCCCCGCGAGTTTGCTGCTAGGCGCGATCGATCTAAACTTGACAAATTTAAAAACTTATGCTAACCAATTGCAGCGTTGGTCGCGATCGCTGGCAGACAGTGGAGAGATTTTGTTGTACGGGTGCGATGTAGCGGCGGGCGAAAAGGGCGCTAACTTTGTGCAGCAACTGAGTCAGCTAACTAACGCAAAAATTGCTGCTTCTAGATCGCCGATCGGCAGTTCAGCTATAGGCGGAGATTGGGAATTAGATTATACAACGGGAGCGGTGTCATCTGGGTTGGCGATCGACCCAGCAACAAGAGCCACCTATCAATTTGCCTTCGGCCGTACCCTCTACGACGGCACAAACTATTCACCACTACCACCAACATCAGCAACCACACCAGGCATCGGGACAGCAGCCGGTACTCAATTAGCTTACGGGCAGATACCTCTACCTGCCCCAGTGGGTACTGCTCCCCTTGCCACTGGTGCGTTCTCGCCCAACACGGGCATTGATACTGCTAGCGTTACCGCCGCCAATAACACTACAGGCTATGCGGGCTACACCAACTACAGATACACTCCTACTCCTGCGCCAGGAACATTTACTCCAGTCAACGCAACTTTCCCGGCCCTCAACCTTACTAACGGCTATAGCGTCTCTTTCAACGTTGCAATTACCGCGGAAAACAGTGGTAGTGACGATCGAGCAGGTTTCAGCATCATCGCTATTAGCAGCGACGCTCCAAAAGGCATTGAACTCGGTTTCACCAACGGCAATCTCGGCCCTAACGGAGGCATTTTTGCCCAGCAAGATAATCCCCTGTTCACTCGCGGGGAAAATGCAGCTTTTAACATCAGCAATGCTACCGACTACAAACTGGTGGTTCAAGGCACGAGTTACAGCCTGTTTGCTGGCGGCACAGCATTGTTGACAAATCAGTCGCTGCGGAACTACGGAGCATTTAATCCAGCAACCAGCCAGCCTGCTTTACCCTTCAATCCCTACACCCAGTCAAGCTTTTTATTTTTCGGCGACGCCACGGATCAAGCAAGTGCCACTTTTACTCTCGGCCCCATCTCGGTTAATAATTTCCCGGTAGCCGTCAATGACAGCTACAGCGTCGTGCACGACAAAGTGCTCAGCCAATTTCCGGGAGTCTTAAGCAACGACACCGACGCCAACAGCGACCCGCTGAGTGCGACTTTAGTCACAGGCCCAACCAAAGGTACGATCATATTTAACCCCCTCGGCGACTTCACTTACACTCCTAACCCTGGCTTTGTCGGTACTGATAGCTTCACCTACACCGTTAGCGATGGGACTGATACTAGAACTGTCCCCGCCACGGTGAACATCAACGTTACCAATAATCAGCCCACAGCAAATCCCGACACCTACACGGTTCTGCACGATAAAGTTCTCAGCCAATTTCCGGGAGTCTTAAGCAACGACACCGACAGCGACTTAGATATGCTGAGTGCGACTTTAGTTACAAGCCCGACCAACGGTACGATCATGTTCTATCCCAAGGGCGAGTTCTTTTATACTCCTAATCCAGGCTTTGTAGGCACTGATACCTTCACATACAACGTTAGCGACGGGGCTGCGACTGTCCCCGCCACGGTGAACATCAACGTTACTAATAATCAGCCCACAGCAAATCCCGACACCTACACGGTTCTGCACGATAAAGTTCTCAGCCAATTTCCGGGAGTCTT
>NZ_JAUBOY010000004.1:0-71242 GCF_036700465.1 Microcoleus sp. T3_A4 | reverse complement strand
TGATACCTTCACATACAACGTTAGCGACGGGGCTGCGACTGTCCCCGCCACGGTGAACATCAACGTTACTAATAATCCGCCGCAGCCGCAGCCGGATACCTATAGCACCAGTGCCGGAAAAGCCCTCAGCGTAACAGTGCCGGGAGTTTTAGCCAACGACTCCGACGTAGATTTAGACACGCTGACTGCTGTGGTGGCCGCAAATCCGACGCAAGGGTCGATCGCCCTCAACAAAGACGGTTCTTTCACTTATACTCCTAACGCAGGCTTTTCTGGAACAGACACCTTTACCTACACAGTCAGCGACGGAATAATTAGCTCTGAACCGGCTACCGTGACTGTCAGCGTCAACAATAACCCGCCTGTGGCGAATTCTGACAGCTATACTACTGCTTTTAATACGGGTCTCAACGTGACGGGTTTGGGAGTCTTAATCAACGATACAGACCCGGAAAATGACCCGCTGACTGCGATTTTGGTGGCAAATCCGACTCAAGGGTCGATCGTCCTCAACCAAGACGGTTCCTTCAGTTACACTCCGAATGCTGGTTTTGCAGGGACAGACTCTTTTACCTACAAAGCTAATGACGGGAAAGCTGATTCTGCGATCGTCACGGGAAGCATTATTGTAAATACCCCTCCAACTCCGACTCCCACCGGAACTCCGACTCCCACCGGAACTCCGACTCCCACCGGAACTCCGACTCCCACCGGAACTCCAACTCCGACACCTACGGAAACTCCAACTCCGACTCCCACGGAAACTCCAACTCCGACTCCCACGGAAACTCCAACTCCGACGGGAACTCCGACTCCGACTCCGACGGGAACTCCGACTCCGACTCCCACGGAAACTCCGACTCCCACGGAAACTCCGACTCCGACTCCGACGGGAACTCCGACTCCGACTCCCACGGAAACTCCGACTCCTACGGAAACTCCGACTCCGACTCCGACTCCGACTCCGACTCCGACTCCGACGGGAACTCCGACTCCGACTCCGACTCCGACGGGAACTCCGACTCCGACTCCCACGGAAACTCCAGCGCCAACGGAAACTCCGACTCCGACTCCGACTCCGACTCCGATTCCGACTCCGACGGGAACTCCGACTCCGACTCCGACGGGAACTCCGACTCCGACTCCGACGGGAACTCCGACTCCGACGGGAACTCCGACTCCGACTCCGACGGAAACTCCGACGGAAACTCCGACTCCGACGGAAACTCCGACTCCGACTCCGACGGGAACTCCGACTCCGACTCCGACTCCGACGGGAACTCCAACGCCAACGGAAACTCCAACGCCAACGGAAACTCCGACTCCGACGGGAACTCCGACTCCGACGGGAACTCCAACGCCAACGGGAACTCCAACGCCAACGGAAATTCCGACTCCGACTCCCACGGGAACTCCAACGCCAACGGAAATTCCGACTCCAACTCCCACGGGAACTCCGACTCCAACTCCAGACGATTGCATTTGCGAACAAATTACCCTACCCGCGATCAGTTCGATTCCCGGCCCGAATTCTGTCGATCGCACTTTCAATGGCACTGACGGCGACGACTTCCTCATCGGCAGCAATCTCAACGACGTTATCAGCGGTTTCAACGGCGACGACGTTCTGCTGGGCGAAAGGGGCAACGACAATATTTACGGGGGACTGCCCAGCAATATCCCCCTTGGCCCGAATGCAGACAAAGACTTGCTGTTTGGCGGCAATGGCAATGATTACCTCAACGGCGCCGGCGGCGACGATCGCATTTTCGGGGGTAAGGGCAATGATGTGGCGATCGGCGGCAAAGACGATGACTTGATTTGGGGCGACAAAGGCAATGACACTCTGGTTGGGGCTGAGGGTAATGACTGCTTGTTTGGAGGCAGTTTTGACCCGTCTAGCCCTGACTCGACTGGACGCGATTTGCTGTTTGGCGGTGCTGGCAACGACTTCTTGAACGGGGGAGATGCTGCCGATACTCTAAGCGGCGGCGAGGGCAATGATACGGTTTACGGCGGCAAGGGCAATGACGTTGTGGTGGGGGGTACTGGCAACGATCGGCTGTTGGGCGATCGCGGCAGTGATAGCATTTGTGGCGGCGATGGGGAAGATACTATTTTAGGAGACAGTGCGATCGACTTTAACGCCGATCCAGATTCCTTGTGCGGCGGTGCTGGCAACGATCTGATGTTTGGCAACGGCGGTAGTGACAAACTATGGGGCGGTGCTGGCAACGATACTCTCTACGGCGGTCAAGGCGACGATTGTCTGATTGGGGGTTTGGGCAATGATATTCTCAGCGGCGACATTGGGCGCGATCGCTTTGTTTTAACAGCAGGTGAAGGCAGCGATATAATTACTGATTTCACAAAAGGTGAAGATTTGCTGGTGTTAGCGGGCGGTCTAACTTTTGGTCAACTTAGTATTACCCAAAACGCTAATGCAGCTTTCATCAGGATTGGTGAGAACGGTCTACTTTTGGCTGCTTTGAATGGAGTGCAAGCTAGTGCGATCGGTGTGAATGATTTTACCATCTTCGGGTAAGCACAAATTAATTAACTAAGGTGCGTACTCCGCATCTTAGTTAATTATGTAGAGTGTGCAACGCGCTGCTTACCGCTATGAGTAGTGTATCAAATCACTTTTTGCGTCCGGGAGTGCGATCGACAATAATCCAAGCTTTTGCTTGACACTGCTCAGCACTCCAGATATTATTTTAGTAATAAAAATGACTTAAACGAGCTACTATACCGAAAAAATACTGACAGTGTATTTACGTAAGTAAAAAATTTAATGTAAAAAAAACGACATTAGTTGATAGCTAATAGATAATCATCTCAAATTTAGGTGCATCTATATGGGACAGATAATTATTAACGAATTCCGGCGGAACGGGCAATTCCAGGGGAATGAGTATGTGGAACTGCTGTTGACCGAAGATCTAACAACAGCTCAAATTCAAAGTTTTTTTGTAGGCGATTCAAGCAGTGCAACAGCACAGAAATTTTCTGCTTATCAGTTCAGGAACATGGCGAGTATTGCTCCTGTTTTCAAGGCTGGAACAATAATTGCGATCGGCGGTTCAGATGTCATTCCTACTAATGATATTACCTACAACCCGGTAGCCGGCGGAAATGATGCTGATTGGAACATTCAATTGCTGATAAATAACGGTGCGGGCGGTACTTATCTCAATAATGTCTTAGTCGGAACTAACGCTTTTGGTGGGGATTTGGCAGCCTCAGATATTGTTTGGGTAGATACTAGCAGTACGGGAATTACTTCTGTTGATTCCCTCGCGTGGCCGACGACTGGATTAGGGGTATTTGGCAGCGCAGCTAAGGTGCAAATTTCAGCACCAATCAACGGGGCTAATGTCGAGTTTTTGAGCGATATTGGCGGCATCAACAGAACTGCTAGTTATGCTATAAATAGTCCCGGCTCCTTGGGTTTGCCCAACGGCGGAATTAACACTATTTATATTAACACTCTCCGCAACCGGGAGGTTAACATTGCTCCGACTTGGGCAGATCCTAATGTTAATCCGCCGATCGCAATTAATGAAGATATACCCAGCGCAGCTAACACAGGCTTTAGTATTTTTAACCTCACTAGCGAGTTAGGAAGTGACGCTAATGGCGATCCTTTGGGTGTTGCAGTCACCGCTGCAGACAATACTAACGGAAATTGGCAATTTTCAACAGATGGCAATACTTGGACAAATTTCGGCCCAGTGTCGGAAAGTTCAGCCACCGTGCTCGGCCCGACTCGTCTTTATAATGGCTTACTTGGTAACACTCCCAGTGCTCAAAATTGGCTGTCTTTGACTAACTTAAATCTTCTTTCTCCTGCCACTAAAGCTTCAGAAATATTTAGCGGTAATGGAGTTAATTTAAACAGCACTGCTGCCAATAGCATCTATGCTGGCTATACAAAGAATCTTTTAAATTCGTCATTTCCACCGCTCGATCGCACTACAGGCTTTAGCTTGTCTTTTAATCTCCAAATTATCTCGGAATCCCGCACTAATCAAAATCGGGCGGGTTTTAGCATTGTTGCCGTTACTAGCGATCGCAAAGCCATTGAAATCGGTTTTCAGCAGCTATCTGCAACTTCTGGCAATATCTTTGCACAAGGCGACGGCATTACTCCCAACCCAGGCGGACAAACCAACGGCTTATTTGTTGCAGCAGAGAATGTTGCTTATAACACCAATATTGCTACTAACTACACTCTCAGAGTTCAAGGTGACAATTACTTTCTTTCCAATGGCAGCGCTATCATACTAGCCGGCCCGCTGCGCGATTATTCAGGATTTAGCGGCTTGATAGATCCTTACGAAAATCCTAATTTTCTATTCCTCGGTGACGACACAACCTCGGCGCAAGCTAACATCAACCTGACGCGGGTATCCCTGCAAACGCCTGCGAAAGTTCGGTTTGTACCCAACCAAGACTATTACAGTACCCCAGGAAGCGAACCAAAAATTAGTTTTCGGGCGTGGGATGGAAGTAACGGAGTGGGTAACGGTACTGCGGGCGTCAATGCTTCTGTTACCGGGGGAACAACGCCGTTTAGCACTAATAGTTTAACAAGTTCGATCGCAGTTAATCCCGTCAACGATGCACCTTCGTTTGTCAAAGGAGGCGATCGCACTCTCAGCAGCAATTCGGGGCCACAAACCATCCCCGGATGGGCGACTGCGATTTCTCCAGGCCCTGCCAACGAATCGGGACAAACTGTGGCTTTTCAAGTCGTAGGGAATGATAATGCTGCTTTGTTTAGTGTACAACCTGCGATCGACTCGGTGGGGACGCTAACCTTTACACCGGTGCCGGGGGCGATCGGCAGTGCTAATATCACTCTAAACCTGAGAGATAATGGCGGTATAGAGAACGAAGGGCTCGATACTTCTGACACCCAAGCGTTCATTATCAATCTCACCAATCCAGGCACATTTAACTTTAGTGCCGCAAATTACAGCGTTAATGAAAACGGTCAATTTGCCACAATTACTGTTACTCGCACTGATGCTACTAATGTGGCTGCTGTCAGTTACAGTACAAGTAATGGCACTGCTAATGCTGGCAGCGACTATAACCAGACATCGGGAACATTAAATTTTGGCATTGGCGAAACTACTCAAACTTTCACGATTCCAATTGTTGATGATGCGGCAATAGAAGAGGATGAAACTGTTAATTTAACTCTGAACAATCCCACTAACGGAGCTGATTTAGGAGGGATTTATAGTGCTGTTTTGACTATTGTAGATACAACTCCAACTCCGACTCCGATACCTGCTGAAACTCCGACGCCAACTCCGACTCCGACGCCTGCTGAAACTCCGACGCCAACTCCGACTCCGACGCCTGCTGAAACTCCGATACCTGCTGAAACTCCGACGCCAATCCCGACTCCGACGCCTGCGGAAACTCCAATTCCGACAGCGACACCTGCGGAAACTCCGACGCCAACTCCAACTCCGACACCTGCGGAAACTCCAATTCCGACAGCGACACCTGCGGAAACTCCGACGCCAACTCCAACTCCGACGCCAATTCCTGCGGAAATTCCAACTCCGACGCCAATTCCCACACCGACGCCGACGCTTGCGGAAACTCCAATTCCGACAGCGACTCCGACGCCTGCGGAAACTCTAATTCCGACAGCGACGCCAATTCCGACTCCGACGCCGACACCTGCGGAAACTCCGACGCCAACTCCAACTCCGACGACTGCGGAAACTCCAATTCCGACAGCGACACCTGCGGAAACTCCGACGCCAACTCCAACTCCGACGCCAATTCCGACACCGACGCCGACGCCTGCGGAAACTCCACTTCCGACGCCAATTCCTGCGGAAACTCCGACACCAATTCCGACGCCAATTCCGACACCAATTCCGACACCTGCGGAAACTCCAACTCCGACACCAATTCCGACACCTGCGGAAACTCCAACTCCGACACCAATTCCGACACCAATTCCGACGCCAATTCCTGCGGAAACTCCGACACCAATTCCGACACCAATTCCGACGCCAATTCCGACTGCGACACCAATTCCGACACCAATTCCGACACCTGCGGAAACTCCAATTCCGACACCAATTCCGACACCAATTCCGACGCCAATTCCGATATCTACGGAAACTCCGACACCAATTCCAACGCCAATTCCGACTGCGACACCAATTCCGACGGCTATACCTGGGGAAACGCCGATCGCCAATCAGAATTCGATCGCCCCAAACACATCTCCAACAAGCGAAACCCCCACACCTGCGCTAATTCCTGCTGCTTCGGAAGAGTGTATGTGCGATCGAATCACTTTACCAGATCGCACTTCCATTCCCGGCCCGAATATCCCTGAAAATACCCTCAACGGTACTGACGGTAAAGATACTCTAACCGGCAGCGATATTAATGACATAATCAACGGTTTCAACGGCAGCGACTGGCTAAATGGCTTATTCGGCAACGACAATATTTACGGTGGCCTTGCTAGCCCAGTTACTGTTGGCGCGGATGCAGACAGCGACACTATATTTGGCAACGAAAATAACGACTATCTTGTCGGCCACGCTGGGAATGACATTATTTATGCGGGTAAAGATCATGATGTGGCGATCGCAGGCAAAGATAATGACGTAGTTTGGGGCGACAAAGGCAACGATACCCTACTTGGCGATGAAGGTAATGACAGTTTATTTGGTGGCACTTCTGATGCGTCTGACGGTGACTTGACAGGAAAAGATTTGCTTTTTGGCAATAACGGCAACGACGTTTTATACGGACAAGAAAGCGAAGATACTCTTGCTGGGGGCGAAGACAATGATACCTTACACGGCGGCAAAGATAACGATATAATTTGCGGCGATTCTGGCAATGATTTGCTGTTTGGGGATTTGGGAAATGACAGCATCTGCGGTGGCGATGGCGAGGATACAATTTTCGGAGATATTGACAATATCGCGACGGATGCTAGCAATCAAAAAGATTATTTGTGCGGTGGTAGCGGCAATGATTTAATTTTTGGTAATCAAGATGCCGATCAATTGTGCGGCGGTGACGGTAGCGATACTCTGTACGGGGGTAAGGGTGATGATACTTTGATTGGGGGAATTGGCGACGACTGGTTGATGGGAGACTTCGGAAACGATACGCTGCAAGGGGGAAGCGGGCGGGATTACTTTTTCTTGGCTGCGGGAAAAGGCCGCGATGTAGTCGCTGATTTTAGGCAAGGTGAAGATTTATTAATTTTAACGGGAGGGTTAACGGTCGATCGACTCAGCATAGTTGAAGAAAACACCACAACTTTTATCAAAATTGCCAACACAGATCAAATCTTAGCTAGCCTCAACGGCGTATCAGCTAATCTCATCACTCAACAGGATTTTACAGTAATTGGGCTACCTGGTTTGTAGATAATATCTAATCCGGTTGTATCAGAATGATGGCTAATATCATGTAGGATCGATTAACCATAATATCCCGGTCGGGGCGGTTTTTTGAGATTGTCAATTATTTGCAGGTATTGTTGGTGAAGCCGCCCCTACAAAAATCGCGATCGCTCGACCGGACATGATATGAGACACTACTTAAATCTTTCGTATAGCGTCAGCAAATAGTCATATCGCATTGATTTATCCTCTCTAAAATTAATCCACCCTGCCTTCTGAAGGCAGGCTAGGGCGATCGCGAGGAGTATGGAGTCAAACACAATATTGGTACTAGACTTAGGGTTAAGTTGAAACTGTAGGGTGCGTACTTCGCACCCTACAGTCTCTCGTTTCCAGGCTCGGCTTTGTATTTAAACCGGAACCAGATTCGGTTCCAAAGTTGCCACTAATTTGAGATTGTACTCATATTCAAAACACGGCTTTTTATAATCCAAACTCCACATTTCTAGAGCGCAATTGTCTTCGCGATTGAGCGGTTGTAGGCGCAAGTGAAACTCTCTCACTTCTGGGCGATATTCGCATTTAAAATCATAAATTGCGCCAATCTGCCGCCTGTCTAAAGCCACAGCTAACCGCAGAAAAGGATGCAATTTACTGACGAGTTCCCGGTATTTTTTCGGAAGCATAATAAAATTTTCGTGCTTCTTTTTAGGAGGATTTTTCCGATGATAGCGAGCTAAATTGGCAATGACTTCAATCTCTGTTTCAGTGTAGCCCAATAACTCACCATTGCGAATTAAATAGTAAGAATGCTTGTGGTGCGCTGAATGGCTGACGTATAAACCGCAGTTGTGTAGAATTGCCGCCGCCCACAGCAGCTCGCGTTCTTCGCTTCCCCAGTTGTGTAGAATTCCTTGAGTTTGGTCGAAGAAATTGAGAGTAAATGCTGCAGTTCTTTCGCTTTGTTCTAAATTGACTTGATATTTGTTAGCCATGTGGAGAATGCTACGCTGGCGGATTGAACCTTGATAGCGTAAGCGGTTTTCAATTAAACCGTGCGCCAGCATCCAGTCAACAATTACGCCTTCTCTCAGAGACCGATCGCAAACAGTGAGCGATTCAATTCCTAATAGTATCATAGCTTCCTGCAAAATCAAAGCGCCTGCCAGAATAATTTCGGCCCGCTTGTCCGACATTCCCGGAATTGCCAACCTTTCGGCATAAGAAAGTTTGCGAAAGCGATTGACTAAATCGCGCAAATCTTTTAAACTTAACTGATATCCGGCTAGGGGACTCGGCACTGTTCCCAACTTTTCGCGAGCGTTAATTGTGGCCAGAGTTTCGATGGTTCCAGCAGTGCCAATCAAGCGCAAAGGTTCGCCAGCATGGAATTGGGAGCGCAATTCGTCGATCGGTCTTTCCAGCGAAATCCGAATATAAGCTTGCAAATAAGCAAACTCCTCCTTGCTAATCGGGTCAGTTTTGACAAATTGTCCTGTTAGGCGAACAGCACCAATTTTTGTACTGGTGAGACAGCGAGGTTCTGAACTATCTCCTAAAATCAACTCAGTAGAACCGCCTCCAATATCAATAATCACCTGGGACTGATTGTTAAACTCCATTCCCGAAAGTACGCCGAGATAAATTCTCCGCGCTTCTTCCTGACCGGAAATTAAACTCACATTCAGGTCTAATTCTTCAGCAACTTGTTGGAGAAAATCCCGCCCGTTAGGGGCTTCCCGAACCGCACTCGTAGCTACAGCAATAATTTGTTCGACATTGAAAGTTTTAGCAATATCTTGAAAACGGCGCAGAGTGGCAAGAGCCCTTTCCATAACCTCGGACTTCAAGCGCCCTGTCTTAACCTCACAATCGCCCAACCGAACCGTATCTTTTTCTCTAGCAATAATCGTAAACGCGGGAAATTTCGGATCGATCCGCGCCACCACCATGTGAAACGAGTTAGTACCCATATCAATAGCAGCAATAATGCGATTTGACTCCGCAGAAGCAAGTGAATTAACCATTGGAGTGTATCGGGGTTGACAGATATTTTTAATTATTCCATGAATTTACTGAGTCATCGGCTTAAAATATTAAAAATCTCCAATCTAAAATTAAAATGCTTACAGAGCCCGATCGCCAACCCGAATCCACATTGCTAACCGTCGTAAGGCTTTTGAGATGGGACAAACCAGCAGGAAGGCTCATTTTAATGATTCCAGCCCTCTGGGCCGTCTTTTTAGCAGCAGACGGGAGGCCGCCCGCAGCATTGGTGGGTGTGATTGTGTTGGGTACCTTAGCCACGAGTGCGGCTGGATGCGTCATCAACGACTTGTGGGATCGCGATATCGATCCCGAAGTAGAAAGAACGCGATCGCGCCCCCTAGCATCCCGCGCCCTCACCGTGCAAACTGGAATAGGAGTTGCTTTAATTTCCTTTGCTTGTGCGGCAATTCTCGCTTTTTATCTCAATCCTTTAAGCTTCTGGCTATGCGTCGCCGCCGTACCAGTAATTATCTGCTATCCGCTGGCCAAAAGATTCTTTCCAGTGCCGCAATTAGTGCTATCAATTGCCTGGGGTTTTGCAGTTTTAATTAGTTGGACTGCGGCGGTTGACGAATTAGAATTAGCGACTTGGCTGCTGTGGGGTGCAGTCGTTTTTTGGACGATGGGATTTGATACAGTTTATGCGATGAGTGATCGGGAAGACGATTTGCGTTTGGGGGTGAATTCCAGCGCGATATTTTTCGGGGATAATGCCGCTAATGCTGTGGGTTTTTTCTTTGTTGGCACTGTCGGTTTGTTAGCAGCAATGGGAATTAATCTGCATTTGCATATTGGTTTTTGGATGGCAATTTGTGCGGCGGCGATTTTGTGGCTTTTGCAATATACTCAACTCCGAAAAGCGGATATACCTAAGCCAATTTATGGTCAAATCTTTCGCCAAAATGTTTGGGTGGGGTTTGTCATATTGGCGGGGATGATTGTTGGGGAGATTTTTTAGACTCCGCCTAGGTGGGTGGAGGATGATTTCTTCCCACCCGGAAATTTTTTCTTCTACTAATTTGATTGCTTTTTCTAGATTATTTTATTTTGGCTAAAGGCGATTAGTAGTTGGTGTCGAGGCAGTTAGTGTCATAATTATATCAGTATATCAAACTGTTAATGTCAGCGAATGAGGTATAATTATGAGCCTGCTTTCACACTTTACTGGAACAATCAAGGATAAGCCAGTAAAATCTGTGAATCAGTGGCAAATTATAGCAATCTCACTGCTACTAACTTGCATCTTAAACGGTTTAGCGCGAGAAACACCAGAACATTTTTCAGCAGCATCTCCTGTTATCTCCGAACCAGTTAACCAGCAAGTTTCCGAAATTGCTAATCTTGTCACAGTCAGAATTTTATCTGATTCTGTCTCCGGTTGCGGCGTAATTCTTCAGCGTCAAGGACAAATTTATACTGTTTTGACTAACAATCATGTGGTAGCTGATAATCAGGACAAAACTTATCAAGTATTGACAGCAGACGGACGGACGCATATTGCTAAATGGCTGCGTTAATCTCAGTTTGGTAACGTAGATTTAGCTTTAGTGCAGTTTACCACTTCTCAATCCTATCGAGTTGCGGAAATCGGAAACTCAAATAAGCTATCGGTGGGAGATGGGGTTTATGCTGCGGGTTGTCCCAATTGGCATTGGATTAATTCAGAGTCTATAGAGAAGACTCGGAATTGAGGGCTAAAATCTTTTAAGTTAACGAGTGGGAAAGTGAGAATATTGCCGGCTCAATCCCTTGAGAGTGGATACCAACTTGGTTAGACTAATGATATTGCCGAGGGTATGAGTGGCGGGCCTGTATTGGATAGTTATGGTAAGTTGGTGGGGATTAATGGTAAATCGAAATATCCTTTGGGGGGAATTGATGTGTTTAAGTGGGCGGATGGGAGTGTGCCTTCTCAGGCTGTTTTTCGGCATATGGAAGCTTTGAGTTGGGCGATTCCGATTGATATTTTCAGGAGTGGGTGAGTCATTTGAAGGCATGATTATTCTCAGTTATTCGCTACTGTTCGGATAGTTTTTTTACTTGGTTGACAGCATATTGCTCATCACTTGTTTTTCCTTGTTGCTTATACAAATCAGCGGCTTTTTGGTAATCTTCGATTGCACTCTGTTTGTCGTCAAGAGTAGATTTGAGATTACCCCGATTGTTGTAGGCATCAGCATAGTTGGGATTAAGTTGAATAGCCCGATCGTAATCTGCGATAGCCTCTTGGTTTCTCCCTAGGGCATATTTGGCATTACCCCGATTGTAGTAGGCTATAGCATGGTTAGAATCAAGCTGAATAGCCCGATCGTAATCTGCGATAGCCTCTTGGTTTCTCCCTAGGGCATATTGGGCAACACCTCGACCGAAGTAGGCTATAGCATGGTTAGAATCAAGCTTAATAGCCCGATCGTAATCTGCGATCGATTTTGTAGTCATTGCCTTTATTGCAGTTATTGAGTTTTAATGAAGCTGCTTCTCCGACGGTTTATAGAAGTACGCCGAATCCGATCCGAGTGTGTGATAATTATCAAAAATATTATCACAACAAAATGATTATTGGCAAAACTATTGGCGGACATTACTACATAATCAGCTCATTGGGTAAAGGTGGATTTGGCGAAACCTACTTAGCACAGGACGAATATCTACTCGACAAGCCCCCGCGCGTGGTTAAGAGATTCAAGCCCCAGTCCAATGATCCCTTCTTGCTGCAAGAAGCCAAACGCCTGTTTTAAAGCGAACCTTAACACCTGTACAAGTTAGGTGGCCACGATCGCATTCCGCAGCTATTCGCCCACTTCGATGAAAATCAAGAATTCTATCTCGTCCACAAGAGATTTTGCAGCGCTATATGGAATTATAGCGATCGTCCTTTCTAATAATTCAGAAAGGCTCTCGCCTATCATTCATCAATCATGGCGAGAGCCTTTCTTACATCCGCGTTAATCTGCGTCCATCTGCGGTTAAAAAAGAGCGAGATCCCTTTCTCAGCCAAATGCAGAAAGGATCTCACTCATGATTCATCAATCATGGCGAGATCCCTTATTGTTGCATTCAACTAACAAAAAATTGTCATTTCAGTCAATTGTTGCTAAAATAATTACCAAAAACTATTCTGATTAGCCAATGAGCGACATCTCTATCAGCTTGCCAGATGACTTACTCACATACGTCCATCAAAAAGCGCCCAACCCCAGTGCTTTGATAGAATCTCTCTTAAAAAAATGGCGAAAACAACAAGAAAACCAAGCTTTAGCAGAAGCTTGCAAGCTAATTGACGAATTAGATTTAGGATGGGATGAGGAATGGCAAGCTCAAGCGATTACCGACTGGGAAGCATCCCGATAGCTAGATTCGATCCCTCAGTAGGAACAGAAATACGCAAAACGCGGCCTGCGTTAGTCATTTCTGGTACGCTGTTCAACGAGCGACGCAGCAAAGTGACTGTTTTGCCATTTACATCCGCTCGTTTTCACGATCCTCGGATTTCTGCTGCTGTGATATTAGTACCCGCATCCCCACAAAATGGTTTAGATGCAGATAGTTTGCTAGTCTGTGTCGATCCCATGACTTTCGATAAAACGAGATTAGTACAACAAGTCGGCCAATTGGAATCGGAACTATTTTCCTAAAGTCAAGAGATTTTGCAGCGCTATCTGGAATTATAGCGATCGTCCTTTCTAATAATTCAGAAAGGCTCTCGCCCATCATTCATCAATCATGGCGAGATCCCTTCTTACATCCGCGTTAATCTGCGTCCATCTGCGGTAAAAAAAGAGCGATCGTCCTTAATCAGCTAGATTCAGAAGGGATCTCGCTCAACTATTACCTATAATTCCCATCAATCCCTCTTTCAAAGACTGAATATCTACATCTTGAAGCCTTCCCAATTTTTTGAGTATCAGTTGCTTCTCAATTTCAGTTGCTTCTCAATTGTCGTAATAACAGGCTTAATCATAGAAGCTTTTAAAAGCCCAGCCGATCGCCAATCTGTTATGACAATATCACAGACTTTCGGGCTACTGCTAACTTGGCTAGTTATACCCATAAGAATGCGATCGGGATATTCTGCATTATAAACGTCAGAACTAATCACAACTGCTGGACGTTTTTTATTGGTACTTTGCTCTGTAAAAGGAAACGGAACTAAAACCACATCACCAAAATTATAACTCGTCATACTCCCCGTCTTCTGGGTTATCCCAAATTTTAGCAAAAGCTGCTTCTGAGAGTTTAGTTGCAGTATAAACGAGCAGACGATCTTCACTTCGCGTTAAAAGGAAATCGATAAAATCTTCTAATAGCGTAATTTTATCGGGCGGTAAACTACGGATTTTTTCCATCAGCTTTGTTTCCGGGTTTTTGGCGACACTCATGTTATCTCTCACTTGTTAATTTTAACTTAGCCTACATTTTATACTCTCTCAATTTAATTGAATTTATTCCTTCGGTCATTCTTCTAAACCTAATTCCGCCAATTCATGTAACTCTGTCTCTTCTGCATAGACTTCCGCCTAGAGCATCGCCGATTCTTTCAACTGCTCGGTTTCTAAGGCTAATTCCCACCGTTGAATCGCTATTATAACCAATTCACTATGATTTTTCAATCCATAGTTTTGACAGTGTTCTAAAAATTTTATCTGAGATTCATCTAGTTTAAATGTTTGCTCTTTCATAGTAAAAATACTAGGAAGCTTCAGGAAGTTAGTTGTGTCAAAAACTGTTTTTATCAAGCCACTATTTATATG
Organism: Microcoleus sp. T3_A4; assembly: GCF_036700465.1. Lineage (NCBI taxonomy): Bacteria > Bacillati > Cyanobacteriota > Cyanophyceae > Oscillatoriales > Microcoleaceae > Microcoleus > Microcoleus sp. T3_A4. The sequence continues at coordinate 57,036 of NZ_JAUBOY010000004.1, read as the reverse complement.
ATAACATACATTCGTATATAGTGCAAAAAACTCGCAAGTATTAATAACACCATATTCACCCCAAAACTATGAAAAAAATCGTCATTGGCATCATGGGCCCCGGCGAAAGTGCCACATCAACAGACTTAGAAAACGCCTATCAACTCGGACAACTCATCGCCGAAGCAGGATGGATATTGCTAACTGGCGGCAGAAATGTCGGCGTCATGGATGCCGCCAACAAAGGAGCAAAATCAGCTAACGGTTTAACAGTCGGCATCCTTCCGGGGAATGACACTCGCGGCATTTCTGAAGCTGTAGATATTGCCATTGTCACCGATATGGGAAACGCCAGAAATAACATTAACATTCTTTCTTCAGACGTAATAATTGCCTGCGGTATGGGCACAGGCACAGCTTCGGAAATAGCACTCGCTCTGAAAGCTAACAAACAAGTTATATTGTTAAATCACAGCGGCGAAAGTCAACTTTTTTTTCAAGGTTTAGCACAATTTAACATCTTTGTGGTAAACAATGCTGTAGAGGCTATGAATCAAGCTCGCGAAATCCTAGTAAATTCAAGATGAAATCCAAGATGAGAGTAAGCAAATTCAATTTTTGTGCGATCGGCATTTTCCTGACTTTGGGGATTTTCGTCAGTACCAAAGCAGACGGAAGAATTGCACAGTTCAGTTTCAGCAACAAATCCACTCAAAAATTAGCACAAACCCTCCCTCCTCCTCCCCCTTTCGCACAGCCTGTTACCGAACAAGAAGCCCCACCTATTCGCAGCGAATCCGTGCCGGATCAAATAGCTTTAGCAACCCATTTGCAGACCATCAAAGCTAGAATGTACGGTGCTTACTGGTGTCCTCACTGTCACACGCAACAAGAACTTTTCGGCAAAGAAGCATTTACCGCAATTACTTACATTGAGTGCGATCCCAGAGGCAAAGATGCTCAACCGGATTTGTGCAAAGCTGCCAATATTAAAGCTTATCCCACTTGGGAAATTCGGGGAAAATATTACACGGGCAGGCAATCTTTGGAAAAACTGGCTATTTTATCCGGTTATAAAGGCAGCAGCAATTTTATGCCACCAGTTCCCTCTCCTTAAAAATATCTAAATTAGTTCGCACTCGCACTCGCCCACTAAGAAACCGGGTTTTTGAACCCAGATTAACGGTTTTCAGCAATTATTTTGGTTAAAAACCCGGTTTCTCGCCACCCCTGCCTCCAGGACTATAAATGTAAAGTGTTGATGGCGCACCTAAAATTATGATTTTTATGAACCCAACTTCTGAATAATATGAATTGACATCACCGCGAGCTGGTTATTTAATTGTAATTAGGCGGACAGATATATGTCATTTTCAGACTAGCAGTTATTCAGGAGACTGAAGCAATGCAGTTACAATTTAGCAACAAACAAATAATCTGGAGCAGTTTGCTCTGCTTTTCGGCAATTGCATTTCCCCTAACGAGCCAAGCTATAACAGTACAAGAAGTACCGAATCCCCGCCAGCTAAATAATACTTGGGTAACGGACAAGGCAAACATTCTCAGCGACAGCACCGAAACTAAACTAAATCAAATGATTTCGGATTTAGATGCGAAAAATGGTTCAGAAATCGCTGTTGTGACAGTGCCTGATACTAAACCATCTGCGACACCAAAAGCATTTGCTACAGAATTATTTAACTTTTGGGGTATTGGCAAAAAAGGTAAAAATAACGGAGTTTTATTGTTGATTTCGTCGGGTGAACGCCGCGTTCAAATTGAAACAGGTTCTGGCATTCAAAGCATTTTACCCGATGCACAGGTAGTGGGAATTATTAAAACCGAAATTACGCCCAGATTTAAACAGCAAGACTTTGACGGGGGCACATTAGCCGGGACAAAGGCGTTAGTAAATGTTTTACAAACTCCAACGGTAAATGCTCAATCTCAAACCACACTGCCTTTGGCTCCAATCGTACAATCTCAAGGGGTGAAACCGTCACCAATACCTAGTCAATCGCCAGTTATTAGCAATAGTACATCTATAGGTGAAGATTCATCGAATTTAATCTATGGCTTACTAGGGTTGTTATTCATAGCATTCATAGCATTTATACCTTGCTTCATTATCTTCAGGATATTTCGCAGCTTATTTTCTCGGATATCTCGTTACCGCCACCGCCGTTATCCGCGCAATTACAGCAGTAACCATCGCAATTACGGCAGTTACACTCCCAATTACAGCAGTAACCATCGCAATTACAGCATTAACAGTCACAACTATTACGGTGGGGCTGGCGACTACAGCAGTAACAGCATCGATTCCTGTACCAGTAGCGACTACAGCAGTCACAGTAGCAGCGATGATTGCGGTGGCTACTACAGCAGTAATAGCAGCGACTACAGTATTAGCAACAGCGACTGCGGGGGTAGCTTTGGCGGTGGCGACTCCAACGGTGGCGGTGGGGGTAGCGATTATAGCAGTAGCAGTAGCGATTATTGCGGTGGCGGCGACTACAGCAGCAGTAGCAGTAGCGACTACAGCTGTAGCAGTAGTGACTCTAGTAGTGGGGGTGGCGGTGGGGATTGGTAATTCGGGAAGGGAGGCAAAAACCGAATTTTTTTAACAGGAATTAGTCCCTCTCTGCGGGGACTTTGTTTGTTTAATTGCGGTTTCAACCGCCCAACTCGCGATGGAGTAGTTAACTAAAATACTCCTCAACAATTTTCAAAATCCGCGAAGCCGCCAAACCGTCACCAAAGGGATTAATTGCCATTGCCATTGCGTTGTATGCTTCGGAATTGCTGAGCAATTCTGCCGCTGCTGAGAAAATTGTATCAGAATTAGTACCGACAAGTTTAGCAGTACCCGCAGAAATTGCTTCGGGTCTTTCTGTGGTTTCTCGTAATACCAAAACAGGCTTGCCCAAACTAGGTGCTTCCTCTTGCAAGCCGCCGGAATCTGTTAAAATTAAATGACATCTCTGAATCGCTCCTACTAATTCTGCGTAATCTAAAGGTTCAGTTAAAAAGACTCTCGGATTGTCGCCTAAAAGAGCTTGCAAAGGTTCTCTGACTGTGGGATTTCGGTGTAGAGGTAAGAGCAAGGCTGTATCGGGAAATTTATCTAAGATTTGGAGAAATGCTTGAGCAATTCCTTGTAAGGGTTCACCCCAATTTTCGCGGCGGTGAACTGTTGCTAAGATAGTGCGATATTTGCTCCAATCTAAATTGGGAATATTGCATTCTGGTTCGCGTTTGGCGACAGAAAGCAAAGCATCGATTACTGTGTTGCCTGTACGGTGAATTTCTCCCAAAACGCCCGATCGCCCTAAATTCTCTTGGGCCAGCTCTGTCGGGGCAAAATGCAGCCTTGTGAGCTGAGATATCAACCGTCGGTTAGCCTCTTCGGGGTAAGGATTGAACACGTCGTCTGTCCGCAATCCGGCTTCTACGTGACCTACGGGTATTTTTTGGTAAAATGCAGCCAAAGCAGCGGCAAATGCTGTCGTTGTATCGCCCTGAACTAAGACGATGTGGGGCTGCAATTCTTTAAACAAGGCTTCCAAACCCTGCAAACTCCGGGATGTAATATCTGTCAAGGTTTGCTGGTGCTGCATAATTGCTAAATCCCGATCGGCTTTTAGATCGAACATTTGCATTACTTGTTCGACCATTTCTCGGTGCTGACCGGTTAAAATTACTTGGGTGTCAAAGGTTGGAGAACTTTTGAACAGTTGAATGACTGGGGCTAGTTTAATCGCTTCTGGGCGAGTTCCTAAGACGATGCAAACGCGGTGTGTGGCTTCGGGCATGGTAAAATTGGGTAGTTGAGATTTGTGAGGGTTTTAAAGGCTCAATATTTTATAGCAGGTTTGAATCTTTGGTTAATAAGATTTATTTTTTTAGGAACCGCAGAGGGCGCAGAGGGCGCAGAGGAGGGAGAAAAGATAGAGAGGAAGGGGTTTATTGAGGGTGTTATATAGTTTTATCTCGCACTGTTGGTACATTTTTATTGTTTAATTGTCATGCCTTATCGCTACATTCTATTTTATAAACCCTACGATGTTTTAACTCAATTCACTGACAACTCCAGCGAAACTAAACGCAGCACTCTCAAAGACTATATTCCTATTCCTAACATTTATGCAGTAGGAAGGCTCGATCGCGATAGTGAAGGTTTGTTGTTGCTAACCGATGATGGACAAATGCAGCACCGCCTCAGTGACCCGAAATTCGCTCATCCCCGCACTTACTGGGTGCAAGTGGAACGAATTCCCGATGCAAGTGCGATCGCTGCTTTGCAGACAGGTGTCACAATTCAAGATTATCGGACTCGATCGGCAAAAGTGCAATTATTGTTAGAAGAACCACCTTTGCCGCCCCGCGAACCGCCGATTAGATTTCGCAAAAACGTGCCGACAGCTTGGCTGGAAATGACTCTCACAGAAGGCCGCAACCGCCAAGTCCGCCGGATGACCGCAGCAGTAGGGTTTCCGACGCTGCGGTTAGTCAGATGCGCGATCGGGCATTTGCGTCTCGAAGGCCTCAAACCCGGTGAATGGCGCGAACTAACTCAAGCTGATTTTAGATTTTAGATTTTAGATTTTAGATTGGGGAATTACAGTAAACAGTCAACTGTCAACAGTCAACCGTTAACAATCAATAATCAACTACTTTCGAGGGGGCAAAATAAAACTCTCCTTTCCATCCTGATCTTTTTGCACCTGAGCTCCCAACTTGACAAGAGCTTGTCTCGCCCTTTGACGCACCAACTTATCAGTTGTTTGAGCATAAACCGTGCTCCAAGCAGTAAACCGCACCGGCACGCTATCGGGATCACGGCGCAAATACTCTGCAGTGGCTCGAAACATCGGCGCCAATTTCTGCCATTCCGGGCTTCCTTCCACCCAATCAGCGGCCATTTCGTGAGAGCGAATTGACTCGGGAATATCCCCCAACAGCAGCAACTCATCAATACCTTTAGTTCGCCACACTATCCAGGATTGGGAATGAAGTTGCGGCGAAAGGGAAAGAGCGCTAGTACCCCGCTCTATAAAGTTAACAGCAGTTTCAGGCTTTCCTTGATAAAAAGAAATAGCTGTGGAAAGAAACAGGTAGATGTCAGCCCACCGCGGGTCGCGCTGCGTAACTATGTCAAAATAATCTTGGCTCATATTGTAGCCCGTCACATCTCGCGCTTCGTCGTCGCCAAAATACTGCAAAAATTTGAGAAATGTCCAATCTGCAATTAAATTGTCAAACCCAAAACTAGGGATAGTTTTGAGCATTTTCAGCCGTAGGGCTTCTTGCTGCGCTTCTTGCTGTGCGGCTTGCTTGAAACTGGCAGCAGACATTGCAGAGGGCGACTTTTGCCCCTGAACACGAACTGGGGACATTCCGCCCAACTGCCCGCTAGACTGCATGGCGACGACCCCCGCCAGCGCTGCTATACCTATAGCTCCATTAACGAGCAGGCTCAACCACTTACGCGAAAATTGTTCGATTTTAGCTTCCACGGCACTTTATAAATCCAAGTTTTAAATTAAGTTTATTGAAAGAGAGTAATAATTGGTTGGCGATCGACAATAAATCTCGTTAAACTGTCCAAAGGGATGGTGGAGCCTCCACACAATAGTTTAAGTAGTAGTGTGAGATTTTTTAGCAATATAAAATCTCAAATCAAAAATCTAAAATCGAATTGAGCCAAATTCAATGAATCAAGCCCGCAGACGCTTTTCTAAATTACAGGCAGCCCTGTTCAGTGGGGCGATGGCAACAACCGCTTCGATATCTTTACTCGTTCCCGGCCTGAGTCAATCAGTCCGCGCCGAGCTTCAAGATAGCCCCAAAGCTGTCTTAGACGAAGCTTGGCAAATTGTGAACCGAGACTATGTTGATGGCAGCTTTAACAAGACTGACTGGCAAGTGACCCGCCAAGAGCTGCTGAGCAAAAATTATACCTCTCGCGAAGCTGCCTACACCGCCCTCCGCAAAGCTCTAGAGAAATTAAACGACCCCTACACGCGCTTCATGGACCCGAAGCAGTACGAAGCGCTGACGAATCAAACCTCTGGGGAACTGACAGGGGTGGGGATGAGGCTGGAAGAAAACGAGAAAACCAAAGCGATTACCGTAGTCGAGCCGATGGAAAATTCCCCGGCCCTGAAGGCAGGGATTCAAGCGGGCGATACGATTCTGGTGATTGACGGCAAAACTACCAAAGGCATGACTGTCTCGGATGCGGCTCAGATAATTCGGGGCGAGGAAGGCACGAAAGTCACGCTGCGGATTGCTCGTGAGGGCAAAAGCGAGTTTGATATCACTCTGACTAGGGCGAGAATTGAGGTAGCAGCGGTTCGCTACAGCCTCAAGAATGAAGGCGGTAAGAATGTCGGTTACATCCGTTTGCAAGAGTTTAGCTCCCACGCGGGCGAACAAATGGAGGCGGCAATTAAAAAGCTCTCGGCTCAGAAAGCTGACGCTTTTGTTTTGGATTTGCGGGGGAATCCCGGCGGGTTGCTGCGAGTGAGCATTGATATCGCTCGGATGTGGATGGATACAGGGGCGATCGTCCGCACAGTCGATCGCGCGGGCGATTCTCAGGAAATGAAGGCAAATCGCACTGCGCTCACTGACAAGCCTTTGGTGGTGCTCGTGGACGACAACTCGGCCAGCGCCAGCGAGATTTTGGCCGGTGCTCTGAAGGATAATAAGCGCGCAACTGTGATGGGCGGCCAAACTTTTGGCAAAGCTTTGGTGCAGTCGGTGCATTCTTTGGCTGACGGTTCGGGATTGGCGGTGACGATCGCTCACTACTATACTCCTAACGGTACGGATATCAGCCACAAGGGGGTTACTCCTGATGTTAAGGTGGAAATCACCGACGAACAAAAGCTGAAATTAGCTAACAAACCGATGTTGGTTGCGACTAAGGATGATCCTTGCTACGCGCAGGCGATCGCACTTTTGAAAACTACTACTTCCTCAGCGCGTCCCGTGGCCGCTAATGAGGTTCTTGTTCCTAAAAAGTAAGTAGTTGAAACAGTAATTTATTAACAATAAGCATGAAGATGAAACCCGCTGGTGCGGGTTTTATTTTTATTGATTAGTTATTGGTAATTAAGTAAATCTCCTTAATCCAAACGAAAGATGCAGATGGCTAAAAAGTTGGCTATATGAGCATTCTTCCTGCTTCCTGTTTCCTTTTTTTTCTATTTAGTTATTGGTTAATTGATATCCGGATTAAAGCAGATTAGTCGGATTGGGATTTTTTAACCGCAGATATCAACTTCGGAACACAGATGGAGGCTGATGGGATTTCTGAAGTGTTTCAACTCAGACTTAATTAGCTATTCATCCGTCGGATAAATTCTAAGGGCAAACCGTCGGTATCGGCAATAAAAGCTACTTCGTAAACATTTTGCCCGATCGCCTGTTGAGTCGGTTCTAACAAAACTTTCAAAGGTTGAAACTGATTGGGTTGCTCTTTAACTGCTTCCTCAAACCGTTCTTTCATAGACTCCAACCAGCTAGGCAAGTCAGTTGTCGCCTCAGTTAAATCGAAAGATAAATGATAATATCCAACATAATGCTCGTCTCCGAAAGCATCCGGTGCGGGTTTTGGTTCCGGGATTTGAATTAGTTCGATGCGTCCGTTGAGACCTTCCATCCAACAGGCTAGGGTGTAACCTGTGGTAAAGCGATCGCTCACAGTAAATCCCAACTGTTCGTAAAAGGCGATCGCCCGGTGTATGTTAGCAGTGCGAATCGAGGCGTGGTGCATTAGATTTTGGCAGTTGGCAGTTGATAGTTGGCAGTTGATAATTGTCAGTTGATAGTTGTCAGTTGATAGTTGTTATTAATCGGCTTTATGATTTGTTAATCATTAGTTACTTTATTTACTTATTACTGATAATTCCAGACTCAGGAATAAATTTAGTCAGTTAATTTCCTAATGACAACGGACAACGGACAACTGCCAACTGTCAACGGACAACTGCCAACTGTCAACTGACTATTCAAACAATCGAAAATAGGGATATCTAATCGGCTGTCCCGGCTCTTTTTCCAAATCAAAATTAATCACTTCCCAACAAGGGTCGTCTTGAGGATCGGGGCTAAAATCCACAGGCAAACCGTACAGTCTCGGTCGGGGCGATTCCGCTTGGCCGCGCCAAGGCGTGCTGCGTTCCAAATAAGCGCTGATTAAGTCGCGATAGCGTTGAGCAACGATCACGCGAGTTGCTCGGTAGCCTTGAGTATAAAGTCGATCGAGCGCTTCGTGAATTTCAAACCGAATTCCGTCCGGGTGCGTGTGCTGGCGATACCATTCATTCTCCCAGCGGCGCCAGTGCCGCCCAGACTGAAGGTGAACCAGTTCCCCCGTTTTTGGATCTGCCTCAAATGCCCCGTGACGCGGACACAAATAGGTATCCGTTAGCGTTAGAGCCGGAATTGTTTGGCGACAGTGGGGACACTGAATTTCCGGGCCAAACATCGGGTATTGCAAGGCAACTTCAATCATTTATTTGCGTCCCAGCATATTTTCTCTGCAAAAGTCCCAAATACTTTTATTATATCCCGTATCAACAACCAGCTAATCTGCTAGAAGTATAACGATCGACCAACTAATGAGCAATCTCAACGAATCTCAGTCTGCACTTCCTCCCTATTGGCCAAGACCAGATCTATCCCAAGCGGCTTTTGTCGCTGAAGGTGCTGTTGTGATCGGCAGGGTAGAGGTAGCAGCGGGCGCTAGTATCTGGTACGGGGCGGTGGTGCGGGCGGATGTAGAGCGAATTGCGATCGGCTCAAGTACCAATATCCAAGATGGAGCAATTCTGCACGGCGATCCGGGGAAACCGACGGTTTTGGAAGATTTCGTTACAGTCGGACACCGAGCTGTGATTCACTCAGCTTACATTGAACGGGGCTGCCTGATCGGGATTGGGGCGATCGTCCTGGACGGAGTGAGGGTGGGAACAGGCTCGATCGTCGGTGCAGGGGCTGTTGTCACCAAGGACGTTCCCCCTCACACGCTTGTTGCGGGAGTGCCTGCCAAGCGAATGCGGGATGTCTCTGAGGAAGAAGCTGCGGAGTTGGTGGAACACGCTAAGCGTTACGAAAAGTTGGCTTTGGTACACGCGGGGAAAGGTTCTGATTTGGGATTTGGTGAGTTGAAGGAATAAAGTTTTCAGGATAGTCCTGGACGCCTAAAAACCTTCTGAACCTGGTTTTTTGCGGTTTTTGCGGGCTGTAACGAAGTATTCTGAAAAAAACCTGGTTTCCGATCGCCCGTGCGTCCAGGATTATAAGACTCACTCTTAATGAGTTTTGTTGAGGTACAATAATGACAAATTTCAGGGCAAATCTGTCATTATAAGCGTAGCGAACACTCTCATAAATGCTAAACTACAGTAAGGAAAATTAAGCAAAAAATTATTTATTTATAATTGCTTACACAGCCAAAAAACTCCTAACCTTTGAAACATTCCTATATCGATAATCTAAAATCAATTGACATGAATAACGATCGCACATCCAATCCAAACATTCCCCCACACACCTGGAAACGTCCCATCGGTCTCGGTTGGGAGAATCCCTATACAGTCCGCTACGCAAGCAATCTCGACGACGGGCCCTGGCACGGAATGCCTCTGGGCGGGTTCGGTGCCGGCTGCATCGGGCGATCGCCCCGCGGCGACTTCAACCTCTGGCACATTGACGGCGGCGAACACATTTTTCGCAGTTTGCCCGCTTGTCAGTTTAGCATTTTTGAAGAAACTCAAGGCAATAAACAAGCTTTTGCACTGTCCACTGAACCGCCTACCGATGGCAGTTTATCTAGTTGGAAATGGTATCCATCGGAAGGAAGTTCGGCAACGAATTCTGTAACGGATGTAACGGATGGAATTCTGAATGCAGACGGAAGAAGGGAAGAGAAGGAAAAATTTCAATCTTCGGGGACTTATCATGCTTTGTATCCGCGCAGTTGGTTTGTATACGAAAATGTGTTTCAGGCTCAATTAAGCTGCGAGCAATTTTCGCCAATTTTGCCGAACAATTATCAGGAAAGCAGTTACCCAGTTGCCATGTTTGAATGGGTGGCGCACAATCCTACAGATGCGCCGATAACTCTTAGCATCATGCTGACTTGGGAGAATATTGTCGGTTGGTTTACTAATGCCAATAAGTCTCCGGAAGTGATGGTGCGAGATGATGGCAGTCCATTTTATGATTATAAACCCCGGTGGGGAGAAAGTGCCGGAAATTTGAATTTGTTGGTGGAAGATTTTCACCGCATCGGTTGCGTGATGACGCGGTTGACTGCTGAGGACGAACCGCAAGAGGGGGATGGACAATGGGCGATCGCAACTATTACTAATCCGGCGGTAGAAGTATTCTATCAAACTCGCTGGAACCCGGCGGGGAACGGTGACGATATTTGGCGCAACTTTTCGGCTGAAGGTTTCTTGTTGGATGACAAAGACGAAACAGCAGCAGCAGCCGGAGAACAGTTGGCTTGTGCGATCGCAGTTCGCTTTACTATTCGACCGGGAAAAACTCGCAAAATCCCCTTTATTATAGCTTGGGACTTGCCAGTTACTGAGTTTGCATCGGGAGTTTGGTACTACCGTCGCTACACAGATTTCTTCGGCCGCAACGGCAAAAATGCTTGGCCGATTATTCGCACTGCAATGAAGCATTCTGATACTTGGCGCGAAAATATTGAAGCTTGGCAAAAACCGATTTTAGAACGGACAGATTTGTCAGATAGTTTTAAAATGGCGCTGTTTAACGAGTTATACGCCCTGACAGACGGCGGTACTCTTTGGAGTGCGGCTGACGAACGCGATCCCAAGGGCCAATTTGCGGTTTTGGAGTGCATTGATTACCGCTGGTACGAAAGTTTGGACGTGCGGCTTTACGGTTCTTTTGCTTTGTTGATGCTGTGGCCGGATTTGGAAAAGTCGGTGGTTTTAGCGTTTGCTAGGGCAATTTCTGCGGGAGATGATACGCCGAGAATTATTGGCTGGAATCAAGCTTCGGCTATTAGAAAAGCTGTCGGTGCGACGCCCCACGATTTGGGTGCTCCTAATGAACATCCTTGGGAGAAAACGAATTATACTAGCTATCAAGATTGCAATTTGTGGAAGGATTTGCCTTGCGATTTTGTGTTGCAGGTTTATCGTGACTTTTTGTTGACTGGTGGCACAGATTGTGACTTTTTGCAAGAGTGTTGGCCGGCAATAGTTGAGGCTTTGGCTTATCTGAAAACTTTTGATGAGGATGGGGACGGAATTCCTGAGAATTCGGGAGCACCGGATCAGACGTTTGATGATTGGCAAATGCGGGGAATCAGTGCGTATTGCGGGGGTTTGTGGTTGGCGACGCTGGAGGCTGCGATCGCGATCGGCGAAATCTTGGAAGATGCAGCACCGGAGATAATTCCTAACCCTCAAGCAAAAATTGCATTATATCACAGTTGGCTGCTACAAGCAAGACCGAGCTATCAAGAAAAACTGTGGAACGGTCAATATTACCGTTTGGACAGCGAGAGTAACTCGGAAGTGGTGATGGCTGACCAACTGTGCGGTCAATTTTATGCGAAACTCTTAGGATTGCCGGATATTGTGCCGCCAGAATGTGCAGTCAGCGCTTTAGAAACTGTGTACGATTCTTGCTTTTTGAAGTTCAACGATGGCGAGTTCGGTGCGGCCAATGGGGTGATGCTGAATGGTTCGCCGGAAAATCCGAATGCAACTCATCCTTTGGAAGTTTGGACGGGGATTAATTTTGGGTTGGCGGCTTTTTTGGTACAGATGGGGATGGAGGAGAAAGCATTTAAATTGACGGATGCGGTGGTGAAGCAGATTTATGAAAATGGGTTGCAGTTTCGGACGCCGGAAGCGATTACGGCGGGGGGAACTTTTCGGGCTAGTCACTATTTGCGGGCAATGGCTATTTGGGCAATTTACGGGGTGTTGACCAATTTTAAAGAGGGAATTGGTATATTAGCTGGTGAATCCGACTAAAATTCAAGCCTTAAACTCGCTTTTTAGCAAGGAAAACGGTTAATTCAACTATCAATAAAATTGACCGTAAAAACTTTTTCCCTTCGAGGAAGACATTAATTTTTCATGCTCAAACTTCAGCTTGGCTAAAATTTGAGCATGAAAAAGCCCGGAGATGGGAGGGGATCGAACTCGGCTATAAATGAGAGAGAAAAAGGGTCTGAGGCAATTGTTAACTCCAATGCAGTCCGCACCTTACCCGTATATAATTTGGAGCGATCGCCAATTTCAAGATAAAATAGAAAAATGTCAAATCCTTTGCTTTCCCTCAACTACGAACCCGCCCTCGAATCCCTCGGTGGCGACTATTTTGATGAAGTCCCTGCAGCCGATTTTCCGCAGCATATTCTCCGCTTCCGCAATGACCAATTATTGCCAACATTGGGTTTAGATCCCGCGCAAGTAACCGACCAACATTTCATCGAAGCGTTCGGCAAATTTCACTGCGTCCGTCCCTTTCTCGCACTCCGCTATCACGGCTATCAATTCAACGCATATAACCCCAATTTAGGTGACGGTAGAGGCTTCTTATACGGCCAAGTTCGCGGCACTGACGGCAGACTTTACGACTTCGGCACTAAAGGTTCTGGCCGCACTCCGTACTCGCGGGGCGGTGACGGTAGACTTACTCTCAAAGGGGGAATTCGCGAAGTTTTAGCGGCCGAAGCTTTGCACCGATTGGGAGTGCGGACATCTCGCTGTTTTAGTTTAGTTGAAACTGGAGATGCTTTGTGGCGGGGCGACGAACCATCTCCGACGCGATCGTCGGTAATGGTGCGTTTCAGTCATTCTCACATTCGGTTTGGAACTTTTGAAAGGTTGCACTATATCCGCCGCCCGGATTTAACTAAAAAACTTTTAGATTTTGTTATTGAATATTACTATCCAGAACTGCATTTAGAAGCAAGCAAGGCTGGTTTTTCGGCCCCGGAAAAATATGCGCTATTTTATGCAGATTTAGTCCAGCGAGTCGCTGAATTAGTCGCTCAGTGGATGGCAGCAGGATTTTGCCATGCCGTGCTGAATACTGATAATATGTCGATTACGGGAGAAAGTTTCGATTACGGGCCTTTCGCTTTTATTCCAACTTACAAGCCGCAATTTACCGCAGCTTATTTTGACTATTCGGGTCTTTATTGTTACGGCAATCAACCGTTGATTTGTAGGGACAATTTAGAGAAACTCCAGGAACCGCTAGCAGCGGCGATTCCTCAAGCTGATATGGATGCGGGTTTGGCAAAGTTTGGCGATTATTATAATGCAGCATATCGGCGGTTGATGCTCAATAGATTGGGATTTGAGGATTTGCCAGAAGCTGATGGAGATGAGTTGTTGAGGGTGACAATTAAAATGCTGGCGGAGTCTCAAGTTGAGTATCACGATTTCTTTTTTGAATTGCGAAGACAGTTCGATCGCACTTGGCGAGATGATGCTAGTCTAATTTTTGCTGAGGCGGAACCCGCAAACTTGATCGCACCTTGGCGACAGTTTTACTATCACGTTTTGCAAAGTTTGTCTACGGATGATATGGATCAAATGGCGGACAGGTTGCGGAAACACAATCCCGAACAGTCGCTCTTGAGACCGACAATTGAGGCTGTTTGGGAGCCCATAGCTATTGAGGATAATTGGGAACCGTTTTATGAGTTGGTGAAGAGACTTCAAAACTCTTAAACGGAATTGGGCAGGGGGCATTGTTGACTGTTAACTGTTGACTGTTGACTGTTGACTAACAACTAACAACTGACTAATAACTACTTGAGCTTTTCAATCTCAAATTGTGCATCTTTGTAACCGCCGGTAAGTCCTTGATCGAGAAACATTTTGCCGGCTTTTTCTAAATCGCTAATTGCTCCTGCTTTGTCTCCCAATGAGCGGCGAACCATGCCTCTACCGTAGTAAGCAGCAGCATAATTCGGACTGATCCGAATAGCTTGCACGTAATCTGCGATCGCACTATTGTAATTCTTTAACTCCTGATAAATCTTAGCCCGATTGGCGTAAGCTTCCGCATTGTTGGGATTGAACCCGATTGCTGCTGTAAAATCTGCGATCGCCCCCTGGGCGTCACCTCCGGCGCTGCGAGCTAAACCACGATTGTTAAAAGCATTAAAATCATTGGGATTTACTGTTAGCGCTTGAGTGCAATCGGCAATTGCTTTCGGATAATCCTTCAAATTTAAATAAGCAATGCAGCGATTGTTGTAAGGAACCCCATCCTCCTCACTCAGCGAAATTGCCTGAGTACAATCGTCAATTGCCGCTTGATGCGCTCCCAAATTCAACTGCGTGCTGCAACGATTAGCGTAAGCATCTGCACTCTTTGGATCGATCGCAATTACCTGAGAATAATCCGCCAAAGCTCCCTGATAATCTCCTAGGTGAAAGCGAGCTCTCCCCCGACTGTAAAAAGCATCAACATTCTTAGGATCAAGTTTAATGGCCTCAGTATAATCTCCAATTCCCCCCTGCAAATCGCCACTCCCAGCACGAGCTAACCCCCGCGAATGATAAGCTTTAACAAGGTTCGGCTGCAGCCGAATTACTCCGGTAAAATCCTGAATAGCGGCCTTGTAATCTTGCAGTTCTAAATAACCAACTCCTCTTTCATAATATGTATCAACATCGTTTGGCTGGAGATTCAAAGCTTGAGTGTAATCCTCAATCGCTCCCCGTGTATCGTTAAAATCGTGACGGGCTAGGCCGCGGTTAAAATAAGCCTGAACATATTTAGGATTGAGAGCGATTGCCTGAGAATAATCTGCAATTGCTTCTTCATACTTTTGTAAATCATAATTAGCATTACCGCGCTGGTAAAAACTTTCAGCATTTTTAGGATTCAATTGAATTGACTTATTAAAAGCCTGCAAAGCTGCATCCGCATCTTTATTGCGAGACTTTTCCACTCCCTGTTCGTAATATTCCTTAGCTTTAATCGGATTTGGGCGGCTCCAATAACTAAACAGAAATACCAGAACTATCGCTGCCCCGACGCCCGCCAAAATCAGCAACCAAAATCGACTTCCCAAACGTGAATAAAAACTATCAGAAGATACTAAGCTGGGAGCAATACTTTTCTTGTTAGCCGTATTCACAGGCTCTTGGCGGTGTCTCAACTTGCTGAGAGCTACCAAAACTTCCTCGGCAGATTGATAGCGTTTGCCAAATTGGTGACAGACCATTTTGTCAATTATATTGGCTAATCCCACAGAACATTGAGCTCGGTTTCGCCAAACAATTTCCCCCGTATGAGAAGGACTCGGATCTTGCAATTTGGGCAAATCCGTACCGGGTAAACCAGTGATAGCTTGGACTGCCATCATCCCGACTGCATAGAGGTCGCTGCTAAATTGCGGGTTGCCTTGAAATTGTTCGATCGGCATATAAGCCGGAGTTCCAGTAGCAATGGTGCGCGGAAACTCTGTATCGTGATCGCTGACGTGACTGGCAACTTCTTTAACCGAACCAAAGTCAATTAAAACTAATTTGCCGTCTGGTTTGCGGCGGATTAAGTTGGAGGGATTAACATCACGGTGAATCACTCCCTGAGAGTGTACGAAGGCGAGAACTTGTAACACTTCTTGCAACAGATCCAGCACTCGTTCTTCTCGCCAAGGTTGACCGGCCACAATTTCCCTATTTAGGGCGTGTCCGGGCACAAACTCTTCGACGAGGTAGAATTGATTGGCTTCTTCAAAATAAGCTAGTAAAAATGGAATTTGATCGTGTTTTCCCAGCTTTTCTAATATTTCTGCTTCTTGTTTAAATAAGCGATAAGCTGTTTTGAGAACTGTGGAAGTGTTGCTGGGAGGGCGCAGTTGTTTGACCACACATTGAGGATGGCCCGGCCGGCGAGTATCGACAGCTAAATAAGTTTGTCCAAAAGCTCCTGAACTGAGGATTTGCACTACGCGATAACGCCTGTCTAAAAGTTGACCAACCATGTTCATATCTATAATTGAGAATTGGTAACGGGGAGTTGGTAATTGGGAATTTGTAAGGGGGAGTTGGTAAGGGGGAGTTGGTAAGGGGAAGTTGGTAATTTGAGCTTCTTCCTTTTTCCTTCTTCCTTCTTCCTTCTTCCTTTTTTCTTGTTTTTTTAACATCTGAATGGAAACTAAGAGTTTATTTAGGGTCGTTGATTTGTGATTGTGCGTTTTGGAAACCATCGGCTCTTCCTTGTTCTAGAAACAAGGTTGCAGCTTTCTGAAAATCCTCGATCGCCCCAGCACGGTCTTTGAGTTGGCGGCGGACGAGGCCTCGGCTATAAAAAGCGCTAGCATTGTTGGGGTTGAGCCGCAGCGAGTGAGCGAAATCCTCAACCGCTAAAGGGTAATTTTTTAGTTCTGAGTAAATAGTACCGCGATTGCTGTAAGCTACTGCATCGCTGGGATTGAGCCGAATTGCTTGAGTAAAATCTTCTAAAGCTCCCTGCTTGTCTCCCGAAGCCGATCGAGCTAATCCTCTATTGCTGTAGGCTTTGGGATTGTTGCCGTTGAGTCCGATCGTCAAACTGCAATCTTCGCTGGCCTTTTGATATTGTTTTAAATTCAGATAAGCAATGCAGCGGTTGTTGTAAGCTGCTTCATCTTTTGGATCGAGGCGAATTCCTTCGGTGCAATCGGCAATCGCTTTGTCGTAGGTGGCCAAATTCAAGTAAGCGCTGCACCGATTGGTATAAGCATCAGCGATATCTGGTTGCAATTCGATCGCCTTAGTATAATCTTCCATCGCTCCTTGATAATCTGCCAGATTAAACCGCGATCGACCACGACTGTAGTATACGCCAGCTTGTTTGGGGCTAATTTGAAGGGCTTGAGTAAAATCTGCCATTGCTCCTGTTTTGTCGCCTGCAGCCGATCGAGCTAAACCGCGATTGCTGTAAGCTGTAGCATCGTTGGGACTGAGCCGAATTGCCTGAGTGTAGTCTTCAATTGCTGTGCGGTAGTCGCCCAAATCGTAGTAGGCTAAACCCCGCTGAGAGTATGCCTCACCGTCGCTGGGATGCAGTCGCACTACTTGGGTGAAATCTTCCACGGCCCCCCGCTTGTCCCCGATGTCGAGGCGGGCCATACCTCGATTGTAGAGAGCTTTGGTGTGGCTAGGATTGACTTTAATTGCTTGCGTGTAATCCTGTATTGCTTGCTCGGTTGCGCCCATGTCGTAGCGAGCGTTTGCCCGCTTGTAGTAAGTTTCCGCATCGCTGGCATTCAGGGCGATCGCTTGAGTATAATCGGCGATCGCGCCTGTTGTGTCACCTTGCTGCGCCTTGGTAACACCGCGGGCTAACAATTCTTTTGACCTCGCCGGACTTTGACTCTGCCAAAAGTAAATTATCAGTGCCGTGAGGATTAAAGCTGCCGCTGTTGCAGCCAACAGCAGCAGTTTGGTTTGGCTTTTTCTTCGCGGTTGACTCATAGCGTCCGTGATGATTGTGGCGGGGGGCGGCTCAACCTCAAATTTTACGGCGATTTGTTTGAGGTCTGCTAAAACTTCGGCGGCATCCTGATAGCGTTCCTCGCAGTCAGGGCGCACCATTCGATTGATAATATCTGCTAGGGCTGCCGAACAAGTTGCCCGGTTTCGCCAGGACATTTGGCTTTTGTTGTTTTTTAAGGCACTCAGTTCGTTGGGTGAGAGTCCCGTCACGGCAAGCTGGGCGATCGTACCTAGAGCGTAGATGTCGCTATTGTAACGGGGGTTGCCGCTCAATTGCTCGATCGGCACGTATAACTCCTGGGCCGCCAAATCCTGTTTTTTTGCCACAGGCCGTTTAACAGAGTTCGGGGAAGTTTGCGACAACAAGTGACAGTTAGCAAGTTCCGGGTTAATTTCTTTGTCTAAGCTAAAGTCTACCAATACAAATTTGCCGTCTGACTCGCGCCGGATCGCTATGTCTGGTTGAATTCTGCGGTGAATAAAACCCTTCTCGTGTATGAACACCAAAATTTCTAATATTTCTGATAGCAGACCAATTACTTGATCTTCATCCCAAGGTTGACCGGGTATTAGTTCTTGACTTAAAGGTGAACCAGCAATAAATTCTTCAATTAAGTATAAACTTTGATTTTCCTCAAAATATGCCAATAATTCGGGAATTTTGTCGTGTTTCCCCAATTTTTCAATTATTTCTGCGTTTCGTTGAAATATAACTTTGACTAATTCTGGAGTTTGCGAACTTGTGCCGGGTAGCCGCATTTCTCTAACCGTGCATTGCGGATACCCGGGACGGTGAGTATCTGCTGCTAGATAAGTTTTTCCCACCTCACTTGAGTCTGTGACTTTAATGATGCGGTAACGTCTGTCTAGAAGTTGACCAATCATGCTTTGCCCTCTACCCTGTCTATCGATTTTAGATTTTAGATTAAAGAATTGAAGCATTGACCCCACAGATAAATTCGGGGGGCAAGTTTCATCGGATACAGGTTTTTTATTTCTCCACGGATGAATCCGGGGGCTTGTATCCTGGATGCTTTCGGTCAATTTTCCATTATCGCATGAAATCAGAATAGCCAAAATATGTGGCTGAGTAATTTAAGTTCGATCGAGCCGTGACTCCTACCCAAAAACGGATAGTTGCTTTCCCACAGGAGTCGTTAGCATCCCAAAATTTTAGACCCTAGTTAAAGCTCCCCGATTCATCTGTGGAGTTAATCTAAAATCTAAAATCTAAAATCTAAAATCGACTGACTGGACAAACGGGCGATCGGATTGGCTCGCTAAGTCCCTCCCTGTTGTCACGCTCTTCTAATATTTTAGAAAAAAAATGCTGAAATTGTTTATCCTGTCAATGAGATATGTATAATTTAACAACCAAGCCGGAGGTCAGTCACATGAACGTACAACTGGTTGAATCCCTAATTCAAGTTATCTGGTCTCTCGCAGCCGACGAGCAATTAGCGATTCTAGGGAAAATATTACCAAATATCTCCTACGCTTCGACCCGGAAACTGGTGCATTTTGCCCTAAAGGGCGGCTATTTTAATTTTTTGAATGACGAACTAGAGATTTATACTCTCAAATACCGACCAGCAATTGCCTGATACTCAAAAACAGGAGATTGAGAGAACTTTTGAATGTGTGAATAATAAATATGTCTGAATCACTAACAAAAGGAGGAACGATCGCAGCGATCGCTACTGCCATAGTTCCCCAACAAGGCAGCGTCGGCATTGTGCGAGTTTCCGGTTCCGCAGCCTTAAAAATTGCCGAAACTCTGTTTCGCGCCCCAGGACGGCAAATTTGGGAGTCTCACCGCATTCTTTACGGCCACATCCGCCGCCCCAAAACTGAAGAATTAGTCGATGAAGCTTTGCTGTTAATCATGAAAGCACCGCGTTCTTTTACTCGCGAAGATGTGGTGGAATTTCACTGTCACGGCGGTATTATAGCCGTGCAGCAAGTCTTGCAGTTGTGTTTGGAAAACGGGGCAAGATTGGCACAGCCGGGAGAGTTTTCGCTGCGGGCTTTTTTGAACGGGAGGCTCGATTTAACTCAAGCTGAAAGTATTGCAGATTTGGTGGGAGCAAAATCGCCCGCTGCTGCACAAAGTGCTTTGGCTGGTTTGCAAGGAAAATTAGCGCAGCCAATTCGCAAATTGAGAACAACTTGTTTGGACGTACTGGCAGAAATTGAGGCAAGAATTGATTTTGAGGAAGATTTGCCGCCTTTAGATGAAGCTAAAACATCTTTGGAAATCAATCATGTTTTGGAGGAATTGTCAACAATTTTGGCAACGGCAGATCGCGGAGAATTGTTGAGAACTGGTTTGAAAGTAGCGATTGTCGGGCGGCCGAATGTGGGAAAATCGAGTTTGTTGAATGCGTGGAGTAAGAGCGATCGGGCGATCGTCACGGATTTGCCCGGTACGACGCGGGATGTGGTAGAGTCGCAGCTAGTTGTGGGCGGAATTCCGGTGCAGGTGCTCGATACTGCGGGCATTCGAGAAACCGAAGACAAGGTAGAAAAAATTGGCGTTGAGCGATCGCGCGCAGCAGCAAAACAAGCCGATTTAGTGTTGTTGGCAATTGACGCGGAATCTGGCTGGACAGAGGAAGATTTGGAAATTTACGCACAAGTAAAGCACCGCCAGCTAATTATAATTATCAACAAAATCGACTTAGTAAAAACAATCCCAGAGCTACCTTTTTCCTCTGAAATTCACCCAATAGTTACCACAGCAGCCGCCCTGGAGCGAGGCATAGAAGACTTAGAAACAGCAATTTTAGATGCCGTCAGCGGGGGGAATTTGCAAGCAGCAAACTCAGATTTAGCAATCAACCAGCGGCAAGCAGCGGCGTTAACCAGAGCTAAAATTTCTCTGGGACAATGCACGGATACTATCAGCAACAAATTGCCTTTAGATTTTTGGACAATAGATTTGCGCGGGGCAATTCAAGCATTAGGAGAAGTTACGGGAGAAGAAGTGACAGAATCAGTGCTCGACAGAATATTTAGCAGGTTTTGCATTGGCAAATAGTCATAGGAAAAGAGTAAATTAAATAGGTAAGCTGTCTCGCATTTAAGTTGTATTTTTAGGGCGGGCGGGACGCCCACCCCACAATAATTTCACTCTTTGTGGAACACCGACTTTCACTCTTTGGGGAACAGGCATCTTGCCTGTTCTTGAGAATGGTGTAAGATGTTAATTTCATCAAACTTGACTGTAAAATTTAGATGGGCCTGGGCTTAGTGAAGCCATACTACTGACAAATAACAACTAACTTATTGTCACGATCGAGGTCTTCCCAGACTTGTAATATAAAGCACAGCCTCACCCGCAGGAATACCGAGAACGTCATTAACCCGATCGTCAAAAAAGCCCCCGATACCGCTGACACCCAAACGCAGTTGCATAGCTGCTAAATTCAACCGCTGGCCCAAATGACCCGCGTCCATGTGCAAATAGCGGTAAACTCGATCGCCATATTTTGCTACAGCCCTGTTCAAATCCGCCGTGTGAAATAACAGCGCCCCCGCATCTCTGCCCAAATCTTGCCCCAAACACAAAAAATGCAATTCCCTGCGGAAATTTTTAAACCGAATTTGCCGCAATTCTTGAGCTTTCGGAGCGTAATAGTAACAGCCTTCTTCTAACCCATGCACTCCCGAAACAGCAATAAAAGTCTCGATCAAACTTAGATCGAAATAGTCTGGATTACCGTCTAATCCTTGGTCGATATAGTGCTGCGGCTGGTAAGTAAAATCGAGCATAGCTAGCAGTTCGCCCAAGCTCAAAGAAGCACCTGTATAAGCACGGGTAGAACGCCTTTTGAGCATAGTGTTTTCTAAAGTTTCCAGGTTCACTCCCCAAGGAATCGAAGGAGTGACAGTCGAAACTTTAGTACAAAATGGAAAGTTGTATTTATCCTCTAGTACCCCTTCACTTTCATCAAGTTTCCAGCCGTCAGCTCCGGTAGGGTCTGCTTCTAAATAAGTGGCTTTGTGGAGGTATTTTAACAGTTGACCTTCGGAAATTTTCGGGTAATCTGTGGTGGTGTTTCCGGGCAAAGCTGTTTTAAATTTAGGCAAGTTTTGGTCAATATCTAGCAAGTCGGCTAATGCAACTACACAAATCGCTCCTTCTTGCTCCGAGTCGATATATAGTAATTCATTGACAGCTTCGTCGGCGAATCCTCCAATCATGTGAGGTCGGTAATCGTTGACGGCGCAAGCTAACTCAATATTACTCAATAAATGGCCGGTATCTAGAAAAATTCGCCGATAAGCTCGGTCTTCGTAACGCCAAGAAGAACGGAAAAAAACAGTGGTAATGGCGATCGCCAATTGAGTATTTTCTAGCGCGGGCGACTGGAAACAAGCTGCTTGCAAGACTGGCCAAACTTGACTGTCCCAAAAATGAACAAGTGAATGAGTTCTGCACTGATAGTTGTAGAGTCCGGCCGGCAACTGGGCAGTGCCACGGGAGATTAAATAAACCTCTGCTGGATAGAGTCCACCCGCCGACGGTGCAGATCGCAAATACAGGTAGCTATCGTCTACCGTCTGCACTTTCGCCGTCAACCCGTAGCTGCACAGCAACAAACTAGATAACCGATGCCACCAAGCGGCATCGGGATCGGCATCGGCATCCTCCGAGGGGTCTTTTAGATAAGGCTTGAGGTCAAAATACGCTCCAATTTTATATTCTTTGAAAGGCACAGGTTGCTCTGTCCAATCTAGCTGTTTGCTTTTAGCAGCAATGGTTTCAGGGTCATATTTGGTGCGTTCGTGGTAGTGCTGAGCAATGGAGAGAGGAAGTTCTGGCATATTTCAGTAGAGGATTGGCTTTGGTTTCTCGATCGATCTTGACATTACTAACCGTTTACTGGTCGAGCAAGGCAGAAATTTACAAATATAAAAAAAATCTTAGAAAAAATGCGACTGTTGTTACACAAGCTTAACATAAGAATATGCCTAAGTATAAATACGCAGAATAATAACCATTAATTACTGTTATGGATTGGCTGCAGTAGCTGTCGTCATGAGGAGTGAAAATGCAAAAGCTAAGCGCTGAGGAATTGCTTGCTCAGTATGCTAAGGGCCAGCGAAACTTTAACGCCGTTGACTTAAGTGAAAATAACTTGTTTCAAGCAGATTTGACAGAAATAAATCTTTCTGGTAGCGTTCTGAGGCGAGCTTATCTGCCCTACGGAAATTTGACGCAAGCTAATCTTTATAAAACTGATTTGCAAGAGGCTGAATTGGGCGACATTCAACTTTATCAAGCTAACTTGTCGGAAGCAAGTTTATCAAGAGCAAACTTATCAAGAGCAAATTTGCGTCACGCCAATTTGCAAGGTGCTAATTTGCAGAAAGCTAATTTGCAAGGTGCGGATTTGTACAATGCAGATTTGACGAATGCCGATTTGAGATATGCGGATTTGAGTCGAGCTAATTTGGAGAAAGCAAAGTTAAGCAAAGCTCAATTAGCGGGCTGCAACTTATTTCGATCGCGCTTGGGTGATTTGTCCGAAGCCGAGTGCGATCGCACTACTATCGGCCCCGAAGGATATTGAGGATTTGCAGCGGCTAGTCTAGGGCGTAGGGCGAGTGGCTTAATTAGTCGCTCGCCATTTTTAAAATTTCTTAACATTTCTCGACATGGGGGAAAAGGTGAGTTACAGTCGTAGAGAACTTATCGATCCGCAACATTGACAATAAATAACACATTTTTCCCGCGAAAAACAGGCTAAAATTTATGAATTCTCCTGACAACAAATCCCGAGAACTCCGGCGCAAAGAACAAGAACTGCGGAAGCGAGAACAAGAAATTCGGCTCCGCGAACTAGAAGCCGAAATCGACCGCTCAGTACCCGAACATCTAACAAGCAAGTACCAAGAACCAGACAGCCAAGTTAACGGCAAACTCAAACAGTGGCGCCGAAAAATTATAGCAGCCGCTCAATTTACAGGCATTGTCATTGCTGTTATCGTTGCAGTTCGCATAGCATCTTGGCTGGCAGCCGCGCTGATAGTGGGAGGCATTGCTTTCATAGCTTACAAAATGTTTATTGAAGAAGACAGAAGTTGAAAAGCTCAAGCACGAAACTATCAGGAAACACCCATGAACCTTAAAGTAGAAACTAGCAACTTTCTCAACGATTTAGAGCGCGTAGCCGCCGTCCGCCGAGAAATTGCCGATCGCCTCAGCAACATCGCCACAGCCATCAACCAATCAGAATTAGCAGCAGGAGAAGCATCGGGAAAACTCGGTTTAGAAACAGACAACGCTGACATTGATGTCGCCAGTAAAAACTTGCGCCAAGGAGTCTTTCGCCTGTTAGTGCTAGGTGACATGAAACGCGGAAAAAGCACTTTTCTCAATGCGTTAATCGGCGAAAACTTACTGCCCAGCGATGTAAATCCCTGTACAGCTTTGTTGACGATTTTGCGCTATGGTTCAGAAAAAAAAGTTACTGTTTATTTCAATGACGGCAAAAGCCCAAAACAGCTAGATTTTAAAAGCTTTAAACAGAACTACACAATTGACCCCGCTGAGGCAAAACGTTTAGAAGAAGAAAAGAAACCAGCATTTCCAGATATCGATTGTGCCGTAGTAGAATATCCCTTACCTTTGCTGGAAAAAGGCATAGAAATAGTAGACAGTCCCGGACTAAACGATACAGAAGCCCGCAACGAATTATCTCTCGGTTACATCAACAACTGCCACGCTATTTTGTTTGTACTCAGGGCAACTCAGCCTTGCACCATGGGTGAAAGACGTTATTTAGAAAATTACATCAAAAATCGCGGATTGAGCATTTTCTTTCTGATTAATGCTTGGGATCAAGTGCGGGAAAGTTTGATTGACCCGGATGATCCTGAAGAATTGGCAGAAGCAGAAGGGAAACTGCGACGGGTTTTTCAAGCTAATTTGGCTGAATATTGTTTAACCGAAGGACATGATATTTACGACGAGCGAGTGTTTGCAATTACCTCCATTAAGGCGCTCAGGTTGCGGATGAAAAACCCGGATGCGGATTTGGCAGGAACTGGTTTTCCCGAGTTTATGGTGGCACTGAATACGTTTTTGACGCAGGAAAGGGCGATTTCAGAATTGCGTCCGGCGAGGACTTTGGCGCGTCAAATTTCTGCTCGTGTCCGCGAAGCTGTTGGGCGCAGATTACCATTACTCGATCGCGATGTCAATGAGTTGAAGGAAAAGATTAATTCAGTTGAGCCGGAGTTTAAAAAACTGACTCACATTCGCGATGAGTTTCAACAAGAAATTATCGAAGTTAGAGATAGTAAATCGCGGGCGATCGCAGATTCTTTCCGCGCCTACGTTCTCAACTTAGAAAATACCTTTGAAACAGACTTTTTGCGGTATCAACCGGATCTAAAATTTCTGGATTTCTTCAGCCAAGGCAAGCGAGAAGCCTTTGAAGCATCGCTCAAACGAGCATTAGAGCAGTACATCAACGACAAATTAGCAGCTTGGACTCTCACAGCAGAACAAGAGATGAATTCAGCATTTTCGCAGCTATCGAAAAGTGCGGCAAATTACGGAGCATCTTACACGAAAGTGACTGAAAAAATCACCGAAAAACTGACCGGGCAAAAAATACCAGCAGCAGTCAGCAACTCGAACGAAGATACCTCGCCAGCTTGGGCAAAATGGGCGATGGGATTGTTCTCGTTAACGACCGGAAATCTGGCGGGCGTAGCAATGGCAGGAGCTGGTTTTGACTGGAAAAATATCCTGCTTAATTTAATCACTGTGTTGAGCGTCAGTACGATTTTTGCTAGTTTGACCGGGGTTGTTTTGGGGCCGCTATATTTAGCTTTGTTGGGGATTGGTGTTGGCGTTTTGCAAGCAGACGGAGCTAACAAACAGTTGGTGAAAGCGGCAAAAAAAGAGTTGGTGAAATATCTGCCGCAGGTGGCTCAAGAGCAGTGGCAGCCGATTCACGATGCTGTGAAAGAGTGTTTTGATGTTTACGGGCGAGAAGTGGGCGATCGCATGAATGCGGATATTAATTCTCGGAAAGCTGAGTTAGATAATTTGCTGGAGCAAAAGGAATCTCGCGAGATTAATTGTCAAGCTGAATCTGAGCGTTTGAAAAAATTGGAGGCTGATGTTTCTGCCGAGTCGCAGAGTATTGAATCGCTATATCAAGCTTTCCTAGCATCAGCTAGATGAAATAAAACAACAATATGCAACAAACCGAAATTTATCAAGACCTGACCGACTATCTCAAATCAGCACTGGGTATTCTCGAACTTGACAAAAACTCCCAACTGTATCGAGATACCACCTCAATCTGCGACTATCTAGCCAAACCAACTTTTCAAGTTGCTGTCTTTGGCCCGTTTAATTATGGCAAGTCAACTTTGCTCAATGCAATGCTTGGAAATCGGGCTTTGCCGATCGACCTCGTGCCCACTACAGGTGCTGCCATTTATGTCAACTACGGCGAGGAATTGCACGCAAAAATAACCCTGAAAGACGGCACGGAAATTAGCGAACCGGGGACTGATGTTCTGAAACGCTACGCCATCCTTGACGACGCGAGACAAATGCGGGATGATGTCGCGGCCGTGAATGTTTACTGTCCCCATCCATTCCTGCAAACCGGTGTGGAATTGCTGGATTTACCGGGAACCAACGATCGGGAAGAACAGGATAATTTGGTTCGGGATAAATTGCTAACGGCTGATTTAGTTGTGCAGGTTTTAGATGCTCGCAAATTGATGACTTTAGGCGAACGGGAAAACTTGAGAGATTGGTTGAGCGATCGCCACATCAACACTGTCGTCTTTGTTGCCAATTTTCTCAATCTACTCGAACCAGACGACCAAAAACAAGTTTACAATCGCTTGTTGTTTGTTGCCGAAAGTTTTCGCTCGAACTTGCCGACCAATATCAGCAATATCTACCGCGTCGATGCTTTGCCGGCTTTGAGGGCGAGGCTGAAAGGAGATGTGGCGGCCGCCCAAACTACAGGAATTGCCAGCTTTGAATCGGCTTTGCAAAGTATTGTGGCAGCTCAACAGGAACAACTAGCAGTTAAGTTGCCCAGAATTGAAGCTATAGCTACTAAAATTTGCCAATCTCTCCGAGCCAAAGCTGAAACTGTCACCGCAGAAATAGCTGCTGCTCAACAAAAGCACAAAGACAAAATTGAAATTAAACAAAAAGCTGAAAAATTGATATCAAAAGGCTTTCAAGCCAGCGTTTCTGACTTCGAGATTTGGCTTTACCAGCCCACACTTTTGCAGCGGTATCAATCGGAAATGGCGCTGTCGCTTCAGGAAGGGAGTTTTGATGCGTGGAAGCTAAAATTTCAGCGAGAGGTCTTACATCAGCAGCAAACCATCGCAGAATGGGTAAATAAAGCTTGCGAATTCTTTGAGAAAGAACAGCCGATCGCCCTTTTGATTTCGTTTCCCCCAGCCCCACAAGTCAGCTTACCCGAACCGCCGCCACCTCCACCGCAAAAGTCGATCGAGGGCGAAGTGGCTCCAGTGGCGATCGCCACCGGCTTAGGTTGGCTATTGGGCGGGCCTGTGGGAGCCGCAGTAGTCGGCGGTGCTAGCTATATTTTGAATAAAAGAACAGGGTATGAAAAGCCGCCTGAATCGTCTGAAGCTTATCTAAATCAAGTAAAGGAAATTTGCAGCGAGGCTGCTAAAAACTATCTCGCTCGCTTCAGCACCGATACTTTTTCCATGCTGCAACACTACAAGGAAATCGCCGGAAAAGTTATCAGTTTTCAAGACAGCAAAGAACCGCTACAGACAAATATTCAGCAATACCAGATACAGTTAATCAATAATTTGTTAGAAAATATCGAATCCTGCCTTCAAATGACCAAATCTGTAATTAACGGCAAATGATCCGAACCGACATTTCGGCCAGTACGAATCTTTAAAACACCAATTTCTTTGCTGACTAGAAAGTGATCGATCGGAATATAAGCCAGCGGCATAAAAGTCGGCCAAGTCGGTAAAATGCCAAACCCCGATCGCGCATTTCGCAAATTTCCGGTTTTTACCATATTTTTGTAGAACGGCGACCACATTGTGGTATTTAAATCCCCAACCACAATCAGCGGATTTTTTATTTGGGCTGCATACTCGCCAATGGCTGCTAGCTGTTTATTGCGATTGATAAAACTCTCCTGTTTGACTGGCACAGTCGGATGAGCAAGAATCAGAGAAATGATTTTACCTTGAAATTTAACATCCGCCGACAAGCTCTTTCTTCGCGTTGAAAAGGCTTTAACCGAAGAATTTTCTAAAGGCAGCTTGCTGTATATTGCACTGCCAAATCTCTCAGATTCTTGCTGGGTAGAAGAGTAAGGAAAAATCTCGCTTAAAACCGATAACTGTTTTGCCCAAGTTGAGTTGACTTCCACAAAAACCGCGATATCAGGTTGTTCTGCTTTAACCAGCGATATCACCTCAGAATATCGCCGATTAGCCCTTAAAACATTTGAATGCAAAATCCGCAAGTTGTGTCCGGGAGTTGCTCCGGCAACTGCTGGCGCTGGAAAATACCAAGGAACAATTTCCGCCAAATTAATAATAATGCAAAATGCGCTCACCAACAACCATATTTTTTTTGAGCGCACCAGAGCGAAGAATATAAAAGTAGAGAAACCCAGCAGCAGATATTGTAGTTTAAAATGAGAACTCAATTCAAAAAAAATGTTGAATTGTCCTAAATAACCGACTATTGACAATACGGCATTGACAGTTGCTGCGATAATAAACCATTTTAAAATTATGTGCTTCAAGCTAATGTTTTTGTTGGGCGTGCTGTGCATCACCGCCCATTTGAGCTTAATTTTGAGGTCGTTGGTAATCGGCAATTTATCAATTTCTATTACCAGTTGTTCTGGCTGTTCCAACTCGCACCGCTTTTGATAAAACCTCACTAGCAAGCTATCTACCACAAAATAACTAACAGAATTGGCAACAAATCCTACAAATACCAACACACCTAAACCGATCAGCATACCAAAGGAACCGCCGACTTTGACCAAACCCGACCAAACGGCTGCATCACCTGTTTTTCCTGTAGCTAATATGGCGATAAAGAGCATTAAAGTCGGCAATCCGATGGTGATTGTGTTTCTGATTAATCTGTCCATTATACAATTTTATATTTTATATTTTAGAGGGAAATGAATGATGCAATTTCTATAGTCAGCACTACGGACTGGTTGACTTAATAACGGCTTGACAAAATAAATAGACTCCTTAATTCTCATATATTTCTAATGGTAAGTTGTCGGGGTCTCGGAAAAATGTAAACCTTTTTTCGGTAATTTCGTCAAGGCGAATTTCTTCTACTTCTACTTGTTGGGATTTTAAGTAAGCAACTGATGCTTCTATGTCCTCAACTGCAAAAGCTAAATGTCTCAAGCCACAGGCTTCAGGATTGTTAATTCTTTCAGGAGGATGGGGAAAGGAAAAAAGCTCGATGGTGTCGCCGTTTCCGACTCGCAAATCTAGTTTGTAAGAATTCCTCTCGGTTCGGAAAGTTTCTTTGATAATGGAACATCCCAATACTTCTACATAAAATTTTTTCGAGGCTTCGTAATCCGAGCAAATAATCGCCACATGATGTATTGCTTTTATTTTCATCTGAAAAAAGTTAGTTATAGCTGAAGGAAGAAGGAAGAAGGAAGAAGGAAGAAGCAGTAACAGCAATGGTTTCAGCCATTAAGAATGTCAATAGCGTCGGGCGCGGTTGCTATAGTTGGGTTTTTTTTCAACAGCACAGCACGCTATTGACAATTATATTTGACGATCGCAGACTCTGCCAGAAACCCTGCTAAATTCAGCGCGATCGCCCTTTATTTTCCCCCTTCCAAATCTTAATCTAAAAATTTCTGCAAAAAAAGTACCCTACTTTGATAAAATGAGAGTTTTGCAGTCAATCACCCAATTTGCATCTCAGGAGACAAGGATTATGGCCCGTATGTATTACGACACCGACGCGAACCTAGACCTCTTAGCCAACAAAACGATTGCTATCATCGGCTACGGTTCCCAAGGACACGCCCACGCGCTTAACCTCAAAGACAGTGGCATGAATGTCGTTGTCGGTTTGTATCCCGGTAGCAAATCTGCCGCCAAAGCAACCGACGCGGGTTTAACAGTTCACCCGGTAGACAAAGCAGCCGCCGCCGCTGACTTCATCATGATTTTATTGCCCGATGAAGTTCAAAAAACTATTTACAAAGAACAAATCGAACCGAACCTTTCCGAAGGAAATGTTTTAGCATTTGCTCACGGTTTTAACATTCACTTCGGCCAAGTTGTTCCCCCTGCCAATGTAGACGTAGTAATGGTTGCCCCCAAAGGCCCCGGACACTTGGTGCGACGGACTTACGAACAAGGGGAAGGTGTTCCGAGTTTGTTTGCAGTATATCAAGATGCTTCCGGTCAAGCGCGCGATCGGGCAATGGCCTATGCTAAAGGTATCGGTGGCACCAGAGCTGGCATCCTGGAAACCACTTTCCGCGAAGAAACAGAAACGGATCTTTTTGGCGAACAAGTAGTTTTGTGCGGCGGTTTGAGCGCATTAATTAAAGCTGGATTTGAAACTTTAGTTGACGCCGGATACCAACCGGAATTAGCTTATTTTGAATGTTTGCACGAAGTTAAACTTATCGTTGACTTAATAGTAGAAGGAGGTCTCGCCAAAATGCGCGACAGCATCTCCAATACCGCAGAATACGGCGATTTAACTCGCGGCCCCCGCATCGTTACGGATCAAACCCGCGCCGAAATGCGGAAAATTCTCAGCGAAATTCAATCCGGTCAATTTGCCCGCGAATTCGTTCTGGAAAACCAAGCTGGCAAACCAGGTTTTACCTCCATGCGCCGTCAGGAAGCAGAACATCCTATTGAAGAAGTTGGTAAAGATTTGCGAGCTATGTTTAGCTGGTTGAAAAAGCAAGCCTAATCAATTTTAGATTTTAGATTTTAGATTTTAGATGGGAAGACCAATCTAAAACAGCCCTGGAGGCATAACCTCTATCTGTAGGGTGTGCAATGCACACCTTACCGCTGGGAGGAAAATCTAAAATCTTAAGTTTAATCGATTACAGATTAGAGAGTGGATAAAAAATCTCTAATCTACAATCCAAAATCTAAAATCGTACTGTTGGGTTTCGCTTCGCTTAACCCAACCTACAATACTACAAGAAAATGGCTAGGTATTGTTAGAGAAACCGGGTTTGTCGTTGGTAGCTCAAAACTATCGACTCGGGCTAGGACTTTTTTGCAATTTATCAATATCCTGTTGCCTTTTCTCGTTGAAATCTCTCGGCCTCAACCAATCTGGCCACAACCCGACGAAGAACTTTCGGCTTGCCACGCTAGTATCTCTTACAGGTTTGGGGAGAAAAGTTAAAGTGTCACCGTAAAGGGTAAATAGGGCTGCCAACAGAAGCAATAACGGGATAAGATTTTTTTTAGGCATCGCAGTTTGGGAGTAGAGTTTGTGGAAGCAGTTTGTTATATTTTGCCCTTGCACGGAAAAAATATATCAGAAACAGCTTAAGAAAAAAATACACCCTTCGGGGCTAAGCGGCCGCCCATACAAAAGGAAAAGCTGCTAGTCGTAATATCGTTTCCGCTGACATCGGAATCATAATTTTCCGAGTGCCGTGGGAGCTTCCCGTGTGGCTCCGTGCTCTCAGGAGCGACCGAGAAGACGCACTCAATTATAATTTCCATGTCACCTTATTTGATATTACTACAACTCTTAATAATTAGTTATTAGCTGAGGACTAATGATTAATTACTAATCACTACTTATTCCCTTTAAGAAAAGTTTGCACTACTGCATTAGTTTCAGAGGAAATTTCTGTTACTAGCCGCACCGGGATTGCCGATGTGGAAGCAAATTGCGCGTATTCTGGTGTTAGAAAAACTGCATATTTATCAGCTTCAGCAGTTAGTTGCGCGGCGGTAGCCAAACTTACAGCTTTAATATAATTGCGTATGCTAACAGCTTGGTCGCCGACTACTTCATCCCCGGTAATTACTGTACTCGGTCTACGAATCTGGTTTAAAGTTGTACTGGGATCTTTGACACTTAAATGGGTTCCTCCTACCAAACCAACTAGCCATTTAGGAGATGGAATTTTCGGAAAGCCTGCAATTTGTTCGGCTAAGGCGGGAGTTGTTTTGTCGGCAGAAGATGCTACTATTAAGGTGGGAATTTGAATTGCACTTAAACCTGTTTCTCCAAATAATAATGATGTGATCGGATTCATGGCGATCGCCCTTTTAATCCTCCCATCCCGCAATTGATACCGTTCTTCGGGCAATCCGGCCGCCGCGCACTGAATGCCTTCGCCTAAGCTGAACCCAATCAAATCCCCCTGACACCTTTGTTTGAGTCCGCTCAATTGCAGTTCGGCGCCGGCCAAGGACAAGGCTGTAGCGCCGCCAAATGAATAGCCAATTATTACCCATCGGTCGATCGCCATTCTCCCCTGCAAGTTATCATCAGTTTGGTTCAATTTTGTCAGTTCGTCGAGTACAAAACTGATGTCTTTGGGACGGTCTAAAAACTCTTGAGGAGCTAGCAAGGGACACTTCCCCGCCATCGCAGCATTGGTATTCGTCTCGTTGCTGCCCGGATGTTCTAAAGCTGCTACTACATAGCCGTGAGACGCCAAATGCTCGGCTAAGTAGCGCAAATCCGTGCGGACGGAACCCAACCCGTGAGAAAAGACGATCGTCGGTTTGTCGGCTGTCGCAGCTTCCGACCAATACACATCAACTGGAATAAGTCGATTGCGGGCACTATCGTTCAAATCTAGCGCCCGTACCTGCACCAAATTAGGGCCGGGCTGGGTTGGATCGAAAGGCAGCTTAAACGCGGGTTTAACCGCTGCTAACTGAGGTGCGATCGCCGCCATAAAGCGCTGAGTTTGCCAAAAACTGGCGTTCATATTTCCCAAAACTGTGAAAGCTCGATCGAGATCCACCACTACTCGCGAGCTCGGATAAGATTCAATGAAACTCAATACCGATAAGCCTTCCGGCGCGTTTGCTCCCTGCACCAAAGCCGCTCGCAGCGCTTCCACACCCCCACCGTCGCGCCTGGGTATCACAGTAGTCAAATCCGTCAGGATGGCAGTCCCGATGCCCGTATTTAGCAAGTTGCTCAGACCTACTACATTGAGGGGAATTTTCGCTTGCAGCGCCCGAAAAATTTTACTCCGCTGTTCCTCAGACAGGAGATTGGCATAAGCTTGCAGTCTGGCGGGGACTTTTCCTGTTTCTGCGAGTTCGCGCAAATCCGCCACCGATATTGACGATTCTAAAATACCTTTGCGGACAACAACCGTTTCTGCTGCTTTTACAGAGGATGTCGCGCCACTCAAAGGGCTGATCGAAATCGAACCCAAAACACTCGCCACTGAAGAAAACCATCTGAAATTTGGTCTGATGCTCATTTTTACCTTATTGAACTAGAGGGGGTAGATCACCATATTCTCAAAATTCTCCCAGATACCGAGATATTGTTCTAGATGCCGAGAAATTGCCTCCATCGGGGTGCGATCGGCAAAGCCTCTACGCATATTTACTGGCCGATCGCACATTCCGTACCTAAGTGCACTTCTTGTGCGGGTGCTAATGATGATGAGTTGAAGGATTTTTTAATCGGCAGCCCAAAAAATACCAACTTCGCGAGTGAAAAGAGCGATGTAGTGTATTTCTGAACCGCGCAAGGGTGCGGAAATTTTGCTAGCAATTCCGTTGGATTAGGATTAAATATAAGACTTACACAATTGTCAGAAATAGGGCTTAAATTTTAGGTATGTAGTTGCGCTTGTGCGCTATTTATTAGCTTAGGAAAGAGCGATTCGATCGCAACTATAGCAATCCTAAATCATTTGTAAATTTCTTACTTCCTCCCCTTGGCAAGGGGAGGGTTGGGGTGGGGTAAAAAAATTACGACTCACTTAGGATTGCTATACCTACCTTTGTTTAATTTGCCAGTTGGCTTTAGTCCTAAAATCTTAACCGCAGATGAATGCAGATTCATAACGTAATCTGCGGTTAAAATATTCCTCAAGATACAGGAAAATAAACAACAAGCATCGAAATATTTTGGTGAGTCCGGGCGATCGCTTCTGGTTCTTTGAGAGTTCCCGGTTTTTCCCACAAATTTTGTTGCTGAGAAATTGTTGTTAAAATCAGCAAATCGTGTTCTAACAAATTCTGCGAAACTAACTTGATAAAATTTCCCCGAACCCGATTTACTGGTATCTCAGAGAGAATTTCCACCTCCGCCGCACTTTGGTTGCTTTGTTCCCGTTTTGTCGCCACCAACAACACTTGCAAACTCGCCTTAAGTTCCTCGGCTAAACTCTTAGCAATATCCACGGTTTCCTGAAATCCAAACCGAGTCAACTCGCTGTCAGTTACCGCCAAAATTATTCTGGCTGTATTCTGGAGAGGATCGGGAAATCGAGCAATCAGTACGGGTACTGGCGATCGCCTGATCACAGTATCAATGATGCTGCCAAAAAAATTGTCGCGAGTCGTAGAAAATCCCTTCCAACCGCAAACAATTAAACTAGCCTCGCGTTCGGTTGCACTCCGTAGGATTCCGCGATCGATCGCATCATCTATCCTTGCGATCGGTTCAACCGCACAAGCAGCCGCATGGGCGACAGTTTCCGCAGCCGTCAAAAGTTGAGTTTGCTGCATTTTATCTGCCGGTGAAATTGCTTCCCCGCGATCGGACAAAATATGCAGCGGTAGCAAAGTTCCCTGAGATGTTTTTGCTAAAATCAAAGCCAAACGCAGCAAATTATCTTCCGTATTCGGATTAGCAACAGGCACTAAAACTCGGTCTCCCCAGGAATGCTTTCCTGAAGTAGCAGTCGGTAAACTTGACCCCGGCTGCTGCATTTCTTGACCCCACCGAGATACAATCCAAGGAGAAGCGACACAAGTTACTAAAATCATGGCAATGATGCCGTTCACCGTTTCAGTATCGACCAATTTAATGTCAAAAGCAACCGTAATCGCAGCCAAAGTAGAAGCAGCTTGAGCAACAGAAAGACCGAACATTACCATAATGTTGGGAAACTCAAAACGAAATAATTTCCCCGGTAGCCAAGCTGCCAAAAACTTGCTCACCACCTCTGCTAAAATCATCACTGCCGCCACCAACAAAGACTGCGGCTGCTTCACCAAAATTAGCGGGTCAATTAACATCCCCACAGAAATCAGAAAAAACGGCACAAACAGCGTATTGCCAATAAACTCAATCCGATTCATCAGGGGACTCATTTTGGGAATAATTTGAGTGATGGCAATTCCCGATAAAAATGCACCAATAATTGCCTCAATTTCAATTAGTTCTGCTGCGTAAGAAACTAGAAATAGGGTGGCCAATACAAATATAAATTCGGCATTTTCGTCATGTCCAAATTTCTTAAAAAACCAGCGACCGATTTTGGGAACTCCCCACAAAGTAGCAAAAGTGTAGATAGCAAGAGATGGAATGAGAAACAGCCAAAATTCGAGAGTTAGATTTCCTTTGAAAGCTTTAACAACAATTGCCAGCACCAACAGTCCCAACACGTTCGTAATTAAAGTCCCGCCCAAAGTCGTAGTAATAGTCTGAGTTCGCATCAATCCCAATTTTGTGAGAATTGGCAGCGCTAAAAGCGTGTGCGTAGCGAAACAAGAAGCGACTAAAATTGCAGCCAGCCAGCTATATCCCAACAGCAGCATTGCTCCTGTCCCCAATATCATCGGTAGCGAAAAAGTAGCCAGCCCAAATATGACAGCTTTGTCCGCATTGAGTTTGAGGTCGTCGAGGCTAGTTTCCAGTCCTGCTAGGAACATTAAAAACAGCAATCCTACAGTACCTAACAAAACAATAGTAGCGTCTCGTTGCAGCAAATTTAGACCGTTGGGCCCGACAATTACGCCAGCAATAATTAAACCGACTATTCCCGGTAGTCGCAAGCGCTCAAATACCAGCGGGGCGATTAGCATGATTGCTAAAAGAACTAGAAAAACGGGAACGGGAGCGGTAATCGGGCCGGAAGTTAACATAAATTTCACCCTAAATATTGGCAGCGAACTGCTACCAGTTTTAAACCAAAATAAGCACAATATCTATCAATCTAAAGAAGGATACTCAATAAAATACAGCATACTTGGTAATAAGTATGACTGGGCGAGCAACTCGGTTTATTGGTCAAATATGGGATGGCTGACTAGAAAATTCTGCAATAAACCGGATTTCTTGTTCGCCGCGCACGAGTCCTGATTTGGCATACCCATAAAAAAGGGAAACGTGCTTTTATTTCTTGCTCTTCCCTATTTAAAATCTAAAACCGGGAAAGGTTTCGCCGCTTCCATCTGCGCCGCTAAAGCAATTAAAGTAGCTTCCGCCGCAGGCCGCCCGATAATTTGAATTCCCACGGGCAAACCGTTGTTATCTAAAATGGCAGGAAGTGCGATCGCAGGCAAACCACTAGCATTAAACGGCGGACAAGGAGCAACCCAATTAATAATTCGCTGCAAAGTTTCTTCAAAGCTCAAATCCGCCCACTCCCCAACCCGGATTGGCGAGTGCATATAAGTCGGCAAAACTAACACATCAAATTTTTCAAAGAATCCCACAATCCGCCGTGAAATCACCTGCATTTGATTCACCGCCCGCAAATATTCCCCAGCGGAAATAGTTCTTTCTAACAGCCAGCGATTCATCGGTTCCAAAGCAGGGCCTGGAATGCCGCTTGCCGCCGCCCCAGACTGCCAAATTGCGATAAACGGTTCGATTAAACCCGTAAAATCAGGACATCCCGGTTCGACATCGTGACCCAAATCTGTCAGTAACTTGACGGTTTCGAGTACCGCTTGCTGACAGATAGCCGAAGCCTCGCCCACAGGGGAAATACTGGTAGAAAAAGCAATTCGTAGCTTGCCTAACTCTTGAGTGGAAGCTTCTAAAAACGTCGGATTTGAATCTGGTAGCCAGTACGGATCGCCTGTTGTGTAGCCTGACATTACATCCAAAAGTGCGGCGGCGTCAGCTACAGTGCGCGCCAGGGGGCCGTTGGCAGAAATGCCGCTGAGGTAATCTCCGACGGGGGCCCAGGAAACTCGCCCCCGGGATGGTTTAATGCCCACTAAACCGCAGCAGGAAGCTGGGCCTCGGATCGAACCGCCACCGTCTGAACCTTGGGCGATCGCGCATAAACCCGCCGCTACAGCCGCCGCTGAGCCACCGCTGGAACCTCCGGGCGTATACTCTAAATTCCAGGGATTGCGCGCCCGCAGGAAACCTGGGGGTTCGGTGTAAGGCAATGAGCCAATTTGAGAGGTTGCTGTTTTGCCCAGAATGTTAAATCCCGCTGCTTCGATCCGCCATACCACTGACTCGCTGTAGTTAGATATGTTATTCACCAAAGCTTGAGTGCCATAGGTACAGGGAACGCCGGCAACTGGTGTCAAGTCTTTAATCGCAATTGGTACTCCGAAAAAAGGTGGCAATTCCTGTGGCTTGTTTAAGCCAGCTAGTTGCTCGGTTTGAGATTTAGCCAGGGCGATCGCCCGATCGGCGCTTACTGTAAAATAACTGCCAAGCTGAGGGTTTAATCGATCGATCCGTTCCAAGTAAAGATTGACAATTTCTAAAGGCGACACTTCCAGGGCGCGAATCGACTTCGCCAACTCCAGAGCAGGAGTAAAAGCCCGATCGACAGAATTCATCCGTTTAACTCCTTAATAGTTGGGCAAAGTATAATTTAATACTGTTGAGTTGCTGCAAACTCTTTTCCTTAAGAAATTTATCCAAAAAAGTCAAAAGTCCATATGTGATCATATATCGAGAGTGATGGCATCCTCCAATTGGCAGAATATTTCCTTAGTAGTGCAGCACTACGACCCTATCTTGGGATAGACTGAGAACAACAGTTAAGCTTTTGTGCAAGACGCGCACAATGGCGATCGGCATTGTTCAACTCCCACAAATCATCTGTTCGAGTCAGCCTTCTCACCAACTTAAGGTAGCGCATATGACACAACAGCATCCGCCAGCTCCTCGCCCGCCCGTACCCGGAGCTCCCCCACCGCCAGGAATGCCCCGCCCTCCAGCTCCAGGGATGCCCCCCAGAGCAGCAGGAATGCCGCCAGCACCGCCGCCTGCCGCACCAGCACCAGCAGCGCCACCCGCACCAGCGCCGCAATCCTTCGCCACACCTAAAAGCCACAGCTCTAGCAGCGGCGGAGTTCCGAGTTTGAAAGAGCTAGTAATCCGAGCCAAAGATGAAGGAGTATCCGACCTTCACCTCGGAGTAAACGAAGTTCCCCGCTTCCGCACCCGGGGCGAGATTGCCGACATCGGCTATCCACCGACCGATTTAGATACGTTTTTTGGCTGGTTGCGGGAGTGCATGAGCGATGAAGAAATTGAAATTTTCCAAAAAACTCTAGACTTTGACGGCGCTTTCGACTTCGGGTTCGTCCGCATTCGGATTAGTTGCATGGACTCCTTGGCCGGCCCGGCAATGGTGCTGCGGCTAATTCCTGCCAAAATAATGACACTGGAGGAATTGAAACTGCCGGAGGTCTTTAGAAAAATATGTGGCTACCACAAAGGGCTGATTTTGGTAACAGGCCCGACAGGTTCGGGTAAGTCTACCACCTTGGCCGCGATGATCGACTACATCAATAAGAATAAAGCCTACAACATCATCACGATCGAAGACCCCGTAGAATTCGTACACGAAAGCAAAAAATCCTTGATTAAGCACCGGGAAGTCGGCAGGCACACCCTCAAGTTTATGAGCGCTCTCAAAGGCGCTCTGCGACAAGACCCGGATATGCTGCTAGTAGGAGAAATTCGGGACAGAGAGACGGTGGAAATCGCCCTCAAAGCCTCTCAAACCGGTCACTTAGTTGCAGGAACCCTGCACACCAACAGTGCGGTTAAGACCCTGAACCGGATTCTTGATATGTTCGGGGCGGAAGAACAGGATGCCATACGGGTTTCAATTTCCGAATCCCTAGTGGCGATTATTGCTCAACTGCTGTGCAAAACCACAGACGGAAAGCGGGCTGCTTTCCACGACGTTATGATCAATACCGACGTGGTTAAGGAATACATTCTGAAGGGCCAGAATGAGGAAATCAATCAAATCATGATCAAAGATACTTATGAAGGCATGACGACGATGAATAAGTCGCTCTACGGCCTTTATCAAGAAGGTCGGATTACTGAAGAACTTTGTGTAGAGAACTCGCCGTTTCCGAACGAAATGGCTCAGATGCTCCGAGGTCGAGTCTAAAGGTCGAGTGTTAACAGTTAACTGTTAACAGTTAACTGTTAACAGTTAACAGTTATTGGTGTACTGAATTGAAAGTCGATCGCCCGATTTTGCCAGAAATTTTTAAAGGCATTGCGCTGTTTACACCAGGGGGAGACTTAATCTATTGCATAGACCCGCACAAGCAAACTCGCTGGCATTTGCAGTTGTGCGTAGCTCTACAGGAGCTCCTCGGTTTGTCGGAACCCCCGCATTTTCTGATACCTTGCTACACGGCAACCGTTGACTCCTGGCTCGATCCAGGCGATCGGCAGGTGCGGGTTGTTGCCGAGGCTTACCCCCCCGTGCTGCGACATCAAACGCTGCTGAACGCCATTTTTGGGACTGGCGACTTAGTGTGGCATCCCCGGAGCGAAGAAATGTGCGAACCGATGGCGATTGCTACTTATCACGAAGAATTCCCCGAACTTTGGGAAAATCACGACTTAGTTGTACAGTATGCCAGCCCCGAAGCTCGATCGGACTGGAGCAGTTCCATAGTAACTCCCTTGGGCTTTCCGCAAGCGCAGCAAACTCGGCTTCCCAAACCAACAGCACTCACCCCACCGCCACAAACTCAAGGGTACGTTTTGCGTCTGTTTGTTTCCGGCAGCAACCCCAGCACCGAACGCACCCTAGAAACTTTACACCAGTTTTTAGAGCAATGCCTCGATCGTCCCTACACTTTAAAAGTAATTGATGTTTTGAAACATCCAGATCAAGCTGAGGCAGATCAGATTTCAGCAACTCCTACTTTGATTAAAATCTGGCCGAAACCCGTGCGACGAATTGTCGGCGAATTGAACGATGATGAAAAAATAGTGCGGCTGCTGAGCTATTCGGAATTTTAGATGGGGGCGAGGATTTTTGCGATTATTTAATAGGGGCGATCGCGGTTTTAGTAGCGATGGAATTAACAACATTTAGTAATTCAGTCCTAGACGCAAAAAGTGGTGTGGCGTTCTACTTGTATTGGTTAGGTGTTATGGGGCTGTACACCCTAAATATAGAGGTTCTGCATCCATGAGTGAATTGCGGGTGAGGAACTGCACTTACCGCGAATAATTAGGTTAACTTACTTTGCTGGAAAATTGCGGTAAGGTGGGCCGAAGAGCACCCTACCTTACCACAATCAATCTGGTAATCAGGAGAATTGAAAACCGTGCCTGATGTCAAAAAGGTCGATCGACTTAATCAGGAACACAAACCTCCGGAGCGCACAAACTGGGGAAATCCAAAGTTGTGACTTCCAGCGTATCCAACTCAACTTTCCGAATTACATGATTGTTCGTATCAGCAACAAACAAATGAGGCCCGATCGCACTCAACCCTGAAGGTTCAAAAAATCGAGCCTTGAGACCTTTAGCATCAACCAAACCTGCTGTACCATCTCCAATCATTGTTCTGCACGTACCGCCCCGGTGGTCGATCCGCTTAATTTTGTGATTATAAGTATCAGCCACCCAGAGGTAATTTTGAGCGTATTCAACACCCAAACAGTGCTGCAACCTTACCTCCTCAGCGCGACCATCTTTATCCCCAAAACCAAACAATTCACCGCTACCGCAAACAGTGCGAACCTTCGGGTCTTCATCTATACCCACAGCACGAATCGAACTAATTTCGCTGTCGGCAACAAACAACTCCGATCGATCCGTAGACAGGCCACTGGGCTGAGAAAAAGCAGATTCTGCAAGATTCCCGTCAACACAGGATTCTCGGCCAATACCTGCATAAGTGCCGATCGTGCCAGTGTCTAACTGCATTTCCCAAATTTGGTGGGAACCCGCCATTGCAATAAAAAGTCTATTTCCAACTCTTTCTAAATCCCAAGGCGAATTCAATTGCGTTTCTAAAGCCTTGCCGCTGCGGGGTGAAATTTCGTGACTTTGTTCGCCCGTACCAGCAACAGTTTCTACCCGTTGAGTGGTAAAATCAATCTTTCTGAGAGCATGATTTTCCGTATCAGCAACATATAGAATTTGACTTTCTGCATCAAAAGCCATACCTTGAGGTGCAAAAAACTCAGCCTCTTCAAAGTCCCCGTCAGTTAAACCCGGTTTGCCGCTACCGATGACGTGCAGCACTTCACCTTCTAGGGTGCTGACAACAATCCTATTGTGTCCAGAATCGGCAATAAATAAGCAAGAACCGACTAAGTTTTGTATGACTGAATTAGCAGGCCCTGGCAATACAGTTTCATCTACAGATTCATTTTCCTGACTCATTTCGCCCAAAAGCGCAACCTGTTGGTGAAGGTGTTTTGCCTCCGTTGCAGCGATCGCAAATGCCAGCACTTTTCCGGGAAAAGCCAGCGGTGTTGATACAGGTTTGCGCTGTTTTTCTAAGCTAAAACGCAGTTGTTTAAAGTTGAGCGCATTTTTATCTTTGTATTCAGCAATTAACTTGCCAACTAACTCGTCAAGTGCTTCTCTATTGCCTTCGCCGGAAACAAACCCAACGACATAACTTTCAGGATCGATAACCATTAAAGTCGGCCAAGCGCGAACCGCGTAGCTTTGCCAAACTTTCATGCCGCTGTCAACGATTACAGGATGTTCGATATCGTAGCGGAGGATAGCTTGGCGGATGTTTTCTACTTCTTTTTCGTTTTCAAATTTAGCCGAGTGAACGCCGATAACCGTGAGGGAATCTTTATATTTTTGTTCGAGGTATTTTAAGTCTGGCAGGACGTGCAAGCAGTTGATGCAGCAGTACGTCCAGAAGTCGAGGAGGACGACGCGCCCTTTTAAGGATTCAATGGATAAAGGTTTCTCGGTATTTAGCCAGGGGTAGTTTCCGGGGAATTCTGGTGCTCTGACGCGAGGCATGGCATCTCCTGGGTAGGACGTGAATGATTTTTTTACTTCTTTAATTTAGCGGGAAGTTTCGCAGGATGGGAAGAAAGCTGATTAAATCAGGGTTTTTGGACATAGGCAAGATGCGAGTGCGACAAGAGGGGGGCGAGGGGGGCGATCGCGTGAGAGTTTTCTTGATTAGCGATCGCTGCTGATACCTTAATTGAAGGCTGTTGCGGTCTAAAGTACCAAATTGGCGAGAGATTTATCTAGCTTGTCTCTGCTGATATTTTCCAAAATAAGCAATACTCCGTTAATTTTGGTCGGGTCGATCGCACTTACGATCGAGTTAACCCACAGATTGATATTCTGCGGTTCTCCTTGCAAAGGCAATCTTGACGCGATCGCAGTAATATTGTTCTCATTTGAGTGGTAGACGGATTGTAAATGTACTGCCTTTTCCTAACTCACTCTGGACTTGAATGCTGCCTTGATGAGCCACTGCGATCGCACTTGCAATCGATAGCCCTAATCCAGCACCACCCGTGGCTCTAGAACGATCGCTCTGCACTCGGTAGAAACGATCAAAAATTCGCGTTTGCTCGGCTGGGGCGATACCAACACCCGTATCCTGAACTTGAATCACCGCTTCCTTGTCGGTGCAATCGAGGATGGCAAGGATTAGCCCTCCTGGGGGAGTGTAGTTAATAGCGTTGGTAATTAAATTCGTCACCATTCGGTAAAGTTGGGCTTCATCCCCAAGAATTACAACGGCTCGCGAAGCACGAATTTCTAACTTCAATTCCACCTCAGCCACCATTGCTAAACCTGCAAGTTCTTCTACTAAATCGCCGATTAGATAGTTGAAACAGCAATGCTGCAATTGAGTCGGAATCTGTTGTTGCTCAAGTCTACAAATAAACAATAAATCTTTCACTAACCTAGAAAGGCGGATGTTTTGTCGTTCGATAATATCCAGGTTTTGACTAACCTCCGGTAAATCTTCAGCCAGACGAGTATCCTCAACTGTAGTCTGAATGACAGCCAGAGGCGTTCGCAATTCATGAGCCACATCGGAGGTGAATTGTTGCATCTGGCGATAGGACTGATAAATTGGTCGCATCGCTAATCCAGATAACCACCAACTAGCTCCTCCCACTAGCAGCATGACCAAGGGTAAGCCTAAAAAGAGCAACAATCGCAAGGTGTTAAGATAGGCATCCCATTCTTTGAGCGATCGCCCAATTTGCAAATAACCCCAAGGCAAACCGCTGTTTGTTCTCATTAATAGAGAAATTTGATAAAAGCGATCGCCATTAGAAAGATGCAGAATTTGCCAAAACTCATTTGGTGCAAAGTTTTCTAATACATCCGGCTGCTCTCCAACCTTCCCTAATATTTCCCCAGATTGGCCTAAAAAGCGGAGATAATATCCCTCCTGCTGAAACACCCTAGCAGTATGTCGCGCCCCGTCATTGCCTGAAGAGTAACAGTTTTCATTCCACAGACACAAACCTGGCAAAATAGTTTTCAAGCTGGATGAAATCTGTCCCGGTTGTTGTAATTGTGGTTCGATAGTGTCATGCAGCGTTCCGGCTAAGGACTGTAGTTTTTGCTGAAGAATGTATCGCTGCGTGTGAAACACAACCTGATAGACTACAACACCGCATATACCTAACAACAACCCAATGACGATCGCATACCAGCCCGCAAGTTGCCTGCGGGTGCGGTTAAATAGTTTGTTGGAGTGCATATTACTTGTTCAAGCGATACCCGAATCCATGAACCGTTTCAATCATCCCGTCACAGCCATAATCTGCCAGCTTGCGGCGCAACAGACGAATTCTAGCAGCAACTACATTGCTCATCGGGTCAGTATCGACATCCCAAAGCCGAGTCAAAAGTCGATCGCGCGTGAGGATTTGGTTCGGATGCTGCATGAAATATTCCAGTAACCGAAACTCATTAGCCGTCAGAGGAATCACCCTTAGCTGTCCTTCGTCATCGGTAGTACAGATGATGGATTTAGTATAGTCAAGCAGCAATCGCCCCGCCTCAAGTTGGGCAGGATTGAAATATGGCGACTGTTCTGGCGACAAACTCCGTCCCCGTCGCTGGAGAGCCCGCAACCGAGCTAACAACTCCGCTTTCACAAATGGTTTCATCAGATAGTCATCAGCCCCAGCATCCAGCCCAGCTACCATATCCTCCGTGCGATCTTTTGCCGTCAACATCAAAACGGGTAAAGGATTATTCTGCCGGCGCAAACGTTGGCACAGTTCCAGCCCAGAAGTTCCCGGTAGCAACCAGTCAAAAATCGCCACCGTGTACTCCGTCCATTGGTCTTCCAGATAGTTCCAAGCAGTTGTGCCATCTTGCACCCAATCCACCAGGTACTTTTCTCGGCTCAAGGTGCGTTGCACAATAGCACCCAAATCGGGTTCGTCTTCCGCCAGCAGAATTCTCATTTTATTGCAACCTCGTCCTCTTTCGTTGGTGTCTGCTCAATGCCATAGTTTCTCAACCCGGTTGCTTCCATAATCCGTTTAGGCATCAGAAACTTCCCAAATCGAGCATACAATGCAGGTAGAACCAGTAGGGTGAGAGCAGTTGAGGTAAAGAGTCCGCCTAGGACAACGATCGCCAAAGGCTGCAACAATTCCTTACCAGCCCCACCGCTTAAGACCAGGGGAACCATCCCCAATGCCGAGGTGAGTGCTGTCATCAGAATCGCCAGCAACCGTTCCATCGAGCCTTCCACAATGACTTTGGGAAGCGGCATTCCTTGCGCCA
Organism: Microcoleus sp. T3_A4; assembly: GCF_036700465.1. NCBI lineage: Bacteria > Bacillati > Cyanobacteriota > Cyanophyceae > Oscillatoriales > Microcoleaceae > Microcoleus > Microcoleus sp. T3_A4. The sequence goes on along the minus strand of NZ_JAUBOY010000004.1, from coordinate 12,573 downwards.
TTTTGGTGTTGTAGTTGTCTACGAGCAGCAATCCATTGCGCGTCGCCACGCCAAACAGCGTCACAAAGCCCACCATTGACGGAACTGAGATAACGCCGCCCGTCAGCAGGACTGAGATAACACCCCCTACCAGTGCCAATGGTAAGTTAATCATCACCATCAGCATGGCAGGAACGGATTTCACAGTGAAGTACATCAATACTGCGATCGCCACCACCGCTAATATTCCGAAAATTAGGAAGTTTTGAGCAGCGCGTTGTTCCGACTCATATTGTCCGCCGTACTGAATATAGTAGTCTTGGGGCAGTTGCACTGATTGCTTAACCTTGGCGCGAATGTCATCGACGACCGAACCAACATCGCGTCCCTGTACGTTGGCTGACACTACAATTAAACGCGAGACATTTTCTCGGTTAATCGTGTTTGGTCCATTGCCAAACTCAACCTTTGCCACTTGCGAAAGCGGGATGATTTGACCTGTTGGGGCATTAACTTGGAGGTTGCGAATCGTGTTGAGATTGCGACGGGCTGATTCGTTGACCCAAACCAACACATCGACCAACTGTTGACCATCGGGCACTTGAGCAACCACGCGACCATTCAGGGCTGTTTCCGTGAAATCGGACAATTGGGCGATCGTCAATCCGTAGCGAGCGGCTGCATCTCGGTTAAATTGAATTTGTACTTGACGGATCGGTATTTGGGGCTCAAGCTGAAGGTCTACCACTCCCTTCACGTCTTTCATTGTCGTTTCGATTTGTTCTCCAATGCGACGTAGTTCTTGTAAGTCGTTGCCGAATACTTTGATGGCGATCGCACTCCTGACCCCCGACAACACTTCATCCATCCTGTGACTGATAAATCCACCGACATTGGTGGCAACTCCCGGAAACTGACCCAATGCCTCCCGCAAGGCTTCAATCGAGGCAGGACGGTTTTGCATCGCAGCTTCACTCAGTTCCACGTCCAAGTGTGCCAAGTTCACCGATGCGGCATCCGGGTCGCCCGGAGCACGCCCTGCCCGGAGTTGTACTGATTCAAATCGGGGGTCATCCTTAAGGGCGGTTTGAATCGCTAAGCCAACGCGATTGGTTGCTTCGAGTGAGGAACCCGGATAAAGGGCGATCGCATTCATTAGCGATCGTTCCTGGAACGTAGGCAGAAAATCCCGTCCTAACGTCGGCACAATCAACATTGCCGCCACCATTGAGGCTGTGGCCAATCCTAAAATTAAGGTAGAGCGACGCATCGCCATTCGCAGCAACGGATCGTAAAGTTGTTTAGACCACCGGGCTAGGAAGGGTTCTGTCGTCTGCATCCGGCTGTGGGGCAGCAGAATGGCACACAATGCAGGGGAGATTACTAGGGATTCCAGGCTGGAGATGATGACCACCACCAGATAGGCAATACCCATTGGGGTGAAGATCCGCCCCTCTACCCCAGAGAGTGTGAAAATCGGTGAAAAGACGATAATCCCAATTAACGTCGCTCCAATCAGCGACTCGCGCACCTCCTGAGAACCCTCAAAAATAATCTCTAGTGGTGGCTGGGGATTGGGCGAGAGGCGATTTTCCCGTAAGCGGCGATCGGTATTTTCGCAGTAGACGATCGCATCATCCACTGCTGTCCCGATCGCCACTACCAATCCGCCGAGGGTCATGGTGTTGAGTTCCAGCCCAATCCAGGAACACACTAACAGCGAGAACAGTAGCGTGAGAAAGAAATCCAGCAAACAGATGGTGAGGGTGCGCCAGTTCATCAGAAAGGGAATCAGAATGGCTGCGACAATCAAACTGCCTTCGATCAAGGCCGATCGCACATTACCAACCGAGGCATCAATGTAGGCATCTTGCCGGAAAGTGACATTCGCCTTCACATCCTTGGGTAAGCCCGGTTTAATTTCCTCCATCGCCTCGATGATGGCTTGCGTGACGGTGGGACTATCCACCAAAGGTTGCTTGTTGACCATCACGACCACAGCCCGTTTAGTATTCCAACTGGCATCGCCTCGCTGGAGTGCAGCCCCAATCTTCACCTCTGCCACATCCTGCAGTAGAATCGCTTTTCCTTCCTGCACCTTGACGACCGCTTTTTGCAAATCTTCGATGGTCTGAATTTGTCCCTGTCCCTGAATCACTAATTCGCGATCGGGGTCAATCAACAATCCACCTGCGCTTTTGGCATTTGCCTCGTTTGCCGCCTTGACGACTTCCTGAAGGGAAACCTTCAACGCTTGGAGTTTTTCAGGATTCGCAATCACCTGAAACTGCTGCAAATCTCCGCCGTAAACCAGCACTTGCGATACGCCTGGAACTGCTAACAAGCGATTGTTGACTTTGCCATCCACCAAACGTCGCACTTCCATGATCGATGTAGTGTCAGACGTGAACGCATATTGAATCACCGTTCCGATGGGGGGAGCTAGGGGCGATATCTGCGGGGTACCAACCCCTTCCGGTAGTCGGTCTTGCACGTCCTGCAATCGCTCTGCCACGAGTTGACGAGCTTGATAGGGGTCAGTACCCCACTTAAACACTACCCGCAATACAGAAATTCCTACGGCTGAGGAGGTACGAACGACTTCAACTCCTGGTGTTCCGTTGACCGCACTTTCTAGCGGTAACGTCACCAATGATTCCACCGCTTCCGGCGCAAGACCGGGGGCTTCTGTCTGTACTTCTATTTGAGGGGGCGCAAAATTCGGCAAGACATCGAGGGGCATTCGACTTACAGTATGTGTACTCCAGATGGTTAGGGCGATCGCCCCGAACACCACTAACCATCGTTGAGCAATAGACCATTTGGGGATGACGTTTAACATAAAAATGAAATTGGGATAGCAGGAGGCAAGCTTTTAGGAGACGGAGTAAAAAGATTTACTCCGTCGCGATCGACAGTTACCAAAAATCTTGGTTTTTGAATGTCTACTGATCCTTGCCTTTTAACCCAAAGACGGCGAATCCACCCACGAGTAAAACTCCTGCGCCTGCTACCCACATCAAAGGTGACGATCCCTGAGCAGGCTGCGTTTCTGCTGGCAATGTAGCGGTCGATGCTTGCGTTTCTGCTTGCGATGTAGCGGGTGATGCTTGCGTTTCTGCTGGCGATGTAGCGGGTGATGCCTGCGTTTCTACTTGCGATGTAGCGGGTGATGCCTGGGTTTGGGCCTGCGGTTTACCTCGCAATGCCTCCGAGTACAAAAACGTTGCCCCCTGCATCACAATCTGATTTCCCGGAACTAAATTGCCTTCTTTAATTTCCACCACATCTCCAGAGTCGCTACCAATCTGAACTGAGATTGGTTTGTAGGTTGTTCCTTCCTGGATGTAGACGAGCTTTTGCCCATTGGCATCAATCAAACTGGTGCTGGGAACTTTGACAATACCTCCATCGTTTGTAGCGGCAATTGCCTCTGTCTTAATTCCCAATGCGGTTGCTTTACTGGCATCAACTTCGATCGGCTGCATAATCTTCGCCGCATCCCCACCTGCAAACTCGTTGTCATGCCCAACGTGCGCCAGCACCGGGGCCGAAGCCGTGCACAACACTAATCCCAAAACAAAACTAGACCCGTAACGGACGATCGATAACAAACTTGAATTTAAATATTTCGATAGCATGGAAATTTCCTCCTCACATTTAGCGAACGAGTGTGATGAAAACAGCCACTCCTCTCAAGAGCAATCTATTCCTTACTTCAGAGTTGTGAACCTTCTCCCGCTAGGATGTCAGGGGGAAATAAAAATTTGATGAAAATTTGAGGCGAAGTCTAAAATTAGATACCTCTAAGCTGTTGCGGCCTTTAAATTGTATGTCAAAAAAAATCAAAGTCTTGTGGGGAGTAGGGTTGGGCGTCCCGCCCGCCCTGAATATACAATTCAAATGCGCGACAGCTTATACCATTGCTCACTAACATGAGGTGAAAAGAGGGCATAGGAAGCGCCCACACCTCACTTCTTTGAGAAATGCTCTATTCCCCAAAGATTACAGCCACATTATTCCGAAATAAATCTAACAGCAACCGCCGCCGTTATAATGCCAAGTCGAATCAGTAATTAACACCTTATCCGGCATCAATCCCCCCAACTTCCCAGCAGTTTTATCGCAGACAGCCGCCGGAACTCCCCGCTGCAAAACGTGGCCTGCCCCGTCATCAAACAGCTCTTCAGACCCCGTATAAATCGCCGTCTTGCCAGTGAAAATGCAAGCTCCGTCATCCGGTACATCCACTTTGAAAGACACCGAATCCAGGCTTTCTAACAGCAAATCCGCATCCAATTGATAATTGTGTTTGTCCAGCAATCGGTAAGGACGGCGCGCCCGCACTTCGACTTGCCCAAAACCAACGTCTACAAGGTGTTGAACGTATTCTGCGTAGGTCAGAGCGCCCGACAAACACAAGGCCCGCAAGCGTTCGTCTTGCTTCAAATGCTGCGGAATTGGCCGAGTTGCGATCGGATCGCTCATCAACAATCTACCACCCGGTTTTAACACTCGATAAGTCTCTTTTAATGCTTTAGCTAAATCCGCAGGTTCAAAAATATTAAACAAGCAATTTTGTGCGACAACATCTACAGAAGCATCCGGCACTGGCAACGCAAAAGCATCGCCTTCTATAATTTCCACAAAACTAGCATCAAACCAATCATTTTCGTGGGCGGCAATTTGTAAGTTTCGTGCAGCCGCATCTCGCATTGCTGGAACCGGATCGACGGCAATAACCGCTCCTTTGTGTCTAGAAAAATATGCAAATTGTAGTGCTTCCAAGCCGCCGCCGACGCCTACATAAAGCACGAAGGGATTGCCTACAAGTTCGGCGGCGTGAACGGTTGTGCCGCAGCCATAATTCATTTCTTGCATTTGTTCGGGAATTTTTAATCCTGGCAATTGCAAGGGGCTGCTTTGGACGCAGCAAAGTCCGATTTGGGGTGTTTCAGCAACATCGCTGTAGAATTTGGCTGCTGTTTCGAGGTAGGTCATTTTTTAGTGTCCTAATTTTTGATTTTTGACCGCAGATGGAGCACGGGCGGGACGCCCATGCCACGAATCCCAGAAAGTTTTTGTTAGGTGGCAAATTCGACTTTTTGTTCGGATTTGGGCGGATTTTCTGGTTGGGAAACTGTTGTTTCGGGAGAGGCTAATTCGCTGGTTGGCTGGCTAGGAGTTTCAGCGGCCACTGGTGGCGTTGGCGGTACAAGATTGGGAGACTGTTCTGGTATCGCGGGAGCAACTACTTTTGGTACTGGAGCTTTTCCTGTTATTTCTGGCAGGGTTGGTGGCTCTGAAGGATTAACAGGTTGGGGTTCTTGACGCAGGAAGTTGCGGAACCGATTGTAGTATCCTTTATATTCCTGTTTTTTTGTTTGGGGAGATGCTGTTGGGATCGGTTCTATTATTTTAACGGGTGCAACAACTTTGGGGGTTTCTAACTGGGGAGTTGCTGTCGGTGTCGGTTCTATTACTGGAATTGGTTCTACAATTTTAGGGGTTTCTAACGGTGGAGTTGCTGTCGGTGTCGGTTCTATTACTGGAATTGGTTCTACAATTTTCGGCGCTTCGAGTTGGGGGGTTGCTGTCGGTGTCGGTTCTATTACTTGAATTGGTTCTACAATTTTCGGGGCTTCGAGTTGGGGGGTTGCTGTCGGTGTCGGTTCTATTACTTGAATGGGAGCAACTTCGGGAGCGACTGTTGGCTCTAAAGTCGGTTGGGTAACAGGAGTTTCTGGAACCGCTGGTGAGGGTTGGACAACTGGTGTTTTTTCTAATGCAGGTGTCGGTGTCGGTTCGGGGGTTGGGGTTGGTGTGGGAGCGGGGGCTTGGTAGGTTGGATCGACTATACCGCGACTTTCTGCTGCTGTTAGTTCGCCCCGCACTAATTTTGAAAGAGGCTCTTGACCGAGCGGTTGGAAATTTATCAGTCTGACTGTATTATTAAAGGCGTTTTTGACGATATTTCCCCGCTCGTCAATTAATTCTAGCTGTACCCAGTTTTTGCCTGGTTTGAATCCTTTAAGATATATAGGTTGCCACTGGTCGATCGCAAAGCTTTGGCCGTTGACTGTGGCTCGAATTTTCCAATCGAGTATTTCATCTTGGGAATTTTCTTGCGCCACTTCGTGCCGGGGGGCATTTGTCAAGTAAAAGTCGAGCAGGATGGGTTCGGCCCCGTAGCTGCCTTGGGGGCTGTTGTACGTTAATAGGGGCAATGTTCGATCGGGGTTATTGTCGTCTGTTTTAGTAAAAACGTGAAAGGTGGTTTGAGCCGCGGCACCTTCGTTTTTAAAGCTTTCTTCCCAAGGGCGAGCGGCAAACACCTGCAGGGTATGGGTTCCGGGTTCTAAATTCGACAGCGTTAAAGGTTGGTTGATGTCGTAAACTGCTGCATAAGGTTGGTTGTCTAATAAAACTTGCAGATGGGGGCCCAAACCCAAGTTTGCCTCTTTGAAAATGGGCAAGTCCTTCACTTGGAACTGAACAGACACATTTATATCCTGAAGCACTTCGTCAGGTTTTGGATTCAAAATACTAATTTGAGGCTGGTAGATTTCTAGAGCCTGACGCAGTTGTTGAATGGCTTCTGGGGGAGAAACCTCTGAAATTCTGTTTACTGGGGCGGTAGCTGAGCCGCTCTTGTTCCCAGATTTGGGCAATTCGGGATGGCCCGCGCCACAACTTGCTAAACCCAAAATTAATACTGCTACTGCGAACAATGCCAGCAGCCTGCCCGCAACCGTTCTGTGCCAATTGATCCCAATCACGCAACCATACTCCTAGAAGCCTTCTCATAGGGAACTATAGCCCAAAAATGAATTTAGTATAGGGGAATTGCTGCTGAGGAATTCCCAAGCCGCGTAGGAACCCGGATTGAGGCAGCAGCGGGCAACCCATCCTCTCCCACTCTTAATTGCCACAGCCTTTTTCCCAAACATATATCTACAAATGAGTATTCCTAAATTACCTTATCTTTGAGTTTTGTAAAGTTAATGGCAGTACCCCTTGACTTTTTCGAGGGACTGTGGGATTTAAAGGCGTTATTACATCAAGAATTGAGCGTTTTTTAAGTATTGTTAACAAGCGATTAATACTCCTCTAGCAAGCTTATAATTCATAAAACTCCCTCAAAAGGAGCAGCCGGATCAAGTCTGAATCAAGGAGGCGATCGGCGACTCCAGATAGCGAGAAGAGTTGGCAGTACCCAGTCACATTGTTAGCGACACTGGGAAACTGGCTTCTTCACAGAAGCAAAATGCTTGGGGAGACGATGCACCTGCGTCTAACTCTGCAAAGAGTAAAGTGCAGTGAAGTGTCGGCTTTTTCGAGAATCCCCCGCCTAATCAAGCGTGGGGAGTGTCCGGTACAGTGTTCAGTTCTCGTTCCTTGTCTTACCGAGAGGAGAGTCTTCATGACCATTAGTCCTCCAGAGCGAGAGGTAAAAGCTAGGGTAGTAGTCGATAAGAATCCGGTTCCAACTTCTTTCGAGAAGTGGTCAAAACCCGGTCATTTTGATCGCACTCTAGCTAAGGGGCCAAAAACCACCACTTGGATTTGGAACCTCCACGCTAACGCTCACGACTTTGACAGTCATACAAGTGACTTAGAAGACGTTTCGCGCAAAATCTTTAGCGCTCACTTCGGCCACTTGGCAGTAATCTTCGTATGGTTGAGTGGCGCATATTTCCACGGCGCTAAATTTTCCAATTACGAAGCTTGGCTGACAAATCCTACAGCCATCAAGCCCAGCGCTCAAGTGGTCTGGCCGATTTTTGGTCAAGAAATTTTAAATGCAGATGTAGGCGGCGGCTTTCACGGGATTCAGATCACCTCTGGTCTATTCCAACTGTGGCGCGCCAACGGCATCACTAACTCATACCAGCTATATTGCACTGCGATCGGCGCCCTGGTAATGGCAGCTTTGATGCTGTTTGCCGGTTGGTTCCACTATCACGTCCGCGCTCCGAAACTGGAATGGTTCCAGAACGTGGAATCGATGATGAACCACCACTTGGCAGTTTTGTTAGGCTGCGGGTGCTTGGGCTTCGCAGGACAACAAATTCACGTTGCTCTGCCGATCAATGCTTGCATGGACGCGATCGATGCAGGTTCACCGCTGACAGTCGGCGGCAAGCTGATCAAAACAGTTGCTGACATCCCTCTGCCGCACGAGTGGATTTTGACACCGGGCTTGATGGCTGACATCTACCCGAGTTTCGCTAAAGGTTTAACCCCCTTCTTCACCCTCAACTGGGGCGCATACACAGACTTCCTGACCTTCAAAGGCGGTCTGAACCCGACCACAGGCGGTTTGTGGCTGACTGATACAGCACACCACCACTTAGCTTTGGCAGTGCTGTTCATCGTTGCTGGTCATATGTACCGCACGAACTGGGGCATCGGCCACAGCATGAAAGAAATCCTAGAGAACCACAAAGGCCCCTTCACTGGTGAAGGTCACAAAGGTCTCTACGAAATCCTGACTAATTCTTGGCACGCGCAACTGTCGATTAACTTGGCACTGATGGGCTCTCTGAGCATCATCGTCGCCCAACACATGTACGCGATGCCTCCGTATCCGTACATCGCGACGGACTACCCGACTCAGTTGTCCATCTTCACCCACCACATGTGGATTGGCGGATTCCTGATTGTTGGAGCAGCCGCTCACGGAGCAATCTTCATGGTTCGGGATTACGATCCCGCTGGAAATGTCAACAACTTGTTGGATCGCGTGATCCGTCATAGAGATGCGATCATTTCCCACCTGAACTGGGTTTGTATATTCTTGGGCTTCCACAGCTTCGGTCTGTACGTTCACAACGACACGATGCGCGCTTTCGGTCGTCCTCAAGATTTGTTCTCGGATACCGGGATTCAGTTGCGTCCGATATTTGCCCAGTGGGTGCAAAACATCCACGCTTTGGCTCCGGGCACAACAGCGCCTAATGCTACGGAAATCGTTAGCCACGCTTTTGGCGGCGGTGCAGTAGTAGTCGCCGGCAAAGTAGCGATGATGCCGATAGAGTTGGGTACGGCGGATTTCATGATCCACCACATCCACGCTTTCACCATTCACGTTACAGTCCTGATTCTTTTGAAAGGCGTGTTGTTTGCACGCAGTTCTCGCTTGGTTCCTGACAAAGGCAACTTGGGCTTCCGGTTCCCTTGCGACGGCCCCGGCCGTGGCGGTACCTGCCAAGTTTCTGGTTGGGATCACGTGTTCCTAGGCTTGTTCTGGATGTACAACTGCATCTCGATCGTGATTTTCCACTTTAGCTGGAAAATGCAGTCGGACGTGTGGGGAACAGTATCGCCAGACGGCACAATTTCTCACATTACCGGTGGCAACTTCGCACAAAGTGCGATCACGATTAACGGCTGGCTGCGGGACTTCCTTTGGGCGCAAGCTTCTCAGGTGATTCAGTCCTACGGTTCGGCACTGTCGGCCTACGGTCTGATGTTCCTAGCTGGACACTTCGTATTCGCCTTCAGCTTGATGTTCCTGTTCAGCGGCCGCGGCTACTGGCAAGAACTGATTGAGTCGATTGTTTGGGCTCACAACAAGCTCAAGGTAGCTCCGTCGATTCAGCCTCGCGCTCTGAGCATTATTCAGGGTCGGGCTGTGGGTGTAGCTCACTACCTCCTAGGAGGAATTGTCACTACGTGGGCATTTTTCCTAGCGCGAATCATTTCGGTAGGGTAAACTACCCCTAGGTTTTGGATTCTCGATTTGGGAGGAATCTCAAATCGAGAATCCAAACTCCGAACCGAATCCCTTCAATTTTGTTCAGGATTCAGGATTAATCAAGGCTTATGGCAACGAAATTTCCAAAATTTAGCCAAGACCTTGCCCAAGACCCGACCACACGGCGGATCTGGTACGGGATTGCCACAGCACACGACTTTGAAAGCCACGATGGCATGACCGAAGAAAATCTTTACCAAAAGATTTTTGCTTCTCACTTCGGCCACCTAGCAATCATTTTCTTGTGGACTTCGGGCAGCCTGTTCCACGTAGCATGGCAAGGTAACTTTGAACAGTGGATTAAAGACCCTCTAAACGTCCGCCCGATCGCTCACGCGATTTGGGACCCGCAATTCGGCGCTCCTGCAGTAGAAGCTTTCACTCAAGGGGGCGCTTCTAACCCGGTGGATATCTCTTACTCCGGTGTCTACCATTGGTGGTTCACCCAAGGGATTCGGACAAACGCCGACCTGTATCAAGGAGCTATCTTCTTGCTACTACTGGCCGCTGTATTCCTGTTCGCAGGTTGGTTGCACCTCCAACCCAAGTACCGCCCCAGCTTGTCTTGGTTCAAAAATGCTGAATCTCGCCTCAACCACCACTTGGCTGGTTTGTTCGGTGTCAGCTCTTTGGCTTGGACTGGTCACATGGTTCACGTTGCTATCCCCGAATCTCGCGGACAGCACGTAGGTTGGGACAACTTCCTGTCTACCCCGCCTCACCCGGCTGGTTTGGCTCCGTTCTTCAGTGGTAACTGGGGCGTATACGCCGAGAATCCAGATGCAGCGAACCATGTCTTCGGTACTTCCGAAGGCGCTGGAACCGCAATTCTGACTTTCTTGGGTGGCTTCCACCCTCAAACAGAATCCCTGTGGCTGACAGACATTGCTCACCACCACTTGGCGATCGCAGTTCTGTTTATCGTTGCCGGTCATATGTACCGGACTAACTTCGGTATCGGTCACAGCATCAAAGAGATGTTGGATTCTAAGGCTGGTTTGGTCGGCGGCAAGAGTGAAGGACAGTTCAACTTGCCTCACCAAGGCTTGTATGAAACCTACAACAACTCGCTGCACTTCCAACTGGCATTTCACCTCGCTGCTTTGGGCGTAATTACCTCCTTGGTAGCACAGCATATGTACGCGATGCCTCCCTACGCTTTTATAGGTAAGGACTTCACGACTCAGGCTGCGCTTTACACCCACCACCAGTACATCGCTGGATTCATCATGGTCGGCGCTTTCGCCCACGGAGCTATCTTCTTGGTGCGGGACTACGATCCTGAAGCAAACAAAGGCAACGTGCTCGATCGCGTGTTGCAGCACAAAGAAGCGATTATCTCTCACTTGAGCTGGGTGTCGCTGTTCTTGGGCTTCCACACTCTCGGCTTGTACGTTCACAATGACGTTGTAGTTGCTTTCGGAACTCCTGAAAAGCAAATCTTGATTGAACCAGTGTTCGCACAGTTCATCCAAGCTGCTCACGGCAAAGCTCTCTACGGCATGGACGTGCTGTTGTCTAACCCCGACAGCATTGCTTCTACCGCTTGGCCCAACTACGGCAACGTATGGCTCCCAGGCTGGTTGGATGCGATTAACAGCGGTACTAATTCTCTGTTCTTGGCGATCGGACCTGGCGATTTCTTGGTTCACCACGCGATCGCACTAGGCTTGCACACCACCACCTTGATCTTGGTCAAGGGCGCTCTGGATGCACGCGGTTCTAAGCTGATGCCGGACAAAAAAGACTTCGGTTATGCTTTCCCTTGCGACGGCCCCGGCCGTGGCGGTACTTGCGACATCTCTGCTTGGGACGCCATGTACCTGTCTGTATTCTGGATGTTGAACACCCTAGCTTGGGTAACGTTCTACTGGCACTGGAAGCACCTGGGCATCTGGCAAGGTAACGTGGCTCAGTTCAATGAGTCTTCTACCTACCTGATGGGCTGGTTCCGCGATTACCTCTGGCTGTATTCTTCTCAGTTGATCAACGGTTACAACCCGTATGGTACTAACAACTTGTCAGTCTGGGCTTGGATGTTCTTATTCGGACACCTTGTTTGGGCAACTGGTTTCATGTTCCTGATCTCTTGGAGAGGTTACTGGCAAGAGTTGATCGAGACTTTGGTTTGGGCTCACGAGCGCACTCCTTTGGCTAACTTGGTTCGCTGGAAAGACAAGCCTGTTGCTTTGTCGATCGTCCAAGGTCGTTTGGTTGGCTTAGTTCACTTTACTGTGGGCAACGTCCTCACTTACGCGGCCTTTGTAATTGCCTCGACAGCCGGGAAATTCGGGTAACTCTGAACTCTGGTTTCTAGGTAATTAAATGAAATCCCCTGCCTTCTGGCGGGGGATTTTTTTTATATGTTGGTTGAGGATGCAGAGTGAAGAATATTTTTTTATAGCGAAGTTACACCAGGAAAAAATAGCCACTATTAACAAATCCTTACTCTCGCTTTTACACATTGCTGCTGCGGATTTCTGAATCACAGCCAACAGCTTTTTCTGCTATGCTGAATTTAGTAGCTCAAAGGATTGAGAAAGCACAAGTTGACGGCGATGCGAAGTCACGATCCGGGAAGCCAAAAGAGATTTTTACCTGCCATGAGTGAAACACCCAAACTCGCCGATCGTGAAGTAATCCAAAAGAGTATGAGAAATATTTTATATCAGGTTCGGGTAATTACTTATAATGTGAATTCGGCCGCTCGAACTTGAATTCGGGCGCTCGAACTTGAATTCGGGCGACCGAACTTGGATTCGGGCGACCGAATTTTAATTTGCACGTGAGACCACTCCAGAGCCGCTCTGGGTGAGCACCTCGAACTCATCGAA
>NZ_JAUBOY010000070.1:0-26539 GCF_036700465.1 Microcoleus sp. T3_A4 | reverse complement strand
TTTTGACAATTTTCGAGATCGACTATTAGCTTGCTTTTCTAATTAGTCTTTCTTATCACCGCCAACCCAGAAGACCCGTTTCTTTTTAGATTATCTGACTTATCTTCGGCTGAATCATCCTTGTTAAGGTTGAGTAAATTATTCAAGCCAATCAGTATCGGCAAAATCCCCAGTAACCCCGTCCAAGTTGACGGAATTGCTAGCCCCAGCAAGAAACCAACTAAACTTACCGTGATTAATGCCGTGAACCCTATAAGCTCACCCACCACAATGTGTTTAGGACGAAAAGTACGATTAACCTCACTGAAGAAGGCCGTCAGATAAATGTTGTCGTCAAACGTTGTTGCGACAGCAACAGCCAGTCCAATCTTAATTGTTGCAATTAACCAATCCATTACCGTCTCTCACTCAATACCTATCCCATCGCCGAAACTACTGATTTCTCAACCGTCGTGAAAAATCACCATAATCTCGATATGATAATGTGAGTATCGCATATTGGGTGTAACAAGCGAGCAAATTTGGTAGTTTATCCGTATCAAGCGGTGCTTTGAATTGATCCCGGAGCTTCAACTCATCCCAGAATGTCCATCACCTGTGTTTATCAAAGGAGTCATTATGATTAGCCGTTTGATTGACCGTGTGCCTAGAGGCACAGGTCACAATATCTTACGGTCGCTCAGTTCGGCCACTCGTATATCGGCCACCTATCGGTTTGTAGGTCTGTTTTGTATCGGCCTGGTCTTGGTTTTAGTCTTGAGTCTGGCTTTTGACAGTCATGCTGTTGCCACTTCTGCCTCTGGCAATGTACTCTCCCCTCTAGTCATTAGTCAGGTAAATCAGGTCAAATTGTCTAAAGACTCAACAATCCGGTTACTGGAAACAGTGGGACTGTTTGTGGGGGGCATACTTTTCTGTGTCGTTTTGGATCGCTGGTTTTCTAATCGTTCTGCTCATTCGGGCAATACACCCTTAGCTGAGCAAGCGCGGCGGCTCAAGCAACTCAAAATCGGTTATCCAGAGGGTATGACGAATCTGGAAGTCCTGCGTGCTCAAGGTTTGCTCGAAAGCCGTTTGCGACCATTTGGGCTGATTGTTACTTGGACAAGCTTCTTATCAGCTTCTGCTCTGATAGAAGCATTAAGCAATGGGACGATCGATTTCTGCGGCGGCGGTGGTACGGCCAGCATCTTCTCTCAAGCAGCAGATCATGTGTTTGTGCGGGTGGCTAAAGAAAAATATACTGCTCCTAAAGGTCAAGCGATTCTAGTACCAGAAAATTCGCCAATTCAGACGGTTGCCGACCTGAAGGGTAAAAAGATAGCTTTTGACAAAGGCTCAAGCGCTCATTATGTGCTGGTGCGAGCACTGGCAAAAGTGGGATTAGAGTTTAGTGACATTGAGCCAATTTATCTGACCCAGCCACAGGCGCTGCCCCTATTCCGCGCGGGTGAGGTGGATGCTTGGGTGATTTGGGTTCCCTACACGACAACTCAAGTCCGAAGTGCTTATCCAGGGCGCTCGATTGCAGACTTAGAGAGCATCTTTGGTGACAAAGCCTCTTTAGAAGTTCCGACCTATTACTACGCGATTCCAGAGTTGGTACGCGACTATCCCGACTTGCTCAAGGTGATTTTAGAAGAGGTAAACGAAGCTGGAGCTTGGGCTAAGAAACAGGAATTAGAAGCTGCTGTGCGATTGGCAGAACACCATGAAATAGATCCATCCATTGTAGAAATTTTACAGCGACGTAGTGCGGAGCGCGCTATTATCCCGATCGACGACCAATCGCTCACTGCCCTACAGCACCAGGCAAATATATTTAGAGATTTAGATCTGATTCCTGAGCGGGTGAATGTGAAAGATGGAACCTATAGTTTGCAGACCAAGCAAAACTGGACTTATTAATCTGACAATTACACTCGAGTGTAATTTTTTTCTGATCTCAAATCCGCGCTTCATCGTCGGGCGTAAAATCGAGTCAACAACACTCAACCATCATTCAGTTTTTCGACCCGCCCGTCAACAGTCAACAGTCATCTGGCTCGTGCAACCGGAATTGATATGACCTATGTTTTTTTAGCACAAGTCGGTCAAATATTAGCTCTGTCTGGGTTTCCGGCGGGGTTGTCACCCCCCCCATCGGCAAACCTACATCTTGATTAGCTGCATTGCCCGCATTTTTCCTAAAAAAAAACCCTCAACTTGGTGAGGGCTTTGCGATGCCAGGAACGAGACTTGAACTCGTGACACGTGGATTTTCAGTCCACTGCTCTACCAACTGAGCTATCCCGGCTTGTTTTTTCGCGCTTTACTATCTTAGCAGACACATACAGAATTTAGCAAGCACTTTTCTCAATTAATTTTCGATCGCCCGGAACCGCCCGCCTGTAAGCTAAAAGCTGCAACCTAAAATCCAAAAATCGCAATGGCACAGCAACATCGGGACAGCGGGAGTAAGAGTCTGCTTGTCTTGGGCATAATTTGGCTGCTGGGGGCAATTAGCGATCGCCTCTGGTTTGCCCTCGATCGATCTGTCCCGGCGTGGGATCAAGCAGACTACCTGACTAGCACCCTGAAATACTTGCAGGCGTTGCAGCATCCTCAGTGGCTTTCCGGGGAGTGGTGGACAAACTTCTGGCTGCTTTCGACGAAAATTCCGCCCTTGGCATACATCTTAACCGTTCCGTTTCTTCAAGTTTTCGGTACTGGGGGCGATCGGGCAACCCTCGTTCATTTATTATTTAGTGCAATTCTCCTCGCCTCAGTCTACAGTCTGGGCGCCCAACTCTTTAACCGGCAAGTTGGTTTGTGGGCCGCTGCAATTTGCGTTTTGTTACCGGGACTTTATCGGTTCCGCTTGCAATTTTTGCTCGACTATCCCCTCACTGCGGCGATTACTTTTGCTTTCTATTGTCTGACAATGTGGAAGGCTTCTGAAGGAAAGAAGGAAGAAGGAAGTTCGGCAACGGATTTTATAACGGATGTAACGGATGTAACGGATGCAACCGATAGAACTCTGTTGGAGGAACGAACAAAGAAAAAGTATAAATTCTCGCCCTCCCCCACTCTCCCACTCTCCCCGTCGTCTTTCTTTTGGGCGATCGCCTTTGGAATTTCTCTCGGCTTATCAATATTAGTTAAACACACTACCGTATTATTTCTGTTTACCCCGATTGTGTGGCTGGCTGTGGGTGCTGTGCGGCAAAAAGCTTGGGGAAGATTGGCTCAATTAGCAGGTAGTTTGTTGCTGTCGGTGGCGGTGTTTGGCCCGTGGGCTAAAACCAATTGGCTGTTAATTTTGACCGGGGGAAAACGGGCAACGCTGGATTCTGCGATCGCCGAAGGAGATCCGGCCCTCAATACGATCGACGCTTGGATTTACTACGGTAAGCACTTACCGGAACACATTTCTTGGCCTCTGTTACTTGTTCCCTTAGTAGGATTAATACTTTATTGGCGTCGTCGGCAAGATAGTTCGTCAATCTTGCATCTCAACTCCTGTCGCTGGCTGGCTGTTTTCTGGGTAGGAGCTTATTTAATTAATTCTCTAAATATTAACAAAGACGACCGATATGGTATACCTTATTTGCCAGTTTTATCTATTTTCTTAGCCTACTGTTTAACGCTGTGGCCTTCTCGGTGGGGACGAGAAATTCGCTGGGGTACAATTGGCTTGGCAATTCTGGCGATGCTGTTCCATATGTGGCCGCTGGGAGGTGCTTTGGGACATAGCTTAGTTCAAATTATCAGTCCCGGCAATTCTCACTATCCTTACTTGGGGAAAGAGTGGCCGCACCGAGAGGTAATTGCAGAAATTATTGATAGGGAACCTTATTTACAATCTACTTTAGGCGTGTTGCCTTCGACGCCGGAAATTAACCAGCATAATTTGAATTTTTACGGTGCTTTGGCGAATTTTCAGGTTTACGGGCGGCAGGTGGGAACGAATTTAAAAGACGTGCCGCAAGATGTGCGATCACTCTCTTGGTTTGTAACTAAAAGCGGCCCCCAAGGTTCGATTCGCGAACGTATTAAACAAGCTCAAAATGCAGCAGTTACGGCAATTGAAAAAGGTGATAAATTTGAGTTAGATAAAACTTGGATTTTGCCCGATTATACTAATTTAAATCTTTATCGCAAGCGAGTGCAGCCTGTAGAAATACAGCCGTTGAATGAAGCGCGATCGCAAGTACAATTAGATCGAGTTACTGTCGCGGCAAAAGCTGTTCCCGGAGTCGCGTTGCCGGTTACTTATACTTGGTCTGGGCCTTGGCAGCAGTTGCAGTCTGGTTTAGTGTTGGTAACGTGGGAAAATCAGCAGTCTGGCGATATTCCACCGGGACAGACTTTCAGGATTTTACACGATCGCGCGATCGGCCAGGGGACTTTGCATCCGGGGATTCTGGAAGCGGATAAATTTGCTGTGGGGTTTCGAGTTGTCGATCGCACGGCGATGCTTCCTCCTGCTAATATTGCACCGGGAACTTACAATCTGCAAGCTACTTATCTAAATCGGAAAACCGGCGAAACTTATCCGATTAATGTGCCGGCAATTAGTGTTAATATCGAGACAGATCCTCTGGATATGCGTTCCAAGGCAGAGCCTGGAAACGAGGATAATACAGATAAGCCTGAGTTAGATTTGGTGACTCAATTGCGGGCGATGGCGGTTAATTTACCAAAAGGATTGCCCGGTTTAGAACCGGTGTTCGAGCAGATTGGGCGCATCAATCAGTACGATCCAATTCAAGATTATACCGTGCAAGCGGAACAAGCGTTAGAATATCGGTTGCAGCAAGAACCCAATAATCTAGAATTGGCTTATGCTTTGGCATTTTCTCGGGTATTGCAGCAGAATGTCAAAAGTGCGATCGCCGCCTTAGAAAAAGTCACTCAACTCGACTCACAAAACCCTTACGCTTACGCCTATCTCGCTTTCGTACACCTGTACGGCTGGCATCCCAAAGCCGCTCAAACAGCCTTAAAACCTGCTCTCGCTCTCAACTCCAATCTACCGGAAATTAGAGTTTTAAACGGTGTCGCGGCTCTGATGCAAGGTAATCTCATTCAAGCATGGCAAGATTTGCAATACTTAAAAAAGTTGAAAGTTTAACAATCCCTTTTATTGTGGCACGGGCGTGCCGCCTGTGCTGATAAATCTGTAACGCCTGTGCTGATAAATCTGTAACGCCTGTGCTGATAAATCTGTAAAAAACCGAAAATCAATGAACCAACTCAGAATTGTTTCTTTAATTCCCAGTGCCACCGAAATTGTAGCAGTTTTAGGATTAACCGATGCAATTGTGGGTCGTTCCCACGAATGCGATTATCCCCCAGAAATCCAAAATTTACCTGTTTGCACTCAGCCTAAATTCAATCCCGAAGGAACTAGCAGCGAAATTCACAACCGCGTGACAGAATTGTTGCAAAATGCGCTGAGTGTCTATAAAGTAGAAATAGATACTTTGGAAAAATTGCAGCCAACTCACATTATTACTCAAGCTCAATGTGAAGTCTGCGCTTGTTCTCTAGCAGAGGTTGAACAAGCGGTAAGCACGCTGGTAAATAGCAAGCCAGAAATTATTTCTTTGCAGCCGAATCTGCTAGCAGAAATCTGGACGGATATTCAGCGAGTTGCTGCTGCTTTGGGCGTAAATGGCAAAAGTGCGATCAACCTTTTGCAATCCCGCATCGATGCTATTACCTCGAAAACACAAGCCTCATCTATTCTTACCACAAAAGAGAGACTTCCCAAAGTAGCCTGCATCGAATGGATTGAACCTTTGATGGCTGCGGGTAACTGGATTCCCGAATTAGTGGCAATGGCGGGAGGCAATTCGCTGTTTGGAATTGTCGGGGAACATTCTCCTTGGTTAAAATGGGAATCTTTAGTAGAAGCTAATCCCGATGTAATTATTTTCATGCCTTGCGGCTTTGATTTAAACCGCACTCGCAGCGAAGCAATGCAGATAACTAAATACGCAGAATGGGCTAATTTGCAAGCAGTAAAAACTGGGAAAGTTTACATAACTGACGGCAATTCTTACTTTAATCGACCGGGGCCGAGATTGGTTGATTCGTTAGAAATTTTAGCAGAAATTCTCCATCCCGAAATCTTCGATTTTGGCTACCGGGGTAAGGGTTGGCAGCCATTTTTGCCAGTCCCCACAGCTAGCTAAAGCTTTATCTGTATTAATTCTGGATTGCCTGCCATACAAATAAGGACACAACAATGTTGTGTCCTTACTTCGCCTTCATTTAACCGAATCTGACATCAATTGATGCAAAAGCCGCTAGTCTTACTTCGCATCAGGGGGCATCAGCACCTTGTCAATTACGTGAATAACGCCGTTGCTAGCTTTGATATCAGCTTTCACAACATTAGCGCCGCCGACAGTAACTTTGCCTGTGCTAACTGCCACCTTCAGCGAACTGCCTTCAACAGTTTTAACATCGCCGGATTTCAGGCTAGTAGATACAACCGAACCAGGAACAACGTGGTAAGCTAAAATCTTAGTAAGTTGGGCTTTGTTTTCCGGTTTGAGCAAATTCTCCACAGTTCCTTCTGGCAAAGCAGCAAATGCCGCGTCTGTCGGTGCAAAAACAGTGAAAGGGCCTTTTCTTTGTAAAGTTGCAACCAAGTCTGCTGCTCCCAAAGCCTTTGTCAGCGTCTTGAATTGAGGGTCGCCCGATGCAATAGCAACAATATCCTTAGCAGCGGAAGTTGGTGCGGGTGAAGCGGAAGTTGGTGCCGGTGAAGCAGCGGTTTTAACTTTTCCTGCAACTTGTGAAGTTTGAGTTGCATTAGCAACATTGGTGTTGGAGGTGATGTGAGCCCAAGCCGGGAAACCGATTAACGCGCTAGCGCCGATTATTCCTGCGAAACCTGTGAGTTGTTTCATCCAACTAGGTAAATTTTGATTTTTCATTGCGCTTGCATTTCCTTATGAGATAAAACAGTGAACATGAATTGTTATGTTAGCCAAATCTCGACAAAAGGCAAGGTTGCCAGAGGCTAAGGTAGAGAGAAATTTCTCTTGCATCCCCGATCGACCAAAACTTCCTTACTATAACGCAAGCTGAGAAATCGGGCATCAACCGCTAAATCTGTAACTCAAAACCTCAATCACCGAACCAGTTTGAGGTAAGTCAGCAGATTTGATAGAAATAGTGTCATTATTCAATCGGCGCACCGGCGTACCATCCATCAGCGCCAAGAATTCGTCTAGCGGCACTAAATCGCACGCAGCAGCATCGGCGGCTTGGGTTTTGAAATGTGTCGGAATCACCATCTTTGGTTTGAGAAGTTGCAAAGTTTGCTTCGCTTCCGCCGGAGTGTAAGCTTTCGGCCCGCCGCCCACGGGAATCAGCACTACATCGGGCCGCCCGATCAAGATTTGTTCTTCAATGCCGATCGGGCCAGCGACTCCGCCCAAGTGTAAAATCTTAACGCCCGCTTGCTGCCACAGCCAAGCCACATTGACCCCAAATCGCCTTCCTCCCTCACGGTCTTTTTCCGTCCGAATCCCTTGAATCCGCAGCCCGTTTGACCTGTAAGCCCCTGGCTCGTACAAAAGACCGGGATTGCCCGCAAATCCGTCGATCGCACCTTCATCGAGCAACCGGCTGCTAATCAGAATCAAATCTGTTGGTACTTTAGGAGAGCGATAGCCTGCCGTACAGCCTAGGGGGCGAAAAGGATTCACCAGCACCCTCGCACCGCCTCCGGCGAACAAGAAGCAAGTGTGGCCCAACCACTGAACCGACAAAGAATCAGCAGTTTGAGCTTGATAGCTTTCCCATCCAGATGGTAAACCAGTTGCTAAAGCTGCTAGCAAACCCGTCTGTGCGTAACGTATTAATTGTCGCCGTTTCATCTTGTGGTTGGGGTTGTCGGGTGTTGGTCGTTTGTTGTTATACCACAAAACACCGTCAGGTGCGAAATGTACACCCTACTTTTACTGTAATGTGAGCATTGCCCACCCGAAAGCTTCACAAAATTTCAACCGTAAAGTTCGCAATGTCCACCCTAAAAATTTAGATAATTTGAACACTCCGGTGTGGATTCCGCACCCGAAAGATTCCGACAAAAACTCAAAATTCAAAACCAAACTAAAGCCGTTCCAAGAAATTTCGCAATAATTGCTTTCCCGCAGTCGTCAAAATACTTTCCGGGTGAAACTGTACACCTTCAATGTGCGGATATTCCCGATGCCGCACGCCCATAATAGTTCCGTCTTCAACCCAAGCGGTAATTTCCAAAACTTCTGGACAAGTCTGCTTTTCAATTACTAAACTGTGATAGCGAGTTGCAATCATCGGCGATTCCACACCCTGAAAAACTCCGACTCCTGCGTGTTCTACCTGAGAAGTTTTGCCGTGCATCAACAAGGGTGCAGAAACAATTTTGCCCCCGAATACTTGACCGATACTTTGATGTCCGAGGCACACGCCTAAAATTGGTAGAGTCGGCCCCAATTCTTTGATTAATTCCAGAGAAATTCCCGCATCTTCCGGCCGCCCTGGGCCTGGAGAAATCACCACTGCTGCCGGCTGCAATCGGCTAATTTCTGCTAAGGAAATTTGGTCGTTGCGGTAGACTTGCACTTCGCGGGCTACGGGCAACTCAGCACCGAGTTCTCCTAGATACTGTACCAAATTGTATGTAAAACTGTCGTAGTTATCGATGACTATAATCACGGGTTAAGTTAGATTTTAGGTTTTAGATTTTAGATTTTAGGTTAACTCGCTCCCTGAAAGCAAGGGTTTCAAGATTTTAGATAGATGCCGAAGATAAAAATAGCTGCAATATAGACGAATAAAACTAAAAATCTCAAATTGGTCATCTAAAACCTAAAATTTTCTGGCTCCAATAAGTTACTGACGGGCGATCGCAATTTGAACGACTGCCCACAAAGGAGGAAGCAGAAGTGCAGCACCCACGATGATCGCAGCCATTGCCGATACCAGAACCGCTCCGGCACCGCAGTCTTTGGCAATTTTGGCTAGTTCGTGATAAGATTGCCCGACGGTCAAGTCTACCACCGATTCGATCGCCGTATTCAACAGTTCCATGGCTAAAACTATGCCAATGGTGACACCGATCACAGATATTTCTACAGGTTTCAGTTGCAAAAATAGCCCGAGTCCGATCGCCAAAGTGCCAATAACAGTGTGAATCCGAAAATTGCGCTGAGTTTCAAAAGCATAACTCAGACCCCCCCAAGCGTATCTAAAACTCGTAGCTAAGCTAGATGCGATTTTCCAGGACAGCTCTCGGTTGTATTTCAAGGCTTTTTTAGGCTCGTGGACTGTCTGGCTAGAAGAGTCTTGAGGCATGGGCAGAAACTGTGCGATTTGTGATGAAATTGAGGGTCTATCTAGTGTCATAAAGAACCAACTTTAATTTACAGAGATGAATGAAAGCTAAACTTTTCAAATTAACTTCATCAAGTCTAGGTAACTTTTCTAAGTTTTTACTAAAGTTTTGGTTTAATTTCAGAAAGTTATGTTGGGCTTGACATGATTTGTTAAATCACCATCAACTTAAGTTATGCTGTTTGGATCGTAAGACCGATCGCCCGCAGCAATGTTTCTTGTCGATCGAGCATTTGAGTCAGACTTTCTTCATCCGGGTGATCCCAGCCCAAAAGATGTAGAAAACCGTGGGCTGCCAGCCAAGCTAGTTCGGTCTTCAGGGGATGTCCTTGCTGCTGGGCTTGTCGGTTAGCTGTATCGATCGAGATGACGATATCACCCAAGTATAAAGGTTCAGATGACTGCATTTCCTCTAGTTGAGGACAGTCTACCTCTAAAGCTGCGAAAGCTAATACATCGGTCGATCGATCGAGCTGGCGGTACTGGAGGTTGAGGGCTTGCATTTCCGTATCGGCGGTTAAACGCAGACTGACTTCGTAGCCCGGGGCCACTGGCACATCCGCCGCCTGGTTTTCCAGCCAAACGCTAAACCAATTTTCCCAGGTTTCGGCCCAAATCTCCCCGCTGGCTGCACTCTCAGGGAGGTTGGAAGCGTCGGCTGACTGCTGGGCGATCCCGTAACAGTCTTCGACGTTCACCTCAATTAACATTTTTTTGCTCTCCTGTCAAGGGATGATATATTCAATTTTTTTACAAATTCCAATTGCGCGATCGAACGGCAGGGGATTTTGCTGTTGCTGGAAAGATACAGTAATCTGTTAGAGATTGCAACAGGCAGGCAGAACAATCAGCTTAACTCCCGATTAAGAAAGATCAAAAACATCACCAGAAATTAGAGGCTGATTGTTGGAATCCCCGATTAAGAATTGAAATAGCGATCGAGAAAAGCCAAACCGACGAGTACGCCTAAAAGTCCGATCGCTGTCAAGGCAAAATGAAACAGAGAAGTCGCCCGCTTGCGAACCATGTTCCGCATCGCCAGCTTGACATAACTCGGTGGAGGTGCATTGTTTGTCGGCGCTGTGGGGGTTTCGGCGGACTCTTCGGAGGCGGGAATTGCTGAGGGAGGTTGACTCATAGTCGTTAGTTTAGAAGGTTAACAGAGGGACTGTTGAGGACAGACTCGTCCCGATGGTAACAAATATGTAACGTTTTGTGTAGGAGTTTTTAGATTTCAGATTGCCGCAGGCTGGTTTCGCGCAGCAGAGAATCGGGCTAAACTTTCTTCAGCCATCAGCCATCCGCTGAACTTCAGCAATAATTCGCCTCACTGTCTTCGCGTCGGGCGATCGCAAATGCTGGAAAATGTCCAAAGATTGCTGTAAATAATTCAAGGCTTTGTCAAAATCTCCCTTCTTATCTGCTAACAACAGTCCTAACATGGCGAAAGTAGCAGCTTTCCCTCGAACATTGCCAATCTTTTCCTCAAGTTCCAGAGATTGTTCATAAAATGCGATCGCCTTTGCTACTTCCCCTTGATCCGCATAAATTCCTGCTAGTTGGTGCAAAGTAGCAGCTTTCCCTTTAACATTCCCAATCTTTTCCTGGCGTTGTTGAATTGAGGTACGATAGAGCGAGTGAGCGATTCACAAAAACCAATTAACTTAATGTCAAAGCCAATAAAATTTCCTGAAGATAAGTCTACTCATGTTAATAAAAATGCGCCAATAAAGGCAAGCAAAATTATATTTGTTTTGACTGTGGCAGGCAATTTAGAGATTGCTATCAAACCCACCTGTGTTACGCGCAAGAAGTTAAATATCAATACCTAAAAATATATGTCAATGGGATGGGTTTTCGTGCGAGTAAGAGAGTCAAAGACCTGCATCACACGACAATAATTAATTGGCTCAAGCAAGTTGGAAAGCTGCTACCATACGCTTACGATCTAGAGACAATTCCCGAAGTAGGAGAACTAGATGAGCTACAAACCTTTGTCGGATAAAAAAACACAATCTGGGTGTGGACAGCAGTAGATTACTTTAGACCAGGCATTCTAGGATGGGTATTAGGAGACCCAGCGTCCTAAAACGTTTGAACCTTTGTGGGATGTAGTTAGTAGATGGGGATGCTATTTTTATGTGACGGATGGTTGCAAAGTTTATGCAATGTTTATTCCAGAGAGAAACCAAATTCTGTGCCCAACTTACATGACTTGCGGTTGAAGGTGAAAACACAAGATTAAGACACTATCTGGCTCGCTTAAAACGAAAGACTTTTTGTTATTCTGGCAGCCGAACAAATGCTCATATCTTCAATTAAACTACTTATTCATTATCTCAAGTTTAATGATGTTCGCCTTCCCTATTCAATTAATTATTTCGAGCGAGCATTAGTCACCGCACGCGATCGCTAAACCCTACCCCAATTCCGCAACGCCATATCAGAAATTATACCAGCATGAAGGTGTGTAAAAGCTTTGAAGCTTCTGACTTCTGAAAACAGATTTCTGTAATAGCGACAATACTCATCAATCAATTTCAAGGTTGAAATAGCTTGGCGAGGGTTAACCATAGACCTAGCTCTGGTTTGAGAGATTTTGTTCTATTATACTCTGCCGCTTAGTGACAGAAGAGGGGGAAGCAAGTGGGTTAGCAACAGCGTATTCCATCGCAGCTTGGAATTTGGGTAGAGAACGCGAAATCATTTCTTCGTTGGCAGTAAGGGAAATTCGGAAGTAACCGGGTATTTCCTGGGGAGTTCCTGGTAAAACAAATATATCTTGACTTGCTAATAACTCGGCAAAAGCAAGGTCATCATCCCAAGGTGATTTCACCAAGAGGAAGAACGTCCCATCAGGGTTATACAGGTTGTAACCCATATCCCGCAGTGCGTTCACCATCCGATCTCGCTTGTTTTGTAAATGCTCGATATTTATGTTTAGTTGCTCTAAGTCTCCTAATGCATACTGCATGAGCACACTAGGATAACACCAACCAAAAGGAGTTTGTTGTAGGAAAGCAATGATTCGTCTTATTTCTTCCCGATTAGGCATAGTGGGAGGTAAAGCAATATACCCTATACGTTGACCGGGTGCCATTAAAGTCTTACTATAACCATATACTAAGAAAGAAAATGGGTAAAACTGAGTAGGGCTGGGACAAGTTTGGTTGTCGAAAACAATGCGGCTGAAGGTTTCATCGGAAATAATATAAATAGGCTTGCCATAGTGCTGAGAAGCCTCGTTAAGTATAGCACTCAAACCCTCCAGGGTACTAGCTGAAAAAAGCTTACCTGTAGGGTTGTGAGGTGAATTGATAATAATTGCTCGAGTCCGTTCTGTAATTGCAGATGCGATCGCCTGCAAATCCATATCAAAGGTGTTTGTATCCACAGGCACACCCACCGGAACGGCACCGGTAAAATGCACCATACTCCTATAACCTAACCAGGGTGGAGTCAAAATAATTACCTCATCTCCCTCACCAGCTAACATTTGCAGACAAATCGCCAAACCAACTACAGTACCATTGGTCATAAAAATATCTTCAGGCAATATAGAAAGTCCGCGTTTATCCTCAAGAGCAGCGGATACAGTGATCCGTGATTGTGGAATATTTCCCTTGTAGCCATACCACCCTTGATTTTGCGGTACACTCCAACGCTGTAAGGCTTCTACAAACCCTGGAGGTGGTATTTCATGGGCATCACCGATAGTAAAATCAATACTTCCCGGCTCAGTTCGGCGACTCATATAGGTCGCTTGGGTAAAGAATTGTCTTATAGGGGTCTGGTAACTTAATAACTTTAGTAACCGTGGTGAGATAAAGTGAGTCTTCCCTTCACTTGTTGGATCTGGCATGAGCTTATTTGGATTATTTTTGTCGTACATAGTAATTGGGTAGTAGTGTATAGTAATTGCAGGTCACGGAACTCGCCTTAACGATAAATTATACTCATGGACAAAATACCGTCGCCCACATTCTTGACATTTATATCCTTGTTTACCACTTGTTTACCATAACTATGAGCGTATTTAATAATTTTCCCCGAAGGACATCTTAAACAAGTGATACTCATATATACTCAGGAGTATTGATATTATTTTATTAGTTTAACATGATAATGCACCACTACCAACTATCTCACTCTTTACTGCATTACGGCATCATTTTGCAACAATTTGTAACGCATCAGCCGTAGAACCCAGTACCCTACACCGTCCACACAAACCAATCCCGGCGCTGCTGAATTGGGGTATGGTTTAGCAATCGCGTGCGGTGACTAATGCTCGCTCGAAATAATTAATTGAATAGGGAAGGCGAACATCATTAAACTTGAGATAATGAATAAGTAGTTTAATTGAAGATATGAGCATTTGTTCGGCTGCCAGAATAACAAAAAGTCTTTCGTTTTAAGCGAGCCAGATAGTGTATTAATCTTGTGTTTTCACCTTCTACCGCAAGTCATGTAAGTTGGACACAGAATTTGGTTTCTCTCTGGAATAAACATTGCATAAACTTTGCAACCATCCGTCACATAAAAATAGCATCCCCATCTACTAACTACATCCCACAAAGGTTCAAACGTTTTAGGACGCTGGGTCTCCTAATACCCATCCTAGAATGCCTGGTCTAAAGTAATCTACTGCTGTCCACACCCAGATTGTTTTTTTATCCTAGAAAGATTTGTAGCTCATCTAGTTCTGGAATTGTCTCTGGATCGTAAGCGGATGATTATTAAAGTTCCCTCTTTTTCATCATCCCCGGTTGTTTCCCAATTTCCCGACAAGCCAGAAATCGCAAACAGTTCATCTTTAGCAGCAACTGCATCTTGTCCTTCGACGCTGATTTGAATATCTGCCATTACTTTCTATTGCCACTCTACGCCATCTAATTATATCTCAGCAATTTATATGGGGGCGATCGCACTTAAACCTCCCTCTATCATCCGATCGAGCCCCTCTCCTCCAACAAAACATCCGCCCCAGCAGCTTAAGTTTCCGACAGCGGGGGAACTGATACGGCGATATAATCTATTCTAAAGTCCTTGGCGGGGCGATCGTAAACCCCATTGACTAACGCTTGTAAATCTACAATTGGTTCCGCATCACCCGCGCGCAAAGGCAACGGAGAAGATTGTGAAAATTAAATGCACAACCGCTTATCATTTGTATTAATTGTGGAACGGGCGTCTCGCCCGTTAAGTGAATCGTGGAAGGGAGAGACGCCCATTAAGTGAATCGTGGAACGGGCGTCTCGCCCGTTCTAAAATCTGCGATTAAAATCGCTTAAAAATCGCCGTAACTACTAATAGCCCGCTGCAACCTCCCAATCACTTCATCAACCGAAATCGCCCCCAACTCCCCAGAAGCCCGAGTCCGAATATTCAAACTATTCGCCTCAACTTCCTTCGCACCCACAACACCCATCACCGGAATTTTATCCTTCTCAGCATTGCGAATCAACTTGCCCAAACGCTCGCTATCCTCATCAGCTTCAGCGCGAATATTGAGCGCCTTCATCTTCGCTGCCACTTCCTTCGCAAACGGCAAAAACTCGGCGCTGACAGGCAACAACCGCACCTGAATCGGCGCTAACCACAGCGGAAAATCCCCCGCATACTGCTCGATCAAAATCCCGATCAAGCGTTCCAAAGAACCGAAAGGAGCGCGGTGAATCATCACCGGACGCTTGCGAGTGCCGTCTTCAGCAACGTATTCCAAATCAAAACGTTCTGGCAAATTGTAATCTACCTGAACAGTTCCTAATTGCCATTCTCTATCCAAGACATCTTGGAAAATGAAATCGAGTTTCGGCCCGTAAAAAGCCGCTTCCCCAATTCCCTCAAAATAATTCATTCCCAAAGTTTCCACCGCGCGGCGGATTGCACCTTGAGCTTTTTCCCAAGCTTCATCGGAACCGATGTATTTCTCTAAATTGTTCGGATCGCGGAAACTCAAACGCGCTTTAAAGTTTTTCAGTTGGAGACTCTTGAATACTGACAGAATCAAATCCACCACATTCAAGAATTCTGCATCCAACTGTTCCGGCGTGACAAATAAGTGGGAATCATCCACCGTAAAGCCGCGCACCCGTGTTAAACCGCCCAATTCTCCTGATTGTTCGTAGCGGTAAACTGTGCCGAATTCCGCTAAGCGCATCGGCAATTCGCGATAGGAACGCAATTCGCTTTTGTAAATTTGAATGTGAAAAGGGCAGTTCATCGGTTTCATGACAAAACCCTGTTCGTTTGCTGCCGCTTCCTCATCCTCCGCCATCAGCGGAAACATATCTTCTTTGTATTTCTGCCAATGACCGGAAATTTTAAACAAATCCACTCTGGCAATGTGCGGAGTCACAACTTGCAAATAGCCGCGCTTGATTTGTTCTTGTTTCAAGTAATCTTCTAAAATACTTCTCAAAACAGTACCTTTCGGCGTCCACAAAGGCAAACCGGGGCCCACCGCATCGGCAAAAATAAATAAGCCTAACTCTTTGCCTAACTTGCGGTGATCGCGCCTTAATGCTTCTTCTTTGCGGTGTTTGTATGCTGCTAATTGTTCGGGAGTTTCCCAAGCAGTGCCGTAAATGCGCTGTAACTGAGCTTTAGTTTCGTCGCCGCGCCAGTACGCGCCTGCTAGGCTTTCTAGCTCGATCGCCTTTGGATTCAACTCACTGGTATTTTCTAAGTGAGGCCCGGCGCACAAATCCCACCATTCCTCGCCCACATGGTAAAGAGTAATCGGTTCGCTCAAACCTTCTAAAATTTCTAATTTGTAAGGTTCGTTAATCTCCTTAATTCTGCGTTCCGCTTCCTCGCGGCTGACTTCTTCCCGAATTACAGGCAATTTACGGTTGATGATTTTGATCATCTCTTTTTTAATGGCTTTTAAATCCTGTTCCGTAAAAGGTTCGGGAGTGTCAAAGTCATAATAGAAACCGTTTTCAATCCAAGGGCCAATGGTTACTTGCGCCTTGGGAAATAACTTCTGCACCGCCATCGCCATAACGTGGGAGGTGGTGTGGCGAATTTTTTTTAGTGCCTCCGACTCACTCGTGCGGGGCAACTCAATCTTAACGGACTCTTCTGGAGGGGACATGGATTGTGAGCTAGACATCGGCTGAATTAGCAATTAATTTAGTTGCAGTTGCTTCTATCTTACTCAGATTGGGACAGCAAGCGCCGACTTCCGGCTGGGGGACACTCCGGGAAATTACAACAACGGCCCTGATGGTTGCCACGTTTAGTGCGGGACGCACTCCGACTCTCAGAAACCGGGTTTTTTAAAGTATTGCCTGAAAAAACCCGGTTCTAACCATCCGTGAGCTCGCCAACTAATTTGGCAGAATTTGGGGATTTCGACTCAAAAATCCCTGCTGACACAGTTAAATTTATTCCCACCCACCTGCTAATTGTTGTTAAATTATTGAATTTTTGTTAAAAATATGTTACAATTTGTAAAGACCGTCTAAGACTATAATAGATAAATAACCCAATTTTGATCCATGCTTAATTCCAACTTGCCCGAGCCAGAATTGCTCAAAGCGTTACTGGAACCGCTGTTAGAGGATTTTAATTACTGGTTCGACCGATCGGCAAAGCTCTTAGAAACTGAGGAAATTCCCTTTCTCAGCGACGAGGATCAATCTGACTTGCTGGCGCGAGTCAAACAGGCTCAGCAAGAAGTAGGCGCAGCTAAAGCTCTATTTCAAGCAACCGGAGGTCAAGTTGGGATTGAAACAGCAGCACTGATGCCGTGGCACAGACAGCTCGCCGAATGCTGGCAAGTATCGGCACGCTTTCGCTCATGGCAGTCAGCTCCCCCTGGAAAATAAGGAAGCGAGTTCAAGTTAAATTTGCAGTCAAATCCCCAACCTTGGGAAATGTGGCGGCCCACTTGACAACCTCAAACAGATTTCCAGTTAATAAGTTATTACTTGCTGAAACACTTTTGTAAATTGCTGTGTGGCTGTTTAGCCCGGAGGAGAAGATAATGTTGCACCTGCTTTATATTTTAGCTTTTACCATTCTTGCCTTTCTGGCAGTCGGTAACTTAATCCGCAGTCTAGTCACCGTTGGTATGGAGTCCCAGCGCCCTCAACAGTTCAGGGCAAATAATCCCTACGCATCCAATCCTCGCTCTCAATCGGTACCGCATCCAGAACTTTTAGATGAATACGGAAACATAGTCAATGAGCCGCTGTTAGTGATGCGTTCGCTGACTGTCCAAGACGCCCGCGAACAATTAGATGCTCTCTACAAATCATCTCCGGGCGGCAGCGACGAAGGGGGGGAACTAGCCTAAGACAGCCACAGCCGCAGCATTTATACTCAGGCGCTATGCCTCAAAAAAAATATAGGACTTACAAGCTAGGTGTCCGAAACCCTTTTTCTTCATAGATTTTGGTGAAAATCGTTTCCGCGCTTCATCGGAATAATAATTTTCCGATTTCAGTGCGAGCTTAAAAGCTCGCAAGGATGCTCGCACCTTTGGCATAATTCCGAATCTAACCAGATTGGATATAAGTCCTCAAAATAATTGGCCGTTAGTTTTTAGCTAATGGCCAATTACTTGTGATTTTTGAAAGTTTAATTGCCGATTAGCCACATCGATCGCCAAAAACCGATTCGCCAAAAACCGATAAAGATAGCACTGATATCAAATAGCTCAAGAATAGTATAATGCAAGAGATCCGGAAGCGGTGCCTAACAAGTCTGAATGGTGAGAGTGCTAACGCCCGAATCGAACCCTGAATAGATGAGTTGGCGTCAACACCTAGAGGTAAAAACAGGTGACTTTGGGATGAACTCAAGGTCTTGGAGGCATACCTCTGCTTAGATTCGTCTAAATGATATGGCTAGCATGATATGACTTAAACAGTCGTGTTATGAAGCATAAATGTATCAGATACTGAAAAGGGATCGCTCTAAACCTCCTATCGATCCTGTTTTGTCATCGGCAAAAATGCACGTTTAAGGCTAGATGATCGTCCCTATTTCGCTACTGGCAGAACTTCTGCAAGCTTTGCCCCAACTGCGGGCACAAATTTATTTCAAATCTTCCATGACAGCCCTGTCTCACGCAATGGAAGACTTAGTTTTGGCGGGTTCAGACGACGAACCGCTAGTCATTGCAAGCTTTCAGCGAGAGCGCTTCTACCGCCAGGAAGCTCACCGCTACCGGCGAATTGCCTCACGCTCGTCTCAGGTATACGTGCTGGCTGCACCGGAAACTGACTTTAAAAATTCCTCGGAATGTCACGAAACTGTGGCGTTTGCACCGGAGGACGGATTGAGTAAAGAGTGGCACTTAGTGGTGCTGGGGCAGCACTACTCAACTTGCCTGATTTGTCAAGAAAAAATTGTGCCGATCGACAACCAGGAGGATCGCGGGCCACTGTTGATGGATCAAGCTCGCAGATTTGAAGGAATTTGGACGTTCGATCGCGAGGTAAGCTCCAAAGCTGCCGCATTGTTGCTCGATAGAATTGTCAATTATCGCCCGGAATTGGCCGAAAAGATCGATCGAGCTCGAACTGCTTACAAGCTCGTCAAAACACCGAAAAAAACGAGGAAATCCGCCACTTCCAAAGCCACCAAACCTGACATAAGTACGAGAAAAAGCTCAAAAATTCCCAATCCAAAATTGAGCGATGCTTTTACCGAACGCTTAGTAACCTACTTGCAAGCAGGCCAGCACAAACTGCTCAAAGCATACGCTGCCATCGCCGCCCAGGAACGCAAAGAACGCCTGGTAAACTTAATTACCACGGCAATGCGGCAGTCTCTCAACCCGCAAGAAATCGTCGAAGTTGCAGTCCAAGAACTGGGCACTGCCCTGTCGGCAAGCCGATGTTTGATTTATCGGTGCAAGGCCACAGATGTTGCAGTCAAAATCGATCGCGAGTTTTTGGGGCCGGGCGCTAGTTCCATGCTGGATCAGACTTGGCTGTTGCAGGAAAATCAAATATGGAGCGACGCGGTGGCGCGGCAAGAGCGAGTTTACATCCAAGACACAGCACAACACCCCCGGATTGTCAATACACAATTCCTGGAACAAACTGTAAAAAATTGGCAAATTGTCTCTTGGCTAATGGTGCCAGTGCTTTATCAGGGGCGGGTTTTGGGCATGGTGGAAATGCACCAGTGTCGATCAACTTTGGCTTGGGAAGAAGACGAAATTGCTTTAGTAGAGGCGATCGCCACCCAACTCGGAGCCGCCTTAATTCAAGCAGAAACCTACGCTCATTTAGAAGAACTCAACCAACAATTAGAAGCATTAGACCGCACTCGCAGCAATCTAATTGCCATCACCGGACACGAACTCCGCACCCCTCTTTCTACGATTCAAGTTTGTTTGGAAAGCTTGAACTCCGAACCAGATATGCCCCCAGAATTGCGGCAAATCATGTTAGAAACTGCCCTGGGCGATGCCGATAGAATGCGAAAACTCGTGCAGGATTTCTTAACTCTTTCTCACTTAGAAAGCGGGCGAGTCCAATGGAACGTAGAATCGCTGACGCTGCAAGAATGCGTTGATTTGGCCCTTAGCAGCGTGCGATCGGGGGGCGGACTCGATCGACAGTTACCGGAAATTATCGCCGAAGTGTCGGCAGAATTGCCTTTAGTGCAAGCTGACGGAGAGTGGTTGGTGGAGGTGCTCTCCAAACTGCTAGACAACGCTTGCAAATTCACCACACCTCAAGGAAGCGTCACCATAAGAGCGAAATGCAACGGTTCTCGGATGGTGGAAGTGCTCGTAGCCGATACGGGGAGGGGAATCGAGGCGAACAGTTTAAAAGTAGTGTTCGATCGATTTTATCAAGAAGAAGGAGCTTTGCGCCGCAGCGCCGGCGGTACCGGTTTGGGATTGGCAATTTGCAAACAGATTGTTGCTGGCTGGGGCGGTAAAATTTGGGTAGATTCCGCAGGAAAAGACCGAGGAAGTGAATTTCACTTTACTATTCCCACTGTTTAGACTCAATTGATACAGCGTATTCAAGGTTTATGAAGTACACCGCGCAAAACCTGGTTTCTTTACAGTTCTCGCATCATTACTGATTCTGTTGCTCGAAACCCTGTTTATCCGTACTAAATTGACATGGAATATACTGTAAAAAACCGGGTTTGTGGGCGTCTGAGCGCGCAAATATCGATCGAGTTATATCAAATCCGGCTGCGCTGGAATGATATCAAATCCGCGCTTCCGAAGTCGGGCGTAAAGTCGAATCAAGCTGCCAACAAATAATTCGCGCAATTTTCATTTTTTGGACTCACAGTGAACAGTCAACCGTCAACCGTCAACAATGACGGACGGTGCAACCGGAATCGATATTAATCGATCGCCCGAGATACGATAGCACAGAAAAGTTTTCAATGCAGAAACAGCCTCCGCTGCTACACCCTCTCTCATATCAATTGCGGTAGCATCGAAATAGTAAAATCCAGTCAACAGTCAACAATTCCCGATGGTGCAACCGGAATTGATCTAATTCATCTGCGTTAATCTCTGTTTATCTGCCTGTATCTGCGGTGAAAAAAAGAGAATGTATTAACCGCCCCGGACAAGGAATTGACGCTGATTCACGCGCTTGTCGAGAAGAGAGATAGGAATACTCCCGATGCTAACAAATTTGATAGGAGGGGCTATTTAAGCCGGACTTGATATCAAATACTAATCTACAGTCGTCTTGAGACGACTTGAGCTATGAGGCAGGGGTTTCAACCCCTGTCGGACTTAACGAATAATATTAATGCCGATTGCATCGGAATGATTTAACCACAGAGAACGCAGAGCTCGCAGAGAAAGAGAAGAGAGAGATGAATAATTCCGATGCAAACGGAAAGGATATCACCCTCAATCCTCACCCTGTGAGATCAGCCTTAAAGGAGATGTGGCCACGCGGTGTTCAGCTTTAAAATCAAAAGTATCAAAGCAGATTCAGGACGCGCTTGCCGTATTAAACCCGGTTTGGCGACAGAGTACCTAGGGAGGCTGCCCAAAATTAATATCAGTTTAAAATAAGAATCAAACTGTAGGTAAGCTGCAAACCCCCATAGTAATCCGTCATGCCGAATCTAAAATCTAAAATCTAAAATGGTATAAGTCTCTTGTCCACAAGTCGCGATATGGTAAAAGTCGCTCGAATCTGTTGAGGCACGGCCAACGCCAGTGTTGATTCGGGAAAAATTGAGAATGCAAATGTTTCGCCCGGAAAAAGTTTTTTTCCAGAAGAATACTCAAACCTAGAGGTTAGCAAAATCGATTATGTCACCTACAACCCAGATGAAATCTACTCAACCTATAGCCAAAAAGCCACAACTACAATTAGGTTCTCAAGGTAAAGCGGTATTGGAACTAGAACAACTGCTAACCAAGTTGCACCTTTACCGACAGCCTGCTAAAGGAATTTTTAACAAAGCAGTTGATTTTTCTGTGAAACTGTTTCAGTTTCGGGTTTTCTTGTCGCCGGATGGCATTGTCGGGCCGCTGACTTGGCAGGCGCTTTATACTGCTGCTCCAGTTAATATGCCGATACTCAAATTAGGCAGTTCTGGGGAAGCAGTCGCTACTGTTCAGGAAGTTCTCAAAACTTCCAACCATTATGGTGGTGAAATTGACGGCGACTTTGCTACTTTGACGGACAAAGCTGTTCGCGCATTTCAAAAAAGCTTTGGGATTCAGGCCAACGGGATTGTCAATCAAGAAACTTGGACTGCTTTGAGCCAAATTCCCCGCGGCTATGACCCTAATTGGTTCTTGACTTAGGGTTGACGCGGTAAATTTTTCGATCATCGCGTGTGGAGGAAAATTAGGAGAATGTGCGATTATTCTGGTGCCCACAAGCACCCGAATAATTGCTATTTTTGTTTGATTATTTTTTCGGGATTCGTGCTGCCTAATTTTGTTTTCTAACTTTGGTGTAAATTACCAATTATCAATTATTAATTACTAATTATCAATTATCAGAAGAGATCGATCGCCCAAAAACTGTTAACTTTCCTTACAATTTCGACAGCAGTGTCGCGTCATGATGATAGGATGCCGTAAAAATCCTTTGGATATGTTTATGGCAGAAGAACTCACTGGACAACCCCCTCTTTTCGGCGGCAGCACCGGCGGCTTGCTGACCAAGGCGCTAGTTGAAGAGAAGTACGCGATCACTTGGACTAGCCCCAAGGAACAGGTGTTTGAAATGCCTACAGGCGGCGCTGCAATCATGCGTCAAGGCGACAACTTGCTGTATCTGCCCCGCAAGGAGCAGTGCATCGCTTTGGGCGGCCAGCAACTGCGGGCTAAATTCAAAATCTCGAACTACAAAATTTACCGCGTGTTTCCCGACGGTTCTACTGAGTACCTGCATCCCAAAGATGGCGTGTTCCCTGAAAAGGTGAACGAAGGTCGTCCCTACAACGGTAAGATTGACCGCAATATTGGCAGCAATCCCAATCCGGCTAAGCTGAAGTTCAGCGGCAAGAAGACTTTCGATCCTTAAACTATGACTGCATCGCTGAGCAAAACATAGGTAATATTGCCTTGAAAGGCTCAGCTTGTAAACTTGTTTTTGCAGTAGTATTCTGGCGCGGGAGGCTAAGCCCGCAGCGCCAAAATACTACTGCAAACTTCTAATCTTATTAAAAGTTAATCGTTAAATTAAAAATGAATGTCGCAATCAGGCGAGCGCAGCCTTCTGATATCGATGTTTGCGCTGGCATTACTTATGAAGCTTTTAAAGATATTTCCGATCGCCACTTGTTCCCTACAGATTTTCCGACGCTGGATTTTGCAACCAAAATAAGTAGCTTGCTAATCGAAAGTCCCTTGTTTTTTGGCATCGTAGCCGAGAGTTCCGGTACGGTTGTCGGCTGCGGATTTATGGACGAACGCAACCCGATTCGCGGTATCGGCCCCGTCAGTGTCGATCGAACTTTTCAAGGTCGCGGCACGGGACGCGAAATCATGAAAGCTTTGCTGGAACGCGGACAGGACGCTGTGGGTATCCGTTTGGTTCAGGAATCTTTTAATATGGCGTCGCTGTCGCTGTACGCTTCTTTGGGTTTTGAGGTGAAGGAACCTTTCGTGTTAATGGAAGGGAAGTTTCGCAGCCAGTCGCAGCATGGGTTTGAGGTGCGGCCACTGGCTAGTGAGGATGTTGGTGAATGTGCGGCTTTGTGCAAGAAATTATACAGGTGCGATCGAACTTCGGAGATTGAAGACGCACTGAATGACTTTTCTCCCTTCGTTGCTTGCAAACAAGGTCGGATTGTGGCTTATACTTGTGCGGTGTCGGCTTTGGGCCACAGCGTCGCGGAAACTGAGGCGGATATGCAGGCTTTACTGTTGGGGGCGGCCGCGTCGAACTCCGAAGCACAGCTTTCTTTTCACTTGCCGCTGAGGTACGCAAGTTTGTTTCGCTGGTGTTTGCAAGAGGGGCTGCGCGCCCTCAAGCCGATGGCGGTGATGGCAGTTGGCGAGTATCAGTCGCCGGAGGGATGTTGCTTTCCGTCTTTTGTTTATTGATCCCAAGACGGTTAGGACGCTTTTAATCGCTGAAATTATTCCCAGGATTGCATTTTCCTTCTTCTTTCTTTCTTCTTCCTTCTTCCTTCTGATATATATGATATTCCCCGATTTCTCACAATTTTCGGAACTGGCGAAACAAGGCAATTTTGTACCCGTGTATCAAGAATGGGTTGCTGATTTGGATACGCCGGTGTCTGCGTGGTATCGGGTTTGTGCGGGTCAACCTTACAGTTTTCTGCTGGAGTCGGTGGAAGGTGGGGAAAAACTTGGGCGTTATAGTTTCTTAGGGTGCGATCCGTTGTGGATTTTGGAGGCAAAGGGATCTCGCACAACTCAAGTTTACCGTGACGGTTCCGAAAAAGTATTTACGGGCGATCCGTTTGTAGCTTTAACCGAGTGTTTGGAGTCTTATCAACCGGTGAAATTGCCGCAGTTGCCGCCGGGAATTGGCGGGTTATTCGGTTTTTGGGGTTACGAGTTAATTAAGTGGATAGAACAGCGAGTTCCCGTGCATCCAGCAAGCGACAATGATTTGCCGGATGGGTTGTGGATGCAGGTGGATAATTTGCTGATTTTCGACCAGGTGAAGCGGAAAATTTGGGTCGTCGCCTATGCGGATTTGCGGGAGGTTGGCGTTGATTTGGCAGATGCTTATCAGCAAGCTTGCGATCGCGTTGGTAAGTTAGTTCAGAAGCTGCAATCGCCGCTTTCCCGGCAATCTACTCTCATAGAATGGACACCTCCCAATAACGCGCAAGATGCCCGTTCCACAACCGGAAATACAGAATTGGCTTACACTAGCAATATTACCCGTGAAAAGTATTGTGCCAATGTTTTAAAGGCTAAGGATTATATCAAAGCCGGAGATATTTTTCAAGTAGTTATTTCGCAGCGACTAGAGGCTGAATACAGTGGCGATTCTTTTGCACTTTACCGCTCTTTGCGTCTCATAAATCCTTCTCCGTACATGGCTTATTTTCATTTCAGAGATTGGCAGATTATCGGTTCGAGTCCCGAAATTATGGTGAAGGCAGAAAACACTGCTGATGGTAAAAAAATAGCAACTTTGCGACCGATTGCCGGCACTCGCCGCCGGGGTAAAACTCCTCAAGAAGATGATGCTTTGGCTGCTGAATTGCTGCAAGATCCCAAGGAAATTGCGGAACACGTCATGTTAGTTGATTTGGGCAGGAACGATTTAGGCAGAGTTTGCCGAAACGGTACTGTAAAAGTTGACGAATTAATGGAAATTGAGCGTTATTCTCACGTCATGCACATTGTGAGCAATGTGGTGGGAGAATTGGCCCAGGATAAGACAGCTTGGGATTTGTTGAAAGCTGGTTTTCCTGCGGGTACGGTTAGCGGTGCTCCGAAGATTCGGGCGATGGAGATTGTGCACGAGTTGGAAGGTTGTCGCCGGGGGCCGTATTCTGGGGTTTACGGGTATTATGATTTTGAGGGACAGTTGAATAGTGCGATCGCAATTCGGACTATGGTTGTTCGTTCTTTAGGTGGTGACAAACATTCGGTTTCTGTACAAGCAGGTGCTGGTTTGGTGGCTGATTCTAACCCGGATCTGGAGTACGAAGAAACGCTGAATAAAGCCAGGGGAATGTTGGAAGCAATTCGCTGTTTGAAGTAGCGAGGCGGAGCCTCTGGATCTGTGTTACCAGGCAGAGCCTGGTAACAAGAAATTTTATAATACTCGGCGGTTGAAACCGCTGCTACACAAACTACTGTTCAACGAGGGAAATGTGAATTTTTATATAGTTGACGTGTTTGCAGAGTCAAAATATGCTGGCAATCAACTCGCTGTATTTTGCGGTGCGGGAGTTGCCGAACTATCTGAGGCCCAAATGCTACAGATAGCCAGAGAAATCAATTATTCAGAAACTACGTTTATTCGATCGCCCGATCGGCGAGATGGCGGCTATGACGTGCGGATATTCACGCCCAAGAAGGAATTGCCCTTTGCGGGTCATCCGACTTTGGGCACTGCGTTTGTGTTGCAGCAAGAGATTATTCGCGAAAAGGTCGATCGAGTAATTCTCAATCTAGCCGTCGGTCAAATTCCAGTTACTTTTAATTATCACAATGAATCGGCAGATATTTTGTGGATGCGACAAAACCAGCCTAGTTTTGGTCAAGTTTTATCAGCCGAAACTCTGGCAAATGTCCTGAATTTAGCACCAGATGAAATTGATGCAAACTTCCCAATTCAAGAAGTTTCTACGGGAGTGCCGTTTATTATTGTACCCTTAAAAACTATCGCCTCGCTCAAAAAAGCTCAAGTCAACTTAGATAAATATTTTGAGCTAGTTGATACAATGGAAGCGAAAGAAATTTTGATATTTTGCCCAGAAACCTACAGCGACGTTAATGATTTAAACGTGCGAGTTTTTGCCCATTCATTAGGAATTCCAGAAGATCCGGCGACTGGCAGTGCTAACGGCTGTTTGGCGGGATATTTGGTAGAACATGATTATTATGGGTCAGCCAAGATTGATGTCAGAGTTGAGCAGGGTTATGAAATCGATCGACCTTCTTTGCTGTTGTTATAGTAATTTCAAATAAATGTGAGACAAATGCAAGATGATGTAAAATTAAGAAAAATTGTTAACTCGGAGCCGA
>NZ_JAUBOY010000142.1:0-1031 GCF_036700465.1 Microcoleus sp. T3_A4 | reverse complement strand
TACAGCGGTTCCCGCTGTTATGAGGTACAATCAATAATAATGAAATATCATTGTGTAATCAAACCTAATGAAAGCATATTCACTCGATCTTAGAGAAAAAATAGTGACAGCACATCTAGTAAGAAAAATGTCTATTAGGAAAGTAGCAGCCCAATTTGGTGTCACTAAAAGTCTAGTTCAAAAACTGATCAAGCAACAACAAACTGAGGGAAATTTAAAACCCAAACAAAGAGGAAAACCGCAATTCAGCCATCTGACTTCTACATCTGAAGAAGTCAGAGCACTGGTGGCAGAGCATCCCGATGCTACTTTGCTTGAGTTCTGTGAATTATTTGCAGAAAAGACCGGAAATTGGGTGAGTCGGGCAGCAATGTGTCGCTGCTTACAAAAATTAGAGCTAAATCGCAAAAAAAAACATGGTACAGTAGTCAAGCTGCGACTGAAAGAGTCCAAAAATTGAGAGTAGAGTATTGGGAGAAAATTAAGGATATCAAGCCAAAAAACCTAGTGTTTTTGGATGAAACAGGTATTCTATTGGGTTTAGCCAGAACTCATTCTCGTTCACCACGGGGAACAAGAGTTGCCGATATCAAACCATTTTATCGAGGGGCAAAGGTCACAGCTATTGGCGCAATTAGTATGAACAAAGTGCTAGCATTGATGACAATGAATGATTCAATGAATGGACAAGCATTTGCCGTATTTATTGAGAAATTTTTATGCCCTGAATTATGGAAAGGAGCAGTAGTAGTTATGGATAATTTACCCGCCCATAAATTAGCATCAATTGTGCCAATGATTGAAGCTGTCGGTGCGAGTGTTATCTGCTTATCTCCATATTCTCCAGATTTTAACCCCATTGAACTTTGGTGGTCACAACTCAAATCTTTTTTACGAAGTTTTGTTCCAACTACCACATCAATGGTTGATAAAATTATTGCAGTTGCCCTCAAGTTAATGAACCCTAAACATTTAAGAAATTGGTTTGCTAATTGCTGCTACTGTACCTCATAACAGCGGGAAACGCTGTA